>NZ_JBVIHP010000027.1:128282-149188 GCF_055570235.1 Streptomyces sp. NPDC031274 | reverse complement strand
CCCCCCCCCCCCCCCCCCCCCCCCCCCCCCCCCCCCCCCCCCCCCCCCCCCCCCCCCCCCCCCCCCCCCCCCCCCCCCCCCCCCCCCCCCCCGCCGCCGGTGGTCAGCTCGCCAGACAGGCCAGCGCGGCCACCTCGCTCCGCCCGGTCTCGGTCTCGGTCTCGTTCTCGGGCTCGGGCTCGGTCTCGGGCTCGGCCGGTGACCAGCCCTCCCGGTAGACGGTGTCCAGGTAGCGCTCACCGAGGTCCGGGGCGATCGCCACCGCCGTCATGCCGCGTCGGCCGTGCTGATCGAGCCACCGCTGCGCGCCGCTGATCACCGTGCCCGTCGAACCGCCGAAGAGGAATCCCCGGCTCGCCAGGGTCCGGCAGGCGCGGACGGTGTCCGCCTCCTCGACGTGCACCACGTCGTCGATGTACGACCTGTCGAGCATGGGCGGCGGCACGCTCGTGCCGAGCCCCGGTATCAGCCGCCGGCTCGGCGCCCCGCCGAAGCTCACCGAGCCGACGCTGTCGACGGCGACGATGCTCACCCGGCGCCTCCACTGCCAGAACCACCGGGCGCACCCCATCAGCGTCCCCGTGGTGCCTGCCCCGACGAACAGGACGTCCAGGCGCGGGAAGTGATCGGCGATGGCCGGGGCCGTGGTGCGGTAGTGCGCCTTCCAGTTGGCCTCGTTGTTGTACTGGTCGAGCCACACGTACCGGTCGTCGGCCGCGCACAGCGCCCGCACGTACGCGCGCCGCGCACCCAGCAGCCCCCCGTCCCCGGTCGGCTCCTCGATGACGTGCACGCGGCTGCCGAGCACCTCCATGAGCCGGATCGTCGGCTGGTTGCACCGCACGTCGGTCACGCACAGGAACCGGTGGCCGCGGCTGGCCGCGATGACGCTGAGCGCCACCCCCAGGTTCCCGGACGAGGATTCGACGAGCACCGAACCGGGCCGCAGCCGGCCTTCGCGCTCGGCGGCGTCCACCATTTCGGTGGCGGCCTTCAGTTTGATCGAACCGGCGAAGTTGAACCCCTCGCACTTCAAGTACAGCGGCAGCCCCAGCGCGGCCCTCAGGTCGACATAGAGCTGTTCCTCATTGAACCTTGCAGGATCGGAAATGACAGGCATGGTGTGCCCCCCTCTTGTGTCCCCCGTGTCGCTTTGTGCGCCACAAAAATTCCGTCAGCCGTATCGGCTCAACTCGTTGAAAAACCCCTCCACGACGTGGAGTTCGCCTCGCCGGGCCACCTCTTCATGGACGAAGCGGCCGACCGCGAGGTCGAGTACCCCCAGACCGAACGGTGAGAACACCACCGTGCGGTCCGCCGGTACGGTGATCCGTCCGGAAAGTACGTCCTCCAGCGTGCCGTCGATGAACTCCCGCTTACCGGTGAGCTGTTCGGCCAGGTGCGGGGAGGTGTCCGCCTTGAGGCAGTGCTCGATGTCGTCGACGACATTGGACGATGCCAGCAGGATCTCGGGCGCGAGGTCGCGCAGCGAGAGATGCAGCACCAGCGGGTGGTGGTCGAACCACGACAGGTCGTGGACGTGCGGCTCGGCGGCGATCGTCGCCACGACCAGCAGGTCGCTCTCGCGGATCAGTGTCTCGGCGGTGTCGTGCACCGTGATCCGCCCCTTGACCCCGGCCCGCTCCAGATAGCCGCGGAACCCGGCCGCGCTGTCCGCGGCCAGATCGTGCACGCCTGTCTCGTCGAACTCCCAGCCGTTGGCATCGAGATGGGTGTGGACGTAGCGGGCGATCAGCCCGGTGCCGAGGAAGCCGACGCGCGCCGGACGGGACCTGGTGCGACTCAGCTGGTCGGCGGCGAGCACCGCCGATGACGCCGTGCGGGTGGCGCTGATGACCGAGCTCTCCAGGCAGGCGTACGGGTATCCGGTGTCGGGATCGTTGAGGATCAGCACGGCCGACGCCCGGGGCAGGCCCGAGGCGGTGTTGCCGGGAAAGCTGGAGATCCACTTCAGGCCGTCCACCCGCAGCGGCCCGCCGAGCGAGGCGGGCAGCGCGATGATCCGCGCCGACGGACGGTCGGGGAAGCGCAGGAAGAACGACGGCGGGTTCACGGTCTCGCCCGCCCCGTGCAGCCGGTACACGGCCTCGATCAGCCCGGCGATCTCCACTTCCCTTGTGTACAGCGCCTTTTGGACCTGTCGGCCGGAGATCACGGCGAAGGCCGGAGCAGTGCCGGTCATGCGGCGCTCACCTCGACCGTGGGCGCGCAGTCGGCGAGCCGGACGGGATCGGCGAGTCCGGTCAGGACCTCGCGCGGGCCGTCGAAGGGCTCCCTGCTGTGCGCGGTGCGCAGGTTGTCGAGAAGCAGCAGGTCGCCGGAGCGCCACGGCGCGCGGAGCGTGTGCGCGTCGTACACCTCGTTGATCGCGCGGACGACGTCCTCGCCGATCGGATCGCCGTTGCCGAAGCGCGTGGTGAACGGCAGCCCGTCGGGGCCGTAGACGTCGATGAGGTAATCGCGCACCTCGGCGTCCATCGTCCACTCGCTGAGGAAGGCGATCTGGTTGAACCAGAGGCGCCGGCCGCCGACCGGGTGGTGGATCACGGCGCTGCGGTGCTGCCGGGTGCGCAGCGAGCCGTCGGACTGCCACTCGAAGTCGATGGCGTGGGCACGGCAGTACTGGGCGACGGCGTCGTGGTCGTCGGTGCCGAACGCCTCGGCGGCCGACGCCCCGATCTCGTCGTGGTACGACCGCGCGAGAAGCCAGCCCTCCTTCTCGAACCGCTCGGTCAGCTCGGCGGGCAGCGCGGCCAGGACGGCCGCCGCGTCGGCGACGCCGGTCGCCCCGCCGGAGGCGGGCGCCTCAAGACAGGCGAACAGGAGCATGCCGGGGAACTCCAGGGCGTAGCTCATCTCGTGGTGCATGCACATCGGCTGGTTCGGCGGCCACTTGGTGGACGAGTACACGCCCTCCGTGTACCTGCGCCGGGGCGCGAACGGCTCCCGGTCGGGCATCAGGGAGTGGGCGAGGCGCCGGAAGACAGCTGTCATGGAGTCGGGTTCGGCGAGGCCGAGACCGCGGACCAGGACAGCGCCGTGGTCGGCGACGGCGGCCCGCAGCGCTTCGTGGTGCTCGGCAGCCCAGCCCTCGGGGTCACCGCCGGTGGCGGCGCTCAGCAGGGGTGGGCTGCCAGGGAAGAGCGAGATGTCGTCCGGTAACGGGGACGGAGTCGAGCGGTGCATCGAGTGTTCCTTCCTTCTTTCATCGGAGCTGAGCAGTCGTCCGCTTGAGCGGTCCTGCGAGATCCGCGAGATCCGCGAGGTCTGCGAGGTCTGCGAGGACCGGGTGGTCGATGACGTCCTTGAGGGTGATCGCCCGGTCCAGGGCGATCACCAGCTTCACGGCGGAGAGCGAGGAGCCGCCGAGGTCGAAGAAGTGGTCGCGTCGGCCGATCCGGTCGGCGGGGACGCCGAGCACGTCGGCCCAGGCGGCGGCGAGCCTGCGCTCGTCGTCCGTGCGGGGCAGGTCGGTGCCGCCGGCGAGCTGCTCGGCGAGCGTGGTGAGCGCCCGGCGGTCGGTCTTGCCGTTGGCGGTCAGCGGCAGCCGCTCGCGCCAGTGCACGACGGCAGGGACCATGTAGGCGGGCAGCGACGCGGCCACCCGCTCCCGCACGACCCCCGCGTCCACCGGCCGCGGCCCCGCGCAGAACGCGGCGAGCTGCGTGCCCCGTACGACGATCACCGCGCCGTCGCGGACGCCGTCCACGCGAAGGAGCGCGTTCTCGATCTCGCCGATCTCGACGCGGAACCCACGGATCTTCACCTGACCGTCCCGGCGGCCCAGGAACTCCAGCTTCCCGTCGGGCAGCCAGCGTCCGTGGTCGCCGCTGCGGTAGAGCCGCTCTCCCGGCCGGTACGGGTCCTCGCCGAACGCCGCCTTGGTGCGCTCGGGGTCGTTGACGTAGCCGCGCCCGACGCAGACCCCCGAGAAGACGATCTCGCCGGGCGCCCCGAGCGGCACGGGCACCAGGTCCGCGTCGACGACGTAGATCCGCACGTTGGCGACGGGCCGGCCGAGCGGGACCCGGTCGTGCTCCGGCACCCGGTCCATGACCTCGTGGTTGGTGTCGTCGGACGTCTCGGTAAGACCGTAGGCGTTGACGAGCCGGACCCCGGGCCGCGCCGCGAACCAGCGCCGCACCAGCTCCTTCTTCACCGCCTCGCCGGTCACCGACACACAGCGCAGATCGGGCAGTTCGCGGGGGTGCGCGTCCAGCTCGGCCAGGACGGCCTCCAGGTACGACGGCACCACCTGGAGCACATTGACCCGGCCGCGCTCGACGGTGTCCACGAAGCGCGGCACGTCCAGGATCGCGTCCTGCTCCACAAGCAGCGTCCGCCCGCCCACGAGCAGCGCGGAGAGCAGCTGCCACAGGGAGATGTCGAAGCACTGGGGCGCGGTCTGCGCCACCACCTGTCCGGCGCCGATGCCGAGGTCGTCGAGCTTGGCGAGTACGTGGTTCAGGAACCCCGCGTGCTCGCACATCGCGCCCTTGGGCTCGCCGGTGGAGCCGGACGTGAAGTAGATGTAGGCGAGCTGGTCCGCCGCGACGGGCACACCGAGATCGCCGTCCGGGTGGCCCTCGGCGCAGGCGGTCGCCACGGAGAGGGTGTCACCGGAGAAGGCGCCATCGGAGAAGGCGTCACCGGAGATGGCGCCGCCCTCCTCGGCGACGACGAGGTCGCAGCCCGCCCGGGCGAGCGTCGTCGCGATGCGGGCCGCGGGAAAGTGCGGCTCGATGGGCAGATACACGCCGCCCGCCTTGAGGACGCCGAGGACGGCTGCCGTCCAGTCCAGGGTCCGCTCGGTCAGCACCGCGACGACGCCCTCGGGCCGCAGCCCGCGTGCGAGCAGCGCCCGACCGATCCGGTTGGCACGGGAGTTGAGCTCCCCGTACGTCCACTGCCCGTCCCGCGCGACGACGGCCACCGCGTCCGGGTGCGCGGCCACCCGCTCCTCGAACAGCTCGTGCACGCGCCGGTCGGGCAGCGTGCGGTGCGGACCCGCCAACTCCGCTACCTGAAACCGGAGTTCGGCATCGGACAGCAGGCTACGGCGGCCGGGTTCGGCGAGCGCGGCGAGGTGGTAACCGGCGATGCGGCCCGCGGCCTCGCGGTCGAGGACGTCCTTGCGGTAGCGCAGCCGCAGAACGCGGTCCGTGACGCTCACCGCGAGCACGGTGTCGTCGCGCTCGGCGGACAGCTCGGCCAGCACGCGCTCGTGCGCGGCCGTCAGGGCGGACGCCGAAGCCAACAGGCCCTCGGGAAGCGGTACTTCGTACTCCGCCGCACCCGGACTCGGGGTGCGCGTCCACTGCGGGATCGTTGTCATGGCCCTACCTCCCCGCCGCCGGATTGCCGCCCCACCGCGCCCGTGGGGGCACCTGTTCGCCCTTCATCAGGAAGGAGTCGGGGGCGAGTACCGAGCCGTCGCCCAGCGTCACGCCGTAGTGCACCAGCGCTCCGGTGCCGAGGGTGCAGCCCGCGCCGATGGCGATGCGGTCGGACTTGAAGGTGCCGTCCTCCTGCGAGTGGGCCTGCACCTTGGTGTGCGCGGCGAGGGTGGCGTCGTCGCCGATCGTCACCAGGGTGCGCTCGGTGATGGAGACGCCGTCGTCGAACACCCGGCGGCCGAGCCGTACGCCGAGCAGCCGCCACACCACGTTCTTGAACGGTGTCCCGTTGAACACCACGAGGTGGTTGTCGGACACCTTCCACAGCCGCTCGTGCCACCGGAAGTACGGGTCGTAGATCGAGCACAGCTGCGGAACGAGCGGCCGGAAGCGGCAGATCAGCCGCTCGATCAGGATGTAGTAGCCGGTGCTGAACGCCAGGCCCAGGACCATGAAGGCGCCGATCAGCAGCCCGCCCGCCACGTCGTACAGGTCGAAGGCGGCGAAACCGATCACCGTGAGGGCGACCCAGTGCAGCCACCGCAGGAACAGGTGCAGCGCCATCGAGCGCAGGTTGTAGCGGTTCTTCGCGGCCAGCCTGCGGTGCAGCTCGGCGCCTTCGCGCAGATGGTCGAAGCGGGTGTCGCGCTCCACGGTGCGCGGGATCTCGAAGGGCGGCGAGCCGAGCAGCCCCACTCCCTCGCGGACCGGTCCGTCCAGCGGGATCATCACCTTCGTCGCGAGCAGGCAGTTCTCGCCGGTGCGGCCACCCACCGGGTAGGCGATGTGGTTGCCCAGGAAGTTGTGCGGCCCGATCGACGCGCGCGCGACGCGGAACGAGGTCGCGGAGAAGTCCGCGTTCATGATCGAAAGGCCGTCGGCGACCATCGTGCCGCTGCCGACCTTGGCCAGGTACGGCGACTCGTGCTGCACCTCGGTGCCGAAGTTGGATCCGGTCTGCTCCACCTGCGAGAGGTCGTATCCGATGGCCCGCAGGTAGGGGACGATGTACGAACTGTCGCCACACAGCCACTTGAAGAACTTGATGTTGGTCATCCGGGCGATCGTGCGCTGCACCGAGTAGTGCAGGCCGTACAGCGGATAGGTGCGGTCCGGGCGCAGGATCGGCCGCAGCGCGCGTGGCAGCACGGACACGGCGGCGAGGCCGATGAGCAGGAACGCCAGGAAGCCGACGATCGACAGGCCGACCGCCTCGACGTAGAACGCGGCCGAGGTGAGGTCGTGGGTGTCGGGTTCGAACAGCACGTCGAGCGCGGGCGCCTCGGTGAGCAGCAGCTGGGTCCCGCCGATCGCGAGCGGCACGACCACGAGGATCGCCTGGAGCAGCCCGCCCACCGCGAACAGGGCCCGGCGCGGGGTGGAGCAGGCGGCTGCCGGTACCCGGACGTAGTCGACGCCGGTGCGTTCGGCGGGTGAGCCGTGCCAGTGCTGTCCGGCGGGCACCGCGGCGCCGTCGTACAGCGCCGACGCGTGGCCCAGCTGGGCGCCGTCCCCCATCGACGTACCGATGTCCAGGACCGTCTTCTCGCCGACGAAGACGTCCCGGCCGAGGGTGACGGGACCTGTGCGGATGACGCCCGCGTGGGCCCGGTAGCCGAGGAAGTGGGCCTCCTTGCGGATCACGGTGCCCCCGCCGATCGTCAACAGGTCGGTGCAGACCGGGACGGAGTGGGAGAGGATCGTGACTCCCGGCCCGATCCGCGCCCCGAGCACCCGCAGGTACAGCACGTAGACCGGGTTGCCGACGAACAGTGCCATCGGGTTCGCGTGCAGCAGCGACTTCACCAGCCAGAAGCGGACGTAGGCGAGGCTCCACACCGGGAACTCGGTCTCCCGCCAGCGGCCGACGAGCAGCCACTTCGCCGCCACGGGCACGATGCACGCGCCGAGGAACACCGCTGCGCCGAACAGTGCCGAGCGCGCGTAGACGTCGACGAAGCCGGCGCCCGCGGAGACCCACGCGAAGCCCCGGGCAGTGATCATCCCGGCCGACACGCAGTACAGGGCGAAGGCGAGCAGTTGCAGTGCCCCGCACACGAGATAGCGGGGTGTACTGCCGGGTGGCGGAAGCGGCTCGGGCTCGGCCACCTTCACGACCGGCGCCTCGTCGAGGGCGGCGGCCAGTCTGCGGATCGTCGGATGGCCGTAGACGTCCCTCATCGAAACCGCCGGCAGGTCCGCGTGTTTGCGTACCCGGGCACAGAAATGGGCCATGACAAGAGAGTTGGCGCACAGATCGTCGAAGAAGTGACTGTCGGGTGGAACATGGTCCACACGGGTGACACCCGCCAGGACTTCCGCGAGAACGCGTTCGGTGCCGTTCGGCACATGAACTCCTCGTACTGTTACTCGTGTTTCACGCTTTTTCTGGAATTCCGGAACGAGCGCGAATTGAGTGTGGGTTGGATGTGTCGCGAGCGCGAGGAGCAACGCGGATGAAGCGGGTCACGGCTGATGACCATGCATGTTCCCCCGTTGTAAGTCCCCCCGGACTGTGCGCTGCCGGTCGGTGTCCGGTCGATCGATGTTCGGTCGACCAGCGTTCGATCGGCGTTCGATCGCCCGGAATTCGGTCGATCAGTGTTCGATCGGCCGGTCGCCGGTTTGCGCACTGAATACGATCGAGATTCTTTCGGGTGATTCATGAACACTTCAAGTCGGTTTCGAGCATTGGCCATTTCCGACGACTTTCACATGACGCGCTCATGCCCGCTTTCGAGACGGGCCGGACGCCATGCCGGGGAACTCACCGGAAGGACAGTGCATTTACCGGTGCCGCTTCCGGTTTCCGCTACCGCAATATCCGGTCAGCGCGGCCATGACAGAAATCGGAGAGACTTCATTTCGCGAAGTCCCTCCTGGGTTGCCGCACCATTTCCGTCGCATTGCGCGACCGGACGGCACCGCTGCCCGCGTTCTCTACCGGAACGTCTCGCAGCGCAGGACCGCCTGGCTGTTGCGGAAGGACACCGTCGACTCGTGCATGGCACGCCGCATCCTGGGCCTCGCGGGCGGCGCGGCGTGAACACGCCGGTGCGGAGGGAGACCAGGCGGGTGCCGGGGCGGATCCAGACGAGGGCGGGCAGGACAGGCGGGAGGGGCAGGCGGGAAGCAGGGCAAGCGGGAGGCAGGGCAGGCAGGAGGCAAGGCAAGCAGGAGGCAAGGCAGGCCGTCAGCGTCCCAGCAGCAACCGCGCGACCTCCAGGTCCTCCTCGTCGAGCGACCGCCCGTCCTCGATCTCCCACAACGCGTTCTGCAGCACCCGCCCCAGCGTCCAGGCCTTCGCCCGCTCCCGGTCGAGCCCGAGGACCTCACTCATCGCGTCGAACCGCCACAGCACGTCGTCCACGTCGAAACGGTTGTTGAGCGCGGGCCAGAGGTCGAACCCGGGGTCCCCGGCCAGCGGCTTCGGGTCGATGGCGAGCCACGGCTCGCGCTCGGCGGCAAGGACGTTCTCGAAGTGCAGGTCCCAGTGCAGCAGCCGGTCACCGGGCTCACCCATGACCTCGCGCACCGCGCCCCCGCACCGCTCCACGACCGCCCGCTCCACCGGATCGGGGATCGCCCTCAGCGCCCCCGGCAGATCGTCGACCATCTCCCCCGCGATGTCCCCGAGCCGCCGCATCCCCTCCGGCGCGGGCACCGAGGTGAGCCGCGCGAGCAGCTCGGCGATGACGAGCACGGCCTTGCGCGTATCCGTCATCGTCGACAACATCCGCCCGGAGTCCAGCCGTTCGAGCAGCATCGTGCCAGTACCGCCGTCGTGGTCCAGCAACCGCACGGCCCCGTCGCCGTCCCACACCCGAAGCCCGACCGGCTCCCCCTCGGTCTCCTCGTCGAGGAGCTGGAACTTCACCGCGGCGGGAGTGCCGTCCCGCCGCACCACGGGCAGGACGAGCGCGGCCATCCCGTGCATCGAGGGCCCGTCGACCGTCAGCTCCCACCGCTCGACGAACTCGGCGACCCGCGCGGGCAGCGCCGCGATGAAGGCACGGCCCGGCTCACCCGCGTACGCGTACTGCGACTCGATCAGCCCGTCCGGAATGCGAATGTCGATCACGCCCGCGACGCTACCGGCGTGGGTGAATCGCCGCATGGGGATTATTCGGGCCACGAGAGCCAGGAGAACTGCGAGGACCACGAGAACTACGAGGACCGCGAGGGCTGCGAAGAGTACGAGGAGTGCGCGAACTACGAGAACCGCGAGGCAGGCCGTCCTCGCCTACCTCCGCAGCGCCCCCGGAACGTACATCTGGCTCACGACCCTCTTCGTCACCACGGTCGCGATGCACCACATGTCACCGGAGTTCGAGAACGACTTCCTGCGCCAGCGCTCCACGAACATCCACGAACTGTCGCAGAACCCCGTCCGCGTCCTGGTCTCCAGCGCGTTCTGGATCGACGGCGGCGGCTGGCTTCCGTACGTCGTGCTCTACACCGTCTTCCACGCCACCGCCGAACGCTGGCTCGGCACGGCGCGCTGGCTCGCGGTGGCCGCGAGCTCACACGTCATGGCCACCCTCATCAGCGAAGGCGTCCTCGCGCTCGCGATCCACCACGGCGCCGCACCCACGTCCTCCGCCAAAACCCTGGACGTGGGGGTGAGTTACGCGCTCGCGGGCGTGGTCGCGGCCCTCACCTACTGGATCCCCTCGCCCTGGAGATACGCGTACCTCCTGATCGTCCTCGCCGCGTACGGCACCCCGCTGATCACCGGAAGGACCTTCACCGACCTGGGCCACTTCACGGCGGTCCTGATCGGCCTGGCCTGCTTCCCACTGACCCGGAGCGCCGTACGCCCGCCCCCGAGGAGACGGGAACGCGAACGAGAACGAGAACGGGAACTACGGAGGATCAAGAAATCCCGGAACCCTTGAGCTCCTTGGCGAACGCGTCCTGGTCGAACAGCGCGTCGCTGTGCACCTTGTTGCCGTCGATCAGGACGGTCGGCGTGCCCTGCATCCCGTCATCGGTGAAAGCCTTCATGGCCACACCGACCCACTTCTTGTACGTCCCCTTCCGCACGGCCTTGTCGAACTCGGCGCCCCGCAGCCCGTCCACCTTCTCGGCGATCTTCAACAGGAAGTCGGGCGTGTACGCGTCCTCGGTCTCCTCCGCGGCCTGGTTGGCGAAGACCGCGGCGTGGAACTGCGGGAACTTGCCCGCGTCGACCGACGCCCGCAGCGCGTTCGCCGCGTTGACCGAGCCACTGCCGCCGAGGTTGTTGTCGAGGAACGAGGCGAGCGTGTACTCGACCTTCACCTTGCCCTCGGCCACCGGCTTCACCAGGGCCTGCGCACCGGACTCCTCGAACTTCCGGCAGATCGGGCAGCGCGCGTCCTCGTACAGCTTGACCGTGTGCCCGGCCTTCGGGTCGCCCACCGTGATCACGCCACCCTTCACGGTGGCGGGCGTCTTCGCGAGCGCGTCGGTACCGGCCGGCGGCTCCTTCGCCTCGGGACCACCGGCGGACGCGGACCCGGACGCGGAGGCCGACGCCTTGTCGTCGCCCCCGCCCGTGAGGTCATCGGGCCCACAGGCGGCTGCGCCCCCGGCGAGAAATGCGGTGGCGGCCACCGCGGCGACGATGCGCCCGGCCTTGCGTACGGCCATCTGAACAGTCCTCCAGGATCAAGGCACATGACACTTCGCCACGCACCGGATCAACGTATCGGACCCCCCGCCCCGAAACCGCACGCCACGGCCCTCCCCAAAGCCCCCACCAGCGCAGTAACGTCCGGCCCATGAGCAGCACGATCAACGGCGGCATCTCGTTCTGGTACGCGGACCACGGCACCCCGGCCCCCCGCGAACCCCTGCCGGGCGACGAGAGTGCCGACGTCTGCATAGTCGGCGGCGGCTACACGGGCCTGTGGACCGCGTACTACCTGAAGAAGGCCGCCCCCTTCCTCCGCATCACCGTCCTGGAACAGAAGTTCTGCGGCTACGGAGCCTCGGGCCGCAACGGCGGCTGGCTCTACAACGGCATCGCGGGCCGCGACCGCTACGCCCGCCTGCACGGCAAGGACGCGGCGATCCGCCTCCAGGAGGCGATGAACGACACGGTGGCGGAAGTGATCCGCACGGCCACCGAGGAGTCCATCGACGCGGACATCCACCACGGCGGCGTACTCGAAGTGGCCTACACACCCGCCCAGTTGACGCGCCTGAAAGAATTCCACGCCACGGAACTCGCCTACGGCGAGAAGGACCGCACCCTGCTGGGCGCCCGCGAGACGGCCGACCGGATCCGCGTCTCGGGCGCCGTCGGCTCCACCTGGACCCCGCACGGCGCACGCCTGCACCCGGTGAAACTGGTCAAGGGTCTGGCAGCGGCGGTCGAGTCCCTCGGCGTGACGATCCACGAATCGACCCCGGTCACGGAGATCAAGCCGAAACACGCGATCACCCCGTACGGAACGGTCCGCGCGCCGTACATCCTGCGCTGCACGGAGGGCTTCACGGCGTCCCTCAAGGGCCAGCGCCGCACCTGGCTCCCGATGAACTCCTCAATGATCGCGACAGAACCCCTGACGCCCGCCCAATGGGAATCAATAGGCTGGGAGGGCCGCGAGACGCTGGGCGACATGGCGCACGCGTACATGTACGCCCAGCGCACAGCGGACGGCCGCATCGCACTGGGCGGCAGAGGCGTCCCGTACCGCTTCGCCTCCAGAACGGACAACGACGGCCGCACCCAACCGCCGACGATCGAAGCCCTGCGCGAGATCCTGACCCGCTTCTTCCCCCAACTGGCCGGAGTGCGGATCGCCCACGCCTGGTCCGGCGTCCTCGGCGTCCCCCGCGACTGGTGTGCCACGGTCACCCTGGACCGCGCGACGGGCCTGGGCTGGGCGGGCGGCTACGTCGGCTCCGGCGTAGCCACCGCCAACCTGGCGGCCCGCACCCTGCGCGACCTGGTCCAACAGGACTCGGGCCAGGCAGGCCCCACGGACCTCACCACGCTCCCCTGGGTCAACCACAAGGTCCGCAAGTGGGAACCGGAACCCCTGCGCTGGCTGGGCGTCCACGGCATGTACGCGACGTACAACACGGCCGACCGCCGCGAACTGGCCACCCACACGGCGACTTCGTCCCGCTTGGCCCGATGGGCGGACAAGGTGGCGGGCCGCAACTGACCTCAGTAGCCCCTCCAGCACGGGTTGTCACACCCCTGTGTCACGATCACCCGATCATTCACTCAGCCTGGGGGGGCTCGATGCCTGAACCACGTCCTTCTGCAAGACCTGCAAGACCTGCGACACCTGTGAGATCTGTGAGATCTGTGAGATCTGTGAGATCTGTGAGATCCACGGCTTCCGCCGCGCTCTTCCTCGTCCTGACCGCGCTCCTGTCCCTGCTCGTTCCGTCCGCACTGCCGGCCACGGCCGCCCACGCCGCCGAACCCGAGTGCACACCGCTCGCCCTCGCCCCGTTCGGCGATCCGGGCACCGCGCTCGGCAAGGCCACCGTCGCACCCGACGCGACGACCTGTTACACCTTCACCACCACCGACGCCGGTCTCCACCTGGTCTCGTTCGACGACTCCAGCAACGAAGCGCACACCGAGGTCTACAGCGGCGACACCCGGCTCGACTGCTACGACACCGAGTACCGCGACAACGGCTGGTGCGACCTCTCCGGGACGAGCACCTACACCCTGAAGGTCGTCAACGACGGCTGGGAGGACGCCGACGTCGCGGTCACCGTCGTACCGCTCGGCAGCACCCGCGGCTGCGCCCCGAAGACCTCCACCGCCTGGGACCAGCCGACTCCGACGCGCACATCCACCAGCCCCGCCGAGATCGGCTGCCAGCCCTTCGACGCCGAGCCCGGTGACCGCATCCGGCTCACCCGCGGCACCAAGGCCTACGGCGAGTCCATCGCCTGGATCACCGATGCCACCGGCGCCCGGATCTGCCCCCACTTCCCCGAGGACGGCGAGGACAGCTGCGTCCTGCCCGGCAAGGGCCCCTACCGCGCCCTCTCCCGCGTCACCTACGCGGAGAAGGGCTTCCCCGCCGAGTACGGGGTCACGGCACGCCGCCTGAACGCCCCTCAGGGCTGCCCGTCCGCCCCGATCAGCCCCTACGGGCCCCTGACGGCAAAGGACTTGACCACGACACCCTGCTTCACGGTCACCGCCGAGAAGGCGGGCGAGTACCGGCTCGACTCCGTCGACAAGGACGGTGACACCGGGCCGGTCCGCGTACACGACCACTCCGGCAAGACCGTCTGCCGCAACACCGAGCAGCCCTGCCGACTGCCCTCCGCGGGCACCTACACCGCCTACCTCGACGGCTCGTACCCCTTCCACGACACCGCGCGCGGCCTGATCGTCCTCGACCGGGCCTCCGGCAACGGCTGCGCGAAGAGCGAAATGGGCGCCCACAAGGGCGAGTTCAGCACAGCCGGACAGTACGACTGCCTGAACCTGCCCGCGCCCAAGGACTCCCGGATCGCGGCACTCACCCCGCTGAGCAGCTCCGGCGTCGACGCCGACGTGGAGGTCCTCGACAGCGAAGGCACCGAGCAGTGCGACGCGGAGAAGCTCACCGCGGGCGACTGCGCACTCACGGGCACCGCGCCCTACCGCGCCCTCGTCCACGCCGACGGCAGCCCCCGCACCGGCCCGTACACGGTCGCCGTCCACCGCACGGACGCGGCGAACGACTGCCCCGTCCTGCCCGCGGGCAGCTTCGCCGCCGACGGAGCCAAGGCCGCCTTCTCCACCGGGGACGGCGTCTTCTCGCGCTGCCTGACCATCCCGGCGGACGCCCACACCTCGGCCGAGGTACTACAGCTCACCGCCACGACCGGTGACGTCCCCGCCAAGTTCTCCGTGCTCGACTCCACCGGCAAGCGCGTCTGCGACCGTTACGCCACCACCAACGGCTGGACGCTCTGCGCGCTGACCCCGGGCAAGGCCCACACCGTCCTGGTCACCGGCAGCGACCAGACGGCCGACTACGCCCTGACCCGGCGCGACGTGACATCGACGGCGTCTTCGGCGGGCTGCGCGAAGACGGCGGCCTCCAAGGTCGGCGGGCCCTCCGTGAAGGGGACGTACGGCGCTCCCGGCTCCCTGCGCTGCCACCAGGTCACCACCGCCTCCGCCGACGATGTCCTGCACCTCGACGTGCGGGACGCCCTCGGCACCGCCAACATCACCGTCCTGGGTGACGACGGCAAGACCGACTGCACCTCGCGGAACCGCGCCTGCGCGGCCACCGGAAGCACCACCCACCAAGTCCTCGTCCAGGTGCCGACCCACCTCAAGGCGGCGCCCGAGTACCGCCTCGACGCCCTGCGGGTCGCCACGGCCGAAGGCCCGGCCGCCGAGTGCACCAAGGTCCCCTCGATCGCCTACGGATACGGACCGATCACCGGCACCCTCGACGAGTCCCGCACCGCGGTATGCGCGGTCCTGCCCACTGTGGACGGCGACCACTTCGACGCCGAGATCACCGACACGACCGGGGCCGAGACCACGGCGGTTCCCGCGCTCTACAACAACGTGTGGACCAACGGCTGCACCCTGACCATCCTGGACGGCTACGTCTGCGGGGTGAACGAATCGCAGTCGAACCCGACCAGGCCTTCCGTCCTGGTACTCGGCCTCCCGGAGAAGGCCGGCACCACCTCCTACCGCGCCACGCTCAAGTGCTCGTCCGCCCGCTGCGGCGGCGAGAAGGTCACCGTCACCGGCGTCACCCCGACCAAGGCCCCCGGCGGCACCGAGCCCACACTCACCGTGACGGGCACCGCCATCAACCCCGACGCGACGGTCCGGCTTACGCAGTCGGGCAAGACCCTCACCGCGAAGACGAAGTCGATCTCCGCGGACAACCGCACGCTGAAGGCGACGCTCGACCTGAGGGACGTCCCCGCGGGCACCTGGAACGTCAGCGTGCTCGCAGGCGGCTGGGAGTACGCGCAGGGCACCTTCACCGTGACGGACCCGACGCCGCGCAACACCACCGCCCCCAAGGTGACGGGAACAGCCACCGTCGGCTCCAAGCTCACTGCTGACCCCGGCAGTTGGACGGCCACCCCCTCGTCGTACACCTACCAGTGGAAGGCGAACGGCGAGGCGATCGCCGACGCCACGGCCTCGACGTACAAGATCCCGGCAGCGCACCTGAACAAGAAGCTGTCCGTCACGGTCACCGCCCACAAGGCGGGTCACGATGACGCCACCGCGACATCGCCGACGGTCACGGTAGCCAAGGGCGCCGCGCCCAAGGCGTCAGCGAAGCCGACGATCAGCGGCACCGCCAAGGTCGGCAAGACCCTCAAGGCCACGAAGGGCACCTGGTCGCCCGCCCCGGGCTCGTACTCCTACCAGTGGTACGCGAACGGCACGAAGATCACCGGGGCGACCAAGACCTCACTGCCCCTGAAGTCCACCCAGCGAGGCAAGAAGATCACAGTCAAGCTGACGGCCCACCGCACCGGCCACAGCAACGGAACGGCGACGAGCAAGGCGACGGGAGCCATCGCCTCCTAGCCGCCAGGAGCACCACACCCACGAAAACCACGAAGGCCCAGGACACCTCATCGGCGTCCTGGGCCTTCGCCTGCTGGAGCCCCCTGTCGGATTCGAACCGACGACCTACGCATTACAAGTGCGTTGCTCTGGCCATCTGAGCTAAGGAGGCACGCGCCGCGAGGCATGCGCTGCACTGACGTGCCCGAGCAGTGTAACCAACACCGCCGATGCCCCGTCGAAAACTTCCTCGAAGGTCACAGCCTCCCGGCTACTGACAGACGTATGACCTCCGGGGTACGGTCACGAGCAGTTCACCCAGGTGGACTACACCACTCCTCTCTTTACAACGGATCGTCCGGCACGTTCCTGCCGGTGAAGGGGGCCCTCACCATGGCCACTGTTTCGTTCGACAAGGCGACCCGCATCTACCCGGGTGGCGACAAGCCCGCCGTCGATCAGCTCGAGCTCGATGTCGCGGACGGCGAGTTCCTCGTCCTCGTCGGTCCCTCCGGCTGCGGAAAGTCCACCTCCCTGCGCATGCTCGCGGGCCTGGAGGACGTGAACGCCGGCGCCATCCGCATCGGTGACCGCGACGTCACGCACCTGCCGCCCAAGGACCGGGACATCGCCATGGTGTTCCAGAACTACGCGCTCTACCCGCACATGACCGTCGCCGACAACATGGGCTTCGCCCTGAAGATCGCCGGCGTCAACAAGGCCGAGATCCGCCAGAAGGTCGAGGACGCGGCGAAGATCCTCGACCTCACCGACTACCTGGCCCGCAAGCCCAAGGCCCTCTCCGGTGGTCAGCGCCAGCGTGTCGCCATGGGACGCGCCATCGTGCGTGAGCCCCAGGTCTTCCTCATGGACGAGCCGCTGTCGAACCTCGACGCCAAGCTGCGTGTCTCGACGCGTACGCAGATCGCCAGCCTCCAGCGGCGCCTGGGCATCACCACCGTCTACGTCACCCACGACCAGGTCGAGGCCATGACGATGGGCGACCGCGTGGCCGTCCTGAAGGACGGTCTGCTCCAGCAGGTCGACTCGCCGCGCAACATGTACGACCGCCCGGCCAACCTCTTCGTCGCGGGCTTCATCGGCTCCCCCGCCATGAACCTCGTCGAGGTCCCGATCACCGACGGCGGCGTGAAGTTCGGCAACTCCGTCGTGCCGGTCAACCGCGCGGCACTCTCCGCCGCCGCCGACAAGGGCGACCGCACGGTCACCGTCGGCGTCCGTCCGGAGCACTTCGACATCGTCGAGCAGGACGGCTCCACCGCGAAGTCCCTCTCCAAGGAGACCGAGGACGCCCCGGCGGGCCTCGCCGTCTCCGTGAACGTCGTCGAGGAGCTCGGTGCCGACGGTTACGTCTACGGCTCCGCGGAGGTCGGCGGCGAGCACAAGGACCTCGTGGTCCGCGTGAACGGCCGCAAGGTCCCGGAGAAGGGCACGCAGCTGCACGTCGTGCCGCGCCCGGGCGAGATCCACGTGTTCTCGACGTCGACGGGCGAGCGTCTCACCGACTGACGAGCTGATTGAGGAGCTGACCGGCCGAGCTGGTCGGAGAGCTGGTCGGCCAGCCGACCAGCTAAACGGCTCACCAGCACTTGTAGGGCCCCGCACCTCGGTGCGGGGCCCTTACCCGTGCGTCAACGTTGTCGACAAATACCCCGGCAGACCGGTCATTTCGCTCCGCCCCCGTCAACACCGCTCCAGAAAAACCTCATTCTCCGTCGCTCGACCGAGTGACTAAATGTCGCCAAATCATCACCGACCGCTACGCTCACTCGCGTGACGCACTCCGCCAACTACACCCAGAAGCCGCGCCGAGCCCATCGAGGCCCCGCCCGTCGCATCGGCCGCACGCTCGCCCTCGTCCTGCCCGTGATGCTGGTGCTCTCCGGGACCCTCGCGGTCACCAGCGTCAACTGGTCCGGGAACAACTCGGATTCGATGCTCACCGCATCCTCCGACGATCTTTCCGTACCGGCCAAGTCCCGCGCCCCGCAGGATCTCCTGCGCGACCGGCTCCTCCTGGAACTCCAGGAGAGGAACCCGGGTGTGGCGCTCACCCATCTCCAGCAGGAGGTGAACCGCCATCCGTCGCTCGCCAGGCACTGTGTCTCCATCGCCCGTGCCCTCGGCCGGGCGGCCGCGCAGAAGTACGGTCCGAGCCGTGCGCAGTCGTATGCGCGCCCGGTCTGCGACACGTCCTTCGCGACGGGCGTCGCCGCCCATCAGAACGGCTGATCGGGCGGGCACGTAGGGTTACCGGCATGACCGGCGACCCACACGCTCACCAGCCCACGCAGGCCGTCGTCCTGGCCGGCGGCCAGGGCTCCCGCCTCCGTCCGTACACCGACGACCGGCCCAAGCCGATGGTCGAGATCCCTGGCACAGGGACCCCGATCATCGGCCATCAGCTTTCCTGGCTGGCGGCCGAGGGCGTGACGGACGCGGTCGTCTCCTGCGGTCATCTCGCCGAAGTGCTCCAGGAGTGGCTGGAGTCGGCCGATCTCCCCCTGAACGTCACCACGGTGGTCGAGAACGAGCCGCTGGGCCGCGGCGGCGGCCTCAAGTACGCCGCCCGCCACCTCCCGCACGCGGACCGCCCCTGGTACGCGACGAACGGCGACATCTGGACCCGCTTCTCGCTGCGCGACATGGCGGCCTTCCACGCCGAGCGCGACGCCACCGCGACCCTCGCCCTGGCCCGCCCCCGCATCCCGTGGGGCGCCGTCGAGACGGACGCGTTCGGCCACATCACGGACTTCATCGAGTCCCCGCCGTCCCCGTACCTGATCAACGCGGGCGTGTACGTCTTCTCCTCCGCCTTCGCGGCGCTGCTCCCGGACCGCGGTGACCACGAGCGCACCACGTTCCCGCGCCTGGCCCGTGAGAAGAGCCTCGCGGGCTTCCCGCTGCCGCAGGGCGCCTACTGGCGGGCGATCGACACGGCCAAGGACCTGACGGAAGCGGCCAAGGAGCTCGCGGCGCAGACCGGCTGAGGGTTTCCTCGTCCCGTACGCCGATGGGCCCCGCACAGTCTCTGTGCGGGGCCCATCGGCGTACGGGTAGGTCACGGGCCTGCTCAGCCTCCGCCGAGCAGGTCTCAGCCTCCGCCGAGCAGCCCTCCCACGAGTCGGCTGTTGCCGCCCGTGCTTCCGCCGCCGCCTCCGCCGCTGCCGCCGCCGCTCGTGCCGCCCTCGGGCGCGGCGCCGCCGGTGCCGCCGCCGCTGGACGTGGGTCCCGCGGTGGCCGAGGCCGGAGGCTGCTGGGGCGACGACTGCTGGGGCGGGGCCTGCCCGGTGCCCTGCGTCTGGCTCGGCTGCTGCCCCTGGCCGGTGCCCGCGTTGGTCGTCTCGGGTGCCGCGCCCGGGGTGGCCGCCCCTCCGGCGCCCTGCGTGGGGCTCGCGGAACTGCCCTGCGTCGGAGCCTGGGACCCGGCGGTCGTGGGGCTCTGCGACTGTCCCTGGCGGTGCCGCTGCTTTCCGGGTTCCTGCGGGAGCGGTGAGCCCGGCAGTTCGTTGCGCGGGGCCTCTCCGGGGCCCGGCACGGTCACGCGGTCGGCGTCCCGCACGGCGCCGCCGAGCATCGAACCGATGAGCAGCGTGAGACCGACGACGAGACCGCCGACGAGACCGCCGCGCCGCAGCACACGGCGCCGCAGCTCCCAGATGTCCACGCGCGGCCCGAGCGTCCGCCAGGCCTCGCCCGCGAGGCGTCCGTCGACGGAGTAGACGGGTGCGCCGGCGATGATGAGCGGCGACCATGCGGCCAGATAGATGATGTCCGGCGCGTCGTACGCGGGGACGGTCTTCCAGCTGACGGTGACGAGGAGCGCGGCGGAGAGGAGCACGCCGATGCCGGCCGCGACCCGCTGCCAGAGCCCGAGCACCGTGAGCACGCCGACGATGATCTGCAGGAAGGCGATGCAGAGTCCCGCGCCCACCGGGTGCGAGAGGGCGAACTCCCGCAGCGGCTCGGCGAGGGCCCAGGGGTGCAGCGAGTTGAGCCACTTGACCATGGAGCCGCGTTCGCCGCCGTCGAAGTACACGGGGTCGCAGAGCTTGCCCATGCCGGCGTAGATGGAGATGAACCCGAGGAAGACGCGCATGGGAAGCAGCACGACGCCGAGGTTCATGCGGCGGCCGGGGTAATAGGCGTGCCGCACGGGGTCGGCCCCGTGCCGCCGTACGACCTGGCGGCCGTTCTCGTCGCGTTCGTCGTCCGCGTCGTCGAACTCGTCGTCCCCGTAGGGGCGTTGTTCGTCGAGGTCGCTCTCCGACACCGGCATGCGCGGGATGAGCCGGGTATGGGACTCGGGGTGGCGGGGGCCGATGACGGCAGGCGTGGCCTGCGTACTCTCAAGATCGTCGTCGTCGATGCGGGGGATGACCTGCGTGGCGCCTCCGTCGTCGTGGGAGATGCCCCCCACTTCGGCCGAATGGCGCACGCCGGTGCCGCGCACCGCCTGCAGCAGCCCGGTGGCTCCGGGGTCGCCCGGCTCGGACTTCCCGCTCCAGACGACGGGCGAGCGGCGCCGCACCGCGGAGCCGGAAGCGGGCATGTGCCTGGTGTCAGCGGCATTGCTCAAGTGCCGTGCGATACGCGGGGATTGGGTCCGCTGCGCGGTGGGGAGCTGCACGCGGAAGCTCGCGTGGTTCACGATGACCTGCGCCGGGTCGCTCGGCACTTTCACCATGCTCAGCGCGGGAGCTTCGTCGAACCCTGACGAGCTTCCCCCCGTGGGATTGCGGGGCGTTCTGGTGTCCACACTCATCTAACCGAGTGATGTGTGTTTAGGACACTGCCTTGACCGCGCGGAAATGTCCGGACCGCGTCAAGATCTTCGCCAGGTCCCCGCCGGGGGGGGGGGGGGGGGGGCGGTGGGGGGGGGGGGGGGGAGGGGGGGGGGGGGGGGGGGGGGGGGGGGGGGGGGGGGGGGGGGGGGGGGAGGGGGGGGGAGGGACAGG
>NZ_JBVIHP010000027.1:121335-128272 GCF_055570235.1 Streptomyces sp. NPDC031274 | reverse complement strand
GAACCGAGGCGGGCTCTTCGCCAGGCCCCGGGCGGGTCGCCCCCCCCCTTGTCCCCCCCCCCCCCCCCCCCCCCCGGCCTGAGGGCTAACTCCGGCGGCGGGACGCCTCGTAGAGCACGACTCCCGCGGCCACACCGGCGTTCAGGGACTCCGTGCCGCCCGGCATGGGGATCCGCACGCGGTAGTCGCAGGTCTCGCCGACCAGGCGCGAGAGGCCCTTGCCCTCGCTGCCGATGACGATGACCACGGGGCCGGACAGCGCCGCGAGGTCGCCGACCTCGTGGTCGCCGTCCGCCGCGAGACCGACGATCGCGAGCCCGGCCTTCTTGTAGGACTCCAGGACGCGGGTCAGGTTCGTGGCCCGCGCCACGGGCGTACGGGCCGCGGCACCGGCGGCCGTCTTCCAGGCTCCGGCGGTCATCCCGGCGGCACGCCGCTCGGGGACGACGACGCCGTGCCCGCCGAAGGCGGACGCCGAACGCACCACGGCACCCAGGTTCCGCGGGTCCGTCACGCCGTCGAGCGCGACGATCAGCGGGTCCTCGCCCTTGTCGTACGCGGCGGCGGCGAGCTCCTCGGGGTGCGCGTACTCGTAGGGCGGCACCTGGAGCACGAGGCCCTGGTGGTTGAGCCCGTTGGTCATGCGGTCGAGCTCGGGGCGCGGTGCCTCCATGAGGTGGATGCCGCCGCGCTCACCGGCGAGCTGCAGCGCCTCGCGCACACGCTCGTCGTTGTCGATGAACTGCTGGACGTAGAGCATCGAGGCGGGCACGCCCTCGCGCAGCGCCTCGACGACGGAGTTGCGTCCGACGACCATCTCGGACGTGCCCTTGCCGCGGCCCTTCACGGAACCGGGACGCCGGCCGCCGCCTCCGGGGCCACCGGTGGCCTTCTTGGCCGCGGCGCTGGCGATGCGGTTCTTCTTGTGTCCCTTGCGCGCCTCGGCGGGCGGCGTCGGGCCCTTGCCCTCAAGGCCGCGGCGCCGATTCCCACCGCTGCCGACCTGCGCGCCCTTCTTGCCGGACATGCGGCGGTTGTTAGCGGCCATGGACCTACCTGTCTCTGTGATGCGTGCGCCTGCCTTCGTACGGCGTGAGTGCGCACTGCGTGAACTGCGTACGTATATGAAGTGTGCCGCCCGGGTCGCCGGGCGGCACATCGCCAGGTCAGACGCTCAGCGCGGGCCGAGAGTCCACCGGGGTCCGGTCGGGCTGTCCTCGATGACGAGGCCGGACTGGTTGAGCTGGTCGCGGATGGTGTCGGCCGTGGCCCAGTCCTTGCGGCCCCGCGCCGCCTCACGCTGCTGGAGCACGAGACGTACGAGGGTGTCGACGACCCCGTGGAGGTCTTCGCCGCGGTCGCCCCCCTCACCTGCCCACCGCGGGTCGAGCGGGTCGAGGCCGAGCACGCCCAGCATGGCCCGCACCTCGGCGAGCCGCTCCACCGCGGCTTCCTTGTCGTCGGCGGCCAGGGCGGAATTGCCCTGCCGTACGGTCGTGTGGACGATGGCGAGCGCCTGCGGGACGCCCAGGTCGTCGTCCATCGCGTCGGCGAAGGCGGGCGGCACCTCGGCGGCGGGCTCGACGACGCCTCCGGCCTTCTCCACGACGCGCTGCACGAAGCCCTCGATCCGCGCGAACGCGGACTCCGCCTCGCGCAGGGCCTCCTCGCTGTACTCGATCATCGAGCGGTAGTGCGGGGTGCCCAGGTAGTAGCGCAGGACGATCGGGCGCCACTTCTTGACCATCTCCGACACGAGGACGGAGTTGCCGAGCGACTTGGACATCTTCTCGCCGCTCATGGTGACCCAGCCGTTGTGCACCCAGTACCGCGCGAACGCGTCGCCGAAGGCCTTGGCCTGGGCGATCTCGTTCTCGTGGTGGGGGAAGATCAGGTCGATGCCGCCGCCGTGGATGTCGAACTCGCGGCCCAGGTACTTGTGGGCCATCGCCGAGCACTCCAGGTGCCAGCCGGGACGGCCGCGGCCCCAGGGGGTCTCCCAGCTGGGCTCCCCCTCCTTGGCGGTCTTCCACATGGCGAAGTCACGCGGGTCGCGCTTGCCGGTCTCGCCCTCGCCGGAGGGCTGGAGCAGGTTGTCCAGCTCCTGGTTGGACAGCTCCAGGTAGCCGGGGAAGGACTTCACGTCGAAGTAGACGTTGCCGTCCGACTCGTAGGCGTGGCCGCGCTCGATCAGGCCGCGCATCATCTCGACCATCTCGGTGATGTGCCCGGTGGCGCGCGGTTCGTACGTGGGCGGCAGGCAGCCGAGGACGTCGTAGCCGTCGTTGAAGGCCCGCTCGTTCTCGTACCCGATCGACCACCACGGGCGGCCCTGTTCGGCCGACTTCCGGATGATCTTGTCGTCGATGTCGGTGACGTTGCGGATGAAGGTGACGTCGTAGCCGCGGTGGGCGAACCAGCGGCGCATGATGTCGAAGTTCAGGCCCGAGCGGATGTGCCCGATGTGCGGGGCCGCCTGCACCGTAGCGCCGCACAGGTAGATCGAGACACAGCCGTCGATGAGGGGGCTGAAGTCTCGGATCTGCCGGGCGCTGGTGTCGTACAGGCGAATCGTCACCACTCCAGGGTAGTGGTCGCAGGGCAGTGCCCTGCGACCTCTGGGGTCAACAGGGCACGGAACTGTGACATGCGGGGGTGCGGGAGGGGTCCGGGAAGGCCGCGGAAGGGCCTCAGAGACGGCCGACGACCTTGCGCGGGGTGACGCGGACGACGACGCGGGCGGCGTCGTCGGCGGAGGACGGGTTGAACTCCGCGTACTTCAGGCCGGTGTACTTCAGTGCCAGCTCGTCGATGAGGTCCTGCCCGCCTTCGGTGGTGATCGTCGCCTCGCCGCGGATCTCGGCGTACGTGTAGGGCGCGTCGAAGGGCTGCAGGAGCACCGTCACGCGCGGGTCGCGGCGCAGGTTCTTCTCCTTGCGGCGGCCGAGCGTGGTGGAGAAGAGCAGATCGTCGCCGTCACGCTTCACCCAGACCGGTGAGACCTGGGGGCTGCCGTCGGGCTGGACGGTGGCCACGTTGACGAAGACGGGGGTGTCGAGCAGGGCCTTGATCTTGTCGGACAGTTCGGCGGCCATTGCGGGTGCCTCTCTTCTCTCGTACGGCGGTGGATGACGTCTCTCGTACGTCGGCGGATGTCGTCGCCCGCACGTCGGCGGACGGCGTCTGCCGCACGGCGGTGGACGGCGTCGGGCTGCTCCGGGGTGCGTTCCCCGATACTGCTCCAACACGCCCTGCCGCTGCGGCATTTCACCCGCCTTCGGTACGGCGCTCAGTCCGCCCGTAACGTCGTTCAGTCCGCCCGTACGACCAGTGCCGTGGCGATCGCGGCGAGGCCCTCGGCGCGTCCGGTGAGGCCGAGGCCGTCCGTCGTCGTGCCGGACACGGCGACGGGGGCGCCCGCGGCGGCGCTCAGCGTCTTCTGCGCCTCGTCGCGCCGCTTGCCGACCTTGGGCCGTACGCCGATGACCTGGACGGCGATGTTGCCGATCTCGAAGCCCTCGGCACGCACGATCCTGGCCGCCTCGGCGAGCAGCGTCACGCCGGAGGCGCCGGACCACTCGGGCCTGCTGGTGCCGAAGTGCGCGCCGAGGTCGCCGATGCCGGCCGCGGAGAACAGGGCGTCGCAGGCGGCGTGCGCGGCGACGTCGCCGTCCGAGTGCCCGGCGAGGCCCGCGCTCTCGCCCTCCCAGAGGAGCCCGGCGCACCACAGCTCGCGCCCTTCCTCGAAGGCGTGCACGTCGGTGCCGATGCCGACCTGCGGAAGCGGGATGCGGGCCGGCTGGTTCTCAGAAGCCATCGTTGGCCCTCCTGCGGGCGAGTACGGCCTCGGCGAGGACGAGGTCGAGGGGCCGCGTCACCTTGAAGGCCTCTTCGTGGCCGGGCACGACGACGACCTGGAGGCCGAGCTGCTCGACCATGCTGGCATCGTCCGTGACGTTGTCGGTGACAGTCGCGTGGGCGCGGACGAGGGTGTCGCGCTCGAAGCCCTGCGGGGTCTGCACGGCGCGCAGCCGGGCCCGCTCGGGCGTGGCCACCACGGGCTCGGGCGCGCCCGGCTCCTTGGGGTCGCCGGGCTCGACCTGCTTGACGGTGTCGGTCAGCGGCAGCGCGGGGACGACGGCGGGTGCGCCTTCGCGTACGGCCTCGATGACGCCGTCGACGGTGTCGACCGGCACGAGCGGGCGGGCCGCGTCGTGCACCAGGACGATGTCGATGCCGTCCGGCAGGGCGTCGAGGCCGAGCTTCACGGACTCCTGGCGGGTTTCGCCGCCGGGGACCACCAGGAAGTCGGTGCGCTCGGGCAGCGCGTGATCGGCGAGGAGGGACTTGACCTCGGCGGCGCCCTCCGGCGGGGCCACGACGACGACGAGCGAGACGGCGCGGGATGCGGCCATGGCCCGTACGGCGTGGATGAGCATGGGCGTGCCGTTCAGCGCGCGGAGCGCCTTGGGGGCGCCCGGGCCGAGCCGTACGCCGCGTCCGGCGGCGGGGATCACGACCGCGGTGCGGGATTCCTCAGACATCGCTTCCGTTCAGGTTTGTGTGCTCGGGAGAGGTGGGTATGGCCACAGCGACGCCGGGCACGAGCCCTTGACCGGACCCTTCCGTGACATCTGGTCGACAGCTGCCCGAGCCCGGCGCGCACGCAGAACAGCAACAGCGGGAACAGAGGCACAGGGAACAAGGCACCAGGGAACACCGAGCACGACGCGAGCACGACGGCAGAATTCAGAGATTGCGTCTCAGAGATTGCGCCTCAGGGGTGACGTCTCAGAGGTGGCGTCTGGGTACGAACATGCCGCAGCGCCCGGCGACACCATGGAGGGTCAGCGGGCACCGCGGCATTCGTGGCGCCACGACATATGCGTACGCGTATGTCAGGACGCGATCAGGACGCGAGAACCTCGTCAAGCAGGGCCTCGGCCTTGTCCTCGTTCGTGTTCTCCGCGAGGGCGAGCTCGCTCACCAGGATCTGGCGAGCCTTGGCGAGCATGCGCTTCTCACCCGCGGACAGTCCGCGCTCACGCTCACGACGCCACAGGTCACGCACGACTTCCGCGACCTTGATGACATCGCCCGAAGCGAGTTTCTCGAGATTTGCCTTGTAGCGACGGGACCAGTTCGTCGGCTCTTCGGCGTACGGCGCGCGCAGTACCTCGAAGACCCGGTCGAGCCCGTCCTGACCGACCACATCACGCACGCCGACGAACTCCGCATTGTCCGCAGGCACACGTACCGTCAAGTCGCCCTGAGCGACCTTCAGCACCAAGTAGGTCTTGTCCACGCCTTTGATCTGGCGAGTCTCAATGGCCTCGATCAGCGCGGCCCCGTGATGGGGATAGACCACGGTGTCGCCAACCTTGAACGTCATGTGACAGGTACCCCTTCCGTGGCTATCCATCCTAACACGAGAACCGCCTCTTCTGAATGGCGTTTTCGCAGGTCAGGGCGCATCTCGGGGCTTGACAACTGCAACAGGAACGTGCTGCGAAGGGCTTCCGGAGCGAGGTATTCGCAGGTGGGAGCGGCTCTCCGGGGAAGGAGAAACGCGCCCGTTACACGCCCTCCGAGAGCGCTCCAGGAGGCTGAACGTCCCGGTTTGCCGGGTTCCAGGAGGTGAACTTTCGCTACTCCGTTCGGCGATCGGAGAGACGTACGACTCCGCCTTCGACGTGAATCCGGAATTGATCAAGAGCCCCCAGTGATCAATTCCCCGGACTTCCCCGGACCACCATGCATTTCTTACCGGAAATCCGCAGGACGGGCTCCGATGACCCTTGACGGCGCTTATGTGAATGGTGAGCGAGAGGCCAATGGCGTGAGAGTGACGGCAGTGGCATGTGTGGCCGGAGACGGCGGGTAGCAGGGCAAGATCACGGCGGGACGCGAGTGGTCCGGGAGAGGCTCGAGGACCGTAGGGGCGGGTCGGGTGCGGTGGCGTGGGAACGGCTCGGTAACCTAAGGCCGCTGACACATACTTAGGACGGCTTTACGGCCGTCCGTCTCCCGTCCTCGTTCAAGGAGTTGCCGCCGCCGTGAGCCGCAGCCTTCGACGTGGCGCCATCGCCGCCACCGCCATCGCGTTCTCGCTCGCGTCGCTCGCCGCGTGCGGCGCCGGTAACAACGCCCAGACGCACGAGATCAAGCCGGACAACGCCGCGACCTCCGTCGGCGACATCAAGATCCAGAACGCCATGGTGATCACCCAGCCCGACCTGAAGTCGACGGGTCCCGCGGTGATCGCCGCCACGGTCTTCAACAACGGCCGTACCGACCAGACCCTGGACGAGATCACGGTCACCGGTACCGGCAAGAAGGCCAAGATCACGCCGGCCAAGGACGACAAGGTCTCCAAGCGCGGCGGTCCGCTGACCATCCCCGCCGGCGGCTCGGTCGTCATCGGCGGCAAGGACAACGCCTCCGCCGTCCTGCCCAGCAGCCGCGAGGCCGTCAAGGACGGCAACGCGCAGCCGGTCAACTTCGTCTTCAGCAAGACCGGCGACGTGAAGATGCAGACCTTCGTCGTGCCGGCCGAGAGCTACTTCAAGAAGTGGGGCCCGTCCGAGGTCCCCGAGGCGCCGGACTCGAAGCCGACCGGAGTGGCGAGCGGTGAGCCCAACGACGGCGCGACCGAGGGTGCCACCGAGGGCGCGACCGAGGGTGGCGCCGCCAACTCCTCGAACAAGCCGTCGGGCAACGCCTCGGACAAGGGCACGGACAAGGGCACGGACCAGTCCGAAGCCGGGTCGCAGGACGCGGGAACGACTGCGGGTACGGGCACCCAGCACTGACGCGACACGCAGCCAGACCGCTACACGCGGACAGACGGGAGGGGGGGGGGGGGGGGGGGGGGGGGGGGGGGCGCCCCTCCTCCCCCCTCTCCCCGGTGCGGGTCCCTGGCGCGCCCCATTTCCCC
>NZ_JBVIHP010000027.1:0-121325 GCF_055570235.1 Streptomyces sp. NPDC031274 | reverse complement strand
GGAAGAAAGAAGGGAGGGCGGAGAGGCGGGCAAAAAAAGAAGAAGAGAGCAAACAGAACACAACAGACAAAAGAAACAGAAGGGAAAGACCCCCCCCCCCCCCCCCCCCCCCCCCCCCCCCCTCCCGTCTGTGCGTCTACCGGGGTGCGGCCTACGGCTCGAACTTGTAGCCCAGGCCCCGCACCGTCACCAGGTAGCGCGGCGCCCCCGGGTCCGGCTCGATCTTGGCGCGCAGGCGCTTGACGTGGACGTCGAGGGTCTTGGTGTCGCCCACGTAGTCCGCGCCCCAGACGCGGTCGATCAGCTGCATGCGGGTCAGGACGCGGCCCGCGTTGCGCAGGAGCATCTCCAGGAGGTCGAACTCCTTGAGGGGCAGGTCGACCTTGGAGCCGGAGACGGTGACCACGTGACGGTCCACGTCCATGCGGACCGGGCCCGCCTCCAGGGCCTGCGGGGCGACCTCCTCGGGCTCGCCGCGGCGGCGCAGGACCGCGCGGATGCGGGCCACCAGTTCGCGCGACGAGAAAGGCTTGGTGACGTAGTCGTCGGCTCCTATTTCGAGGCCGACCACCTTGTCGATCTCGCTGTCCTTGGCGGTGACCATGATCACCGGGACGTTGGAGTGGCTGCGCAGCTGGCGGCAGACCTCCGTGCCGGGCAGACCCGGCAGCATCAGGTCGAGTAGGACGAGGTCGGCGCCGTTGCGCTCGAACTCGTCGAGGCCGTCCGGGCCGGTGGCCGCGATGGCGACCTCGAAACCCTCTTTTCGGAGCATGTAGGACAGGGCGTCGCTGAAGGATTCCTCGTCCTCGACGACGAGCACTCGGGTCACGGAAGGACCTCCGGGGCAGGAATGGGTTCGTACGCAGTGGTCTCGTCGGGCCGTGCGGTGTCGGCTGCGCTGCCGTCTCCGCCGTGACCGGATCCGCGGTCGCGGGCAGCGGCTGCTTCGGGCAGCCGCAGGGTGAAGGTGGAGCCCTGTCCCTCGGAGCTCCACACGGTGACCTCCCCGCCGTGCGAGGCGGCCACGTGTTTGACGATGGCGAGGCCGAGGCCGGTGCCGCCGGTGGCCCGGGAACGGGCCGGGTCCACCCGGTAGAAGCGCTCGAATATGCGCTCCTTGTCCTTGTCGGAGATGCCGATCCCCTGGTCGGTGACGGCAACCTCGATGAGGTCTCCGCCCGGCGCGTTGACCCGGCGGGCGGCGATGCCGACGCGGGTGCGGGCGGGCGAGTAGTTGACGGCGTTCTCGACGAGATTGCCGAGTGCCGCGGCGAGCTGGCCGCGGTTGCCCCATATCCGCAGGTCGGCGGTGCCGCCCGCGGCCATGGTGATCTGCTTGTGGGAGGCCTGGTGACGGCTGCGGTCGATCGCTTCCGCCACCAGCTCATCGACACGGACGGGTTCGGCGTCCTCCAAGGGGTCGTCGTTCTGGACCCGGGAGAGGTCGATGAGCTCCTGGACGAGGCTGGTCAGGCGGGTCGCCTCGATCTGCATGCGGCCCGCGAAGCGTTCCACGGCCTCGGGGTCCTCCGACGCGTCCATGACGGCCTCGGAGAGCAGGGAGAGCGCACCCACCGGGGTCTTGAGCTCATGGCTCACGTTCGCCACGAAGTCGCGTCGTACGGCTTCGATGCGGCGGGCCTCTGTGAGGTCCTCCACGAGGAGAAGCACCAGGCGGGAGCCGAGAGGGGCCACGCGTGCGGAGACGGCGAGGGCCTCGCCCCGGCCGGTGCCGCGCCGTGGCAGGTCCAGCTCGACCTGGCGTATCTCGCCGTCGCGGCGGGTGTCGCGCGCCATCTGGAGCATGGGCTCCACGGCGAGCTTGCCGCCGCGGACCAGGCCGAGGGCGTACGCCGCCGAGCTGGCCTTCACCACGCTGTCCGCCTCGTCGAGGACGACGGCGGACGAGCGGAGCACGGAGAGAACCGTGTCGACGCCCGGCGGCAGTACGGGGTCTGTGTGCAGGGAGGTCCGGGTGGGGCGTTTCAGGTCGCGCTCGCTCCAGCGGAACGCCAGCATGGCGATGACACCGGTGCACACTCCGGCGATCGCTGCCGCTGCGGCGACCGCCGCGTTCACGTCCATGCCTCCAGGTTATGCGCCGGATGAGCACCAGCCCCAGCCATCCGGGTGCCGCCTCGAACACTCGTCGCCCAGAGTTCACCGAGGGGACGGTGTTGGTTCACTTCGGCCGAACGGGTTACCCCGGTCCGCGCCGGGGCGACTCCCGGGTGCGCGTCGGACGTCGCCCACAGTTCACCTCGGTGACAGGGGCGGTTCATTCGGGATGTCGGAAACGGACGCGTCCGACGCGCACCGTGGGAGCGTGGGGGTCAGCCCCCGGGTCGTACTAGAGAGGGACATCCACATGCGGGACGCGTACCACGAGGAACTTGACTCGATCGGCGAAGGCCTGGTCGAGATGGCCCGCCTTGTCGGGTCCGCGATCGGGCGCGCCACCACGGCCATGCTCGACGCCGATCTGAAGCTGGCCGAGAGCGTGATCGCCGCTGACCAGAAGGTCGACGATCTGCAGCACGAGCTGGAGGCGCGCGCGATAGCCCTTCTGGCACGGCAGCAGCCGGTCGCCACCGACCTGCGCATCGTCGTCACCTCGCTGCGGATGAGCGCCGACCTGGAGCGCGCGGGCGACCTCGCACAGCACGTCGGGAAGCTGGCCCGCCTGCGCTTCCCGGCGTCGGCCGTGCCGCACGACCTGCACGCGACGATCCTGGAGATGGGGCAGCTCGCGCAGCGGCTCATGGCCAAGGCGGCGGAGGTCATCATCACGAAGGACGTCGACCTGGCGCTCCAGCTCGAGCAGGACGACGACGAGATGGACCTGCTGCACCGCACGCTCTTCCAGCACCTGATGGACGACCGCTGGAAGCACGGCATCGAGACGGCCGTGGACGTGACGCTCCTCGGCCGCTACTACGAGCGCTTCGCCGACCATGCGGTGTCGGTGGCGAAGAGGGTCGTCTACCTGGTCACGGGCGAGCACGCGGACGAGATCCAGCCCACGGGCACGCCCGTGGAAGGCGCCTGAGCCCTACACCGGCCGACGCGCGCGCAAAGGGGTGTGCCCCGCACGATCGGTGCGGGGCACACCCCTTTGCTCTGCTCCGAGTGCCTCGGCTTCAGCTTCAGCCGCAGCCGCCGCACTGGCACGGTCCGCCCGACTGGCAGCCGCAGCCGCAGCCCGAGCCGCAGCCGCAGGCGCCGAGCAGTACGAGCGCGGGCAGGCCCGACGAATCGGCGGGCTGCTCGGGGACGGGTTCGGTCATCGGGGACTCAGCCATGGGTCTCCTCCTCGAAGGCGTACTGCGAAGGCGTACTACGAAGGCGTACTGCGCAGGCTTACGGCGAAGGCGCACTGCCTGTTGCCTGTTGCCCGTTCCATCTGTTGCCCGTTCCAGCTGTTGCCAGTTCCAGCTGTTGTCCGTTCCATGCCCACTGAGAGGGGCGCACCAACGGCGCACACGCGCGTGCGCAGGGCCCGGCGTTCCGGATCACCGCCCGCGAAACTCCGCACGGAACTCCGGGAGTTCACCCAAGCTCACCCACGAAACTCTCTGCACAACCTTCACAGAAATGCCTTACTGTGAGTTCGCTGTGCAGGGGAATCAAGTCCCGGGTCTCTGACCTGGGTTCTTCTTATGTGGGGGGTCACATACCGTGCGTACGCGCACCATCTCGACCGCGACAGCGCTCGCGGTCCTCTTCAGTTCCGCGGCCCTGGTCGCGACGGCGTCCGGCCAGGCGGTGGCGGACTCATCGAAGCTTCTGAACGTGAAGTCCTCGGGTGACGTTCTCGTGGACGGCGAGCACCAGCGCGTCTACGTCTCCGACCCGAAGGGCGGCAAGATCGTCGTCACGGACTACGCGGGCACGGTCAAGGCCACCCTGGACGGGCTGCCGGACGTCGAGGGCCTCGTGCTCTCGCCCGACTCCGGCCAGGTGTACGCGGCCGTGGCGGGGCTCAACCGGATCGTCTCCGTGGAGACGTCCTCGTACACGCAGAGCGCGAGCTACGCGCTCGACGGCGCCGAGAAGCCGCGCACGCTCGCGCTGGCGAGCGGCAAGCTGTGGTTCGGCTACGGGCCCGACGCCGAGGGCGGCATCGGCTCGCTTGACTTCTCCGGCGGTGAGCCGGTCGTCGCGCTCGACCAGGACGGCGAGGCGAGTTTCTACGCCGCGCCCGAGCTCGGCTCCGACCCCGACTCGGGGATCCTGGTCGCGGGCGAGAAGGTGACCAGCAACGACACCCTGACCGTGTACGACGTCTCGGGCCCGAAGCCGGAGTTGAAGGTCAGCAAGTCGGTGGAGGGCGGCTTCTTCGACGACATCGCGGTCTCCCCCGACGGGACCCAGATCGTCACGGCGAGCGGCTCCCCGTACTACCACCCGGTGTACTCCACGAAGGACCTGTCGCCGCTGGGCCGCTACGACTCGGGCGACTACGGCTCCGCCGTGGACATCGCCCCGGACGGCACCGTGGCCGCGGGCACCTTCTCCTGGTACGGGCCCGACGTGCACATCTACCAGCAGGGCAAGTGGTCCAAGGTCCGGGAGTACGAGTTCCCGAACACCAGCGGCAGCAGCGGCGGCGACACGCTGGCCGAGGGCGGGCTCGCCTGGGCGCCGGACGGCAGCCGGCTCTTCGCGGTCTCCGACAACGGCCAGGGCGCCTTCTCGCTGCGGGTCCTGAACGACCCGGCCAAGTCGCTGCCCACCCTGACGGTGGACGCCCCCACGAAGGCGCCCCGCGCCAAGTCCCTCACCGTCACCGGCAAGCTCACCGACACGGCAGGGCTGCCCGCCGGGACCGAACTGGCCGTCACGCGCACGGACGTCGAGTCCCCGGACGGCAAGAAGCTGCCCGCGGTGAAGACCAAGGCGGACGGCTCCTTCTCGTTCACCGACACGCCGCCCGCGGGCGGCAAGGTGAAGTACAAGGTCGCGTACGCGGGCGACGCCACGCACGCCGCGGCATCCGCGTCGGACACGGTGGACGTCTCGCGGACCGCGACCAAGCTGACCCTGAACAAGAACGGCAAGGTCTACGGCTACGGCGCCGACGTCTCCTTCACCGCGCACCTCGGCTCGACGTACAAGAACCGCACGGTCGAGATCTGGGCCAACCCCTACGGCGGCGACAAGCCCAACAAGCTGGTCAAGACCGGGAAGGTCAACTCCAGCGGCAACATCTCCGCCACCGTGGACATGAAGCGCGACACGACCGTCACCGCCGTCTTCGCGGGCGACGCGCGTTACGGCTCGAAGAAGGCCACGTCCACGGCGTACGCCAAGGTCAAGGTCTCCACGGCCGTCTCCAAGCACTACAAGACGGGCAAGATCGGCTCCACGAAGTACTACTGGTTCCACAAGAACGCCGACCCGGTCTTCAAGACGTCGATGACGTACTACAAGGGCCGCAAGCAGCGCTTCCAGCTCCAGGTGCACGCGAACGGCGCGTGGCGGTCCGGGGGCAGCCCCGAGTACTTCAAGCTGAACGCGGACGGCACCTGCACCGTCCGCCTGGAGGGTCCCGGCCAGTCGGGTATCAAGGCGCGGGTGCGTTCGTCGTACATCAACGCGTCGTCGGGCGACAACGTGAACTCGACGACGCACGGGGCGTGGAAGTACCTCAACTTCACCCGGTAGGCGAGAGCTTCACCCAGTAGGCGAGTGGGTCTCCTGCACGGAGGCGGGGGCGGTGGTCGGCGCTGCGGGAGTCGGCCCCGCGCCCACCACCACCTCCGTCTCCGTCTCCTCGGCCGGAAGCCCCCGCATGAGCGACCAGTACCCGAGCGCGGCGACGGTCCCGACGACCGCGCAGGTGCCCCAGAGCCACTGGGCGCCGAAGTGGTCGATGACGACGCCGGACATCAGCGGGGCGACGAGCGCGGCGACGGCCCACGACAGGCTGTACATGCCCTGGTAGCGCCCCCTGCCGTGGGTCGGCGAAAGGCGCACGACGAGGCTGGTCTGCGTGGGGGCGTTGACGATCTCGGCGAGGGTCCAGACGCACACGGTGAGGGCGAAGACGCCGATGGACCCGGCGAACGCGGTGAGCCCGAAGCCGTAACCGGCGAGCAGCGCGGAGATGATCAACAGCCGCTGCGGGTCGCGGTGTTCGATGAAGCGCGTGACGGGAATCTGAAGAGCGACGATCAGCACGCCATTGACGGCGATGGCCATTCCATAGTCGACGGGCGTGAACCCGGCCTCACCCATCGCGACGGGCAGCCCCACGGCGCCCTGCTGGAAGATCACCGCGATGAGGAAAGACAGCCCGACGACACCCATGAAGCGCCCGTCGCGCAGGACGGTCCCGAGACCGACGTCCGGTTCCGACGCCTTCTCCAGGGCGGTCCGCACGGGCCGTGACTCCGGCAGCTTCGCGAAGACGACGATGGCGCAGACCATGGTCATCACGGCTTCGATGAGGAACCCGGCGAGGTAGCTGAACTCGGCGATGAAGCCCGCGCCCGCGGACGAGATCGCGAACCCGAGGTTGATCGCCCAGTAGTTGAGCGAGAAGGCCCGCACCCGGTCCTCGGGGCGGACGATGTCGGCCATCATCGCCTGGACGGCGGGCCGGGACGCGTTGCTCGCCATGCCGACGAGGAAGGCGACGGCCGCGATGGCCAGGGGGTCCTTCATAAAGCCGAGGAGGGCGACGGAGAGGGCCGTGGACGACTGGGCGATGAGGAGCGTGGGCCGCCGCCCGAGCCGGTCGGTCATGACGCCCGCACCGATCGAGGAGACGACGCCGCCGAGGCCGTGCAGGGCGGCGACGAGACCGGCGTACGTCGCGGAGTAGCCGCGGTCGATGGTCAGATAGAGCGCCATGAAGGTGGCGACGAAGGCACCGAGCCGGTTGACGAGGGTGCTGGTCCACAGCCACCAGAACGCACGGGGAAGACCGGAGACGGACTCTTTGGCGGCGCGTCTCAGGGCGGCGAGCGGCATTGGTTTCCCCCGTGGATGAGTGTGGCTGGGTGTGGATGGGTGTGGATGAATCAGGCGTGACGTGCGGATGCGACGTGCGGATGTGACGTGCGGATCGACAGGTCGCCACGCAAGCCCATGTAAGCGTCTCTATCGACGAGCGAACATTACGACCAGCGGGCCGGGAAGAGCCAGTGGATTAGCGGAACCCGTCAACCGACGCCCGGCCCGTGGCCGCGCTGTCCGGGCTACGGGCGGACGCGCGGGGCAGCGGGCGGTTCGATTACGCTCAGGGGCATGGCCGACGCACCGTACAAGCTGATCCTCCTCCGTCACGGCGAGAGCGAGTGGAACGCGAAGAACCTGTTCACCGGCTGGGTGGACGTCAATCTCAACGAGAAGGGCGAGAAGGAGGCGGTCCGCGGCGGTGAGCTGCTCAAGGACGCCGGCCTGCTGCCCGACGTGGTCCACACGTCACTCCAGAAGCGCGCGATCCGCACCGCGCAGCTGTCCCTCGAGGCGGCCGACCGCCACTGGATCCCGGTCCACCGCAGCTGGCGCCTGAACGAGCGCCACTACGGCGCGTTGCAGGGCAAGGACAAGGCGCAGACGCTCGCCGAGTTCGGCGAGGAGCAGTTCATGCTCTGGCGCCGCTCGTACGACACCCCGCCGCCGGCGCTCGACCGCGACGCGGAGTACTCGCAGTTCTCCGACCCCCGCTACGCGACGCTCCCGCCGGAGCTGCGCCCGCAGACGGAGTGCCTCAAGGACGTCGTCGTCCGCATGCTCCCGTACTGGTTCGACGGCATCGTCCCCGACCTCCTGACCGGCAAGACGGTCCTGGTCGCGGCCCACGGCAACTCGCTGCGCGCCCTGGTCAAGCACCTGGACGGCATCTCGGACGAGGACATCGCGGGCCTGAACATCCCGACGGGCATCCCGCTCGCCTACGAGCTGGACGCGGAGTTCAAGCCCGTGAAGCCGGGCGGGACGTACCTGGACCCGGACGCGGCGAAGGCGGCCATCGAGGCGGTCAAGAATCAGGGCAAGAAGAAGTAGGTTTCGCGATCATGCCCCTGAGCTGCGCGTTCGGCGCGGCTCAGGGGCATTTTCATGCAGCGGGCCCTCTCTGGGCCCTCAGTCCGGCGGGTCCTGCGGCTGGGCACGGCCCGATCTTTGCTTGCCGATGCGCGAGGAGCCCGTACCGTGCTGGGTAAATCCGTTTGCGTCCCCGGCTGGCTGACCTAATCTGTCGGAGGTCTTGTGCGGCGGGGCCCCTGCCGCACCATTCGGCGCGTTCGGCGTCGATGCGTACCGCGTGCCCGACCGGGAGGAGGTGGGAAACATGGACTGGAACTGGACAACGAGTGTTGCGGCCATAGTTGCCCCCGGCCGTGTGCCCCCGTTCGGCGCGCGGTAGGACTCTCCCCCTCGCGGCACCTCATGGTGGTGTCCGCTGCTCTCGCGATCCCTTGTGTCGCGTCCCGGGGTGTAGGACCGCGCGTCTGCTCCTACACCTCTGACACAGAATGTGATCGCCTTGACCAAGAAGTCCTCCCCCGGGGACACCGTGCCCACGCCGGTCCCCCACACCACCGCGAACGCGGCCGAGTTGCCCGATCCGAAGCGGTGGTGGGCCCTCGCCGTCATCGCAGGCGCCCAGCTCATGGTGATTCTCGACGGCACGATCGTGAACATCGCCCTGCCCTCCGTCCAGAACGGACTGGGCATGTCGGATGCGAACCGGCAGTGGGTGATCACCGCATACTCCCTGGCCTTCGGCGGCCTGCTCCTCCTCGGCGGCCGGATCGCCGACCTGGTCGGCCGCAAACGCACCTTCATGATCGGCCTGGTCGGATTCGCCGCCGCCTCCGCGCTCGGCGGCGCGGCCGACGGCCCCGGGGCACTGTTCGCGGCGCGGGCCCTGCAAGGGGCCTGCGCGGCCGTCCTGGCCCCCTCCGCACTGTCACTGCTGACGACGACGTTCACCGACCCCGCCGAGCGCGGCAGAGCGTTCGGGATCTACGGCGCGCTCGCCGGGGGCGGCAGCGCCATCGGGCTGCTGGTGGGCGGCCTGCTCACCGAGTACGCGACCTGGCGCTGGTGCCTGTACGTCAACATTCCCATCGCGCTGGCCGCCCTCGGCGGCGCGCTGGCCCTCCTTGAGGACAGCCCCCGCCAGCGCGGGGTGCGCCTCGACGTCCCCGGCGCGCTGCTCGCATCCGGCGGGCTCGTGGCGATCGTGTACGGCTCCAGCGACGCCGAATCCGCCGGCTGGGCCGACCCGTTGGTCCTGACCCTGTTCGCGGCCGGTGTGGTCCTGCTCGCCGTCTTCGTGTGGTGGCAGTCCCACGCCAAGCATCCGATGCTGCCGCTGCACATCGTCAGGGACAGAACCCGTGCGGCGGCGCTCGCGACGATGGGCCTGGCCACCGTCGCCATGTTCGGCGCCTTCCTGTTCCTGACCTACTACCTCCAGGCCGTCCTCGACTACTCACCCGTACGGACCGGACTGGCGTTCCTGCCGATGTCCGTCACGATCGTCATCGGCGCGACACAGATCGCCGCCCGTCTCCTGCCCCACACCGCCCCCCGCAACCTGATGGCCCCCGGCATGCTCCTCGCGGCCCTCGGCATGCTGCTCCTGACCCGCCTGAGTATGAACTCCGCCTACACCACCGGGGTGCTGCCCGCGCTGGTGCTGCTCGGCCTGGGCATGGGACTGACGTTCATGCCGGTCTACGCGACGGCGACCGCCGGGGTCGCCCCGAAGGACGCCGGAGTGACGTCCGCGACCGTCTCCACCTTCCAGCAGATCGGCGGCTCCCTGGGCACCGTCCTGTTGAACACGATCGCGTCGTCCGCCGCCACCCGCTACATCGACGCCCACCCGTCCCGGAGCCGGGGCCTGGGGGAGGGTATGGTGCACGGCTTTACCGTCGCGGCCTGGTGGTCGGCGGGCGTCCTGCTCCTTGCAGCGCTGGTCGCGGCCATGGCCAAGACGCCTGAGAAACCCTGACGAAGTGATCTCCGAGGTCGTTGGACCACTCCGGATCGGATGGTGTTCCAGGGCATCCCGCATTTTCCGTTCGCGGGCCTTCTGTGGGCCGTCAGCGAGGCGGATCGTCCCGTCGGGCGGAGTGCGTGAGGCGGGCGGCGAAGGCTTCGACCAGGCCGCGTAGTTCGTCCGGGCGTTCGATGATGAACGGGCGGTCGAGGGAGGCGAGTACGGCGGGGAGCCAGTCGAGGCGGTCCGCGCGCAGTTCGACGCCGGACCAGCCATCGGTCTGCGGCAGTTCTTCCACGATCGCGACGCTGGGGGGTAGTCGCGTGTGGATGTGCGCGGCTGTCGCCTGGACGCGCAGGGTCACCTCATGCCGGTACGGAGCTGTGGCGAGGCTCGTCAGAACGCGCTGCGCCGGGTCCGGTTCAGCGGGTGGTTCGAACGAGCCCGGCAGGGTTCTGGCGTCCGTGATGCGGTCCAGGCGGAACGTCCGGTCCTCGCCGGTCGCGAGATCCACGGCGGTCACGTACCACTTGCCCGAGTGGGCGACGAGTCCGTGCGGGTGCAGCGTGCGTTCGCTGCGGTCGCCGTTCGCGTTGGTGTAGCGGATCGAGATCGGCCGGTGGTGGTTCACCGCGTCGGCGACCGGGAGCAGGACCCCCGTTTCCGGGGCGAACTCCGGGCCGCCCGCTCCCCCGCCGGGCCGCTGAGACGTGAAGGCGAGGGAGCCGAGCACGGCGTCGAGTCTGAGGCGTAGTCGCTCGGGCAGTACGCGCCGGATCTTGGCGGCCGCCGTCTCGCTCGCCGTGCCCGTGGTGGTGGTCGTCAGGCCTTCGCGCTGCCCCGCGACCAGGCCGAGGAGTACGGCGAGCGCTTCGTCGTCGCTCAGCATGAGCGGCGGCATACGGAAACCGCGGGTGAGCCGGTAGCCGCCGTAGCGTCCGCGCACCGATTCGACGGGCACGTCGAGGTCGACGAGGTGGCCGACGTAGTGCCGCACCGTGCGTTCGTCGACGTCGAGCCGGTCGGCGAGTTCGGACGCGGTCCGGATGCCGCCCGACTGCAGGAGCTCCAGCAGGGTGAGTACGCGGGCGATGGGGCGAGGCATGTTCGGAAGTCTGCCGTATATACCGGGCGGGTTCCGCCCGGTATTGGTCATAGCCTCTGGTCAGAAGCACCGAACGAACGGCCTCAATGGCCTCGACAGCCCGAACGGCCTCAACGGCCTGTCGGCAAATGGCCTGACAGCCTGAACGACCAGGAGTGGACCCCCATGAATTTCGTCTCTGTTCGCATCATCACGAGCGACGTCGCCCGCCTCGTCGCCTTCTACGAGCGCGCCACCGGGGTAGCCGCCAGCTGGTCCAACGAGGACTTCGCCGAGCTGCGGGTCGCCTCGGCCACCCTCGCGATCGGCAGCACCCGCACGGTCCCGCTGTTCTCGCCCGGCTCCGCCCGCCCGGCCGACAACCACAGCGTCATCCTTGAGTTCCTGGTCGACGACGTGGACAGCGTCCACAAGAACCTGACCGCCTTCGTGGAGGACTTCGTCAACGAGCCCACCACGCTGCCCTGGGGCAACCGCTCGCTCCTGTTCCGCGACCCTGACGGCAACCTCGTCAACTTCTTCACGCCCGTCACCCCGGCCGCCATCGAGAAGTTCGGCCGCTGAGGACGGAAGGCCACTACGGCAACGGCCTGTGGGCCTCGAAGCCCAGATGTTCGGCCAAGAAGCGTTCCGCCGCGGTGTAGAGGGCGATCACGTTCTCCGGGTTCTCGATGGCGTGCCCCTCGTCCTCCATGACGGTGTACTCGACGGGGACGCCTCGTGCGCGGAGAGCCTCGACGAGCTGGTCGGACTCGGCGAGGACCACGCGGGCGTCGTTGGCTCCGTGCACCACCATCAGCGGTGTACGGATCTGGTCGACGCGGCTGATCGGGGAGCGGGCCAGCATGTCGGCCTCCTGCTCCGGGTCGGCCGGGTCTCCGACGTACGTGAACCAGTTGTAGGCGAGCATCGGCTTGACGAAGTCGGGCTGGCTGCGCATGAAGTTGGCCAGGTCCGAGACGCCGACGACGTCGATGGCGGCGGCGAAGACGTCCGGGGTGAAGGTGACACCGACCAGCGACGCGTAACCGCCGTAGGAGCCGCCCATGATCGCCACGCGCTCCGGGTCGGCGTACCCCTGGTCGACCGCCCACCGCACGCCGTCGATGAGGTCGTCGTGCATCTTGCCCGCGAACTCCCCGATACCGGCCCTGGTGAAGGCCTTGCCGTAGCCGGTCGAGCCCCGGAAGTTGACCTGGAGGACCGCACATCCCCGGTTGGCGAAGAGCTGCGCCGCGGGGTGGTACCCCCAGCTGTCCCGGGTCCAGGGACCGCCGTGGACGAACAGCACGAGGGGCAGCCGGGACGGCTCGACGCCGACCGGCAGCGTGAGGTGCGAGGGCAGGGTCAGACCGTCGCGGGAGGGGATCGACACCGGTCGCATCGGTGCGAGGGAATCGGGGTCGAGATGCGGCTTCGCCCGGTGGAGCAGGCGGCTCTCGCCGGTGGTGTGGTCGTAGAAGAAGGTGACCCCGGGGTCGCGGTCGTGGGTGAAGCCGACCACCCACCGCTGTCCGCTCTCGTCGGAGGACACTCCGGCGAGATCACCGTCGGACAGCTTCTCCAGGTTCTCCAGTACGGCGGCGAAGTGCGGGTCCAGGGCGTGGATCACCTGCCGCTCCCCCAGGTAACGGACCCCGAGCAGCTCACCTGTGCGCCGGCTGCGGATCAGCGGCGACGGCAGGGTGGGAAAGACCCGTGCGCGGGTGTCCAGGTCGTACTGCGGGTGGGAGTCGACCTCGTGCTCCTCGCCGGTCGCCAGGTCCAGCCGGGCCAGGCGGAGGCGGTCGCTCCCCCGGTGCGAGCCCACCCACACTCCGGCGCCGTCCGGTGTGACCTCCATGGGGTAGATCCCCAGCGGGGAGTCGCCGCCATCGAACCGCGCCACGGGGTCCAGCGCATCCGTCGCCCCGTCCCACCGCGACAGCTGGATGTCGCCCTCGGCCGTCGTCGCCATCGCGAACGGCTCGCGCTCGCTGTACAGCCACCCTTCGACTTTGCCGCCGGGGCTCTGGGCGAGGGTCGTGAGGTCGCCGGTGGCGATGTCCAGCTCGACCAGGTCGAACTGGGCCCGGTCGCGCACGTTCAGCTGAGTGACCACCTTGCCGGGCCGCCCGGCGGGCAGGTCGACGCCGATGGCCCGCGCCCCGGGGTACGGCGTGAGGTCCACCGCGGCGGCGTCCGGGTCCTCCAGGTCGACGCGGTAGAGGTGCACGTTCTCGTCGCCGCCCTGGTCCCGGGTGTAGAGCAGCCAGCGCGGGTCACGGGTCCAGTGGTAGCTCACCACCCCGCGGTCCTCGGCCGTCACGCACCGCGCGTCACCCGGAGCGTCGACGCTCTCGACCCATACGTTCATGCGGTTCTTCCACAGCGCCAGGTACGCCAACTTCGTACCGTCCGGCGAGAGCGTGACCGTCGCGCGGGGCGGCGGCCCGAAGAACTCTTCTACGGAGATGGTCTCCCGCTGTGTCATGTCGATCCTTTCCCTTTCCTCAGCCGTGCTCGTGTGTCACTTAGTGACACTGCCACGTTGTCACTAAGTGACAGATGGCGCAAGCGCCCGACCCCTCCGAGCGTGAGGGGGTAGCCAGATGCGTCACTTAGTGACACGATGTCATCAAGTGATGCACCACCGCATCGCCTCGCCCTCAGACGAATCGGGAGACGTGACCACCATGGACAGCAACAGCTTCCTGGAGACGGAGACCAAGTCCGACGCGCAGACGGAGCGGGTGGGACAGGCAGGACAGGCAGGACAGGCAGGACTGGTAGAGCAGGCGGGAGGACACGCAGGGCAGGCGGGAGGATACGCGGGTCAGGCGGCGCCCCGGCAGCAGCGGCCTTCCGTCCTGGATCAGGCGGGTGGCACCAAGGGCATGGTCTACTCGACGGTGCCCGCGCTGGCCTTCGTCGTCGCCCACAACTTCCTCGGGCTCACGGCGTCGATCGTCGCCGCCTTCGCCGTCGCCGTCGCCATCGGCGTCGCCCGGCTGGTGAGCGGGGAGTCGTTGCAGCCCGCGATCGGCGGCGTGTTCGGTGTCGCGGTCGCCGCGGGCGTCGTCTGGTTCACCGGCTCCGCCAAGGACTACTTCCTCATCGGCATCTGGGCGAGCCTCGCCGGCGCCGTCCTGTTCCTGCTCTCCGTCCTGGTGCGCTGGCCGCTGGCCGGCCTGATCTGGAACACGGCCACCGGCAAGGGCAACGTCTGGCGCGCGGACAAGCGCTCGCGCCTCTACTACGACATCGCCACCCTGGTCCTGGCCGCCGTCTTCGGCGCCCGGTTCGCCGTCCAGCAGTACTTCTACGCCACCGACCAGGTCGGCTCGCTGGGCGCCGCCAAGATCGCCATGGGCTTCCCGCTGCTCGCCCTGGCCCTCCTCGTGGTCGCCTGGGCCGCCCGCTGCTCCAACAAGCGACTGACCGCCATCGGCCTGCTCCCCGCCAAGAGCGCCTGACCTCCTCCCACCTGACCCGCCTGACTTCCTCCCACCTGACCTCCCCCGGTACGCACCGGTTGCGGACGTCACTTAATGTCAGTACGACACTCACGAAGAAACCCACTGAGACACCCCCGAAGACACCCCGAAGACACCCACGGCAGGAACGCGAGCGGAGGCGGGACATGAAGGAGCAGCGGCGCGACAAGCTGCGCCTGGAGATCTCCCGGGAGGCGGCACGCCTGTTCTGGGAACAGGGCGTGGACGCCACCAGCGGTGATCAGATCGCCGAAGCGGTGGGCCTGTCCACCCGCACCATCTGGCGCCACTTCCGCAACAAGGAGAGCTGCGCCGAGCCCATCGTGACGCGAGGCGTCGAATGGGAGATGCGCACGCTGCGCGGCTGGCCCGCGAACCTCTCGCTCGAAGAGCACTTCAGGGCGGAGGCGGGCCGGTTCCGCCGTGAGGCCGACCCCGTCGAGCTCGCCGACAACGCGCTCGCGATGCGGATGATCTGCCTTGCCGACACCGAACCGCCCCTGCGCACCGCCTGGTTGATGGCTTGCGACCAGGTGGAGCGCGAGATGGCCGGGATTGTCGCGAAGCGTCTCGGACTCCCGGCCGACGACCTCCAGGTGCGCCTGCACGCGGCAGCGGCCTCAGCCGCCTTCCGGGTCCTCAACGAGCACATCGGCGCGGCTCTCCTCGACGGCGCCGACCCCGCACAGTTCGCCGACGCCCCGGAACGCGTGGCGGACGCCATCCGCAGGGCCACGGGGGGCGCCGTGGGGGACCCGGTCGACCCGGTCGACCCGGTCGCCCCGGTCACCGACTGAGCCAGCCACCTCAGAGGCGATCGACTGGCTCAGTCGGTGACCGGCTCAGAGACGACCGACTCAGAGGCGACCGGCTCAGAGGCGACCGGCTCAGGGGCAATACCAACCGACTCAGAGGCGGATCACGAGCTTCCCCCGTGTGTGCCCACGCTCGGCGTCGGCATGGGCCTGTGCGATCTCTTCGAAGGCGTAGGTCCGCTCGATGCGGGGTGTGTAGCGGCCTTGCCCACCGAGCTCTGCGGCCTCAGCCAGCAGAGCGGAGTCGTTCACGGCGTTCACCACGCGTACGCCCAGGCGCTCCGCGTTGACGTGGTCGGCGACCGTGGACACGCGGGCAGGGTCGCCCACGATCGCGACGAGGTCGGCCAGGGACCCGGAGGCCGCGGTGTCGAGAGCGAGGTCGACACCGTGCGGGGCGAGGGCGGCGAGGCGCTCCGCGAGACCGGTGCCGTAGGTGGTGGGGACGGCGCCGAGAGAGGCGAGGAACTCGTGGTTGCGCTCGCTGGCCGTCCCGATCACGGTGGCGCCCTGGGCCACGGCGATCTCGACTGCGGCACTGCCCACTCCTCCGGCGGCGCCCTCGACGAGAAGGGTGCGCCCGTCAAGGGGGCCGAGCGCCTTCAGCCCGCCCATCGCGGTCACGGACGCCAGACCGGCGGCGGCTGACTCCTCGTCGCTCCACGTGGCGGGCGAGTGGGCCCAGGCCGAGAGCACGGCCAGCTCGGCTGTCGCGCCGGTGACACCGCCAAGACCGAAAACACGGTCGCCGACGCCGACCTCCCGCACCCCGTCACCGATCTCGTCGACCACACCGGCGGCGTCGCGCCCGGGGATCGCGGGCAGCTCCAGGGGGAGCATCTCGCGCGCCGCGCCGGAACGCACTTTCCAGTCGACGGGGTTGACGCCGGCAGCCGCGACACGGATGCGGATCTCCCCGGGCCCGGGGTGCGGTTCGGGTACCTGCTCGATCACCAGGGTCTTTACGTCGCCGTACTCATGGAAGCGGGCTGCGCGCATGAAGTCCTGCCTTCTCCGAGGGCCTGGACGGGCCCGTCGTAAGGGTTCAGTGCGCTCGGAAATGATCGCGAGCGCCGATGTCCACTAAGGTAGAACCTGACGTTGACGTCAGGTGCAAGTCTGACACGCCACCCATACGAAGGAGGACCGGTGCGGATGCGGATCGGAGAGGTCGCCGAGAAGGCGGGGGTGAGCGTCCGCGCGCTGCGCTACTACGAGGAACAGGAGCTGCTGCACGCCCACCGCAGTTCCGGCGGTCAGCGGCACTATCCCGACACCGCCGTCGGCCGGGTCAAGCTGATCCAGCAGCTCTATGCCGCGGGCCTGCCGAGCAGAACGGTCCGCGCGGTGCTGCCGTGTGTGGACTCGGGCGGCGCACCCTCGGCGGAACTCCTGGACCAACTGGCGGCGCAACGCGTCGACGTCGACCAGCGGATCACCGACCTGCTCGACGTGCGTGACCGGCTCGACGACGTGATCGCGATAGCGCGGAACCCTGACCACGGTTGCTCTCTCCCGCAGTAAAGGCCGGTCGGTCAGGGGCTGGTGCCCACATTCGAGAGCCCCTGCGAGACCTGGCTCACGGCGTCCACGATTTCGTGCCCGAAGGCGGTCGGTGCGATCAGCACCCCGAAGACCAGCACGACGGCCATGGTCATTCCCGTGTTGAACCGACTCCGGGCCAGAGGGCGTCTCCGCCACAGCAGAAAGATGATGACGGCCAGCAGTACCGCGAGATCGATGGTCAGCACCACTTGGCAAGTCCCCCCCATCAAGCACGAACGGCCAGTCCTCCTATGTAGCTCGAAGCGCGTGGGGCAGTCACGCGGCTATCCACGATTGGCGACATACCGCGCATCTTGGGCTGGATTGGCTTGTGCCAGGCGGGTATGCCGGGAAGCAGGGCGCGAGGGTGGCCCCCCGGGGCGTGCGTTCCGGGCTCCGGGCTCCGGGCTCCGGGCTCCGGGCTCCGGGCTCCGGGCTCCGGGCTCCGGGCTCCGGGCTCCGGGCTCCGGGGGCCACCCTCCCGTACTTACCTACTCGTTCAGTCGCAGCCCGCGGCTCTCCGCGACGCGAAGGGCGTCGTGCAGGGCCTCGGTCAGGCGTTGCGCGAGGAAGCGGAGTTCGTGTTCGGGGGTCTCGGGGAGCGTTTCACGGGCGTACGTCAGCAGCTGACGGCTCATGCCGAGCTGGACGGACTCCATCGCGTCGGCGACGCGGGACACGGGTCCGGTGTCGTCGCCGATGAGGTAGCAGGGTTTGCCTTCGGGCCCGGCCCAGGGCAGCAGGCGGGCAGGGCGGATTGGCTCCGACTGCGACTGCGACTGCGACATCAGGCGACCTCCATGCCGTGGATCCAGTAGGGGCCGGGGGCGTCCAACCCCAGGGTGGCGAGCACCAGTTCGCGTCGGCGTCCGCGCTGTTCGTGGGCTGTGAGGTAGGGGCGCACGAGGGGGCTTGCCTCGCCTGCGAGGGTGCCGGGGTCCAGTCCGTAAGGGCTTCGGCGGTCGGGGAGGGCGGGAGTGGTGGGGGCAGCGGGGGTAGCGGGCACAGGCGCGACCCGCGTCACGCCGAGCGGCGTACCGCTACTGCTGCCGCCGCGACGGTGCGCGCCGTGGGGTTGCAGCAGTAAGCGTGCCCATGCCGCGATGCGGTCGATAAGGTCGGTCATGTCGTCAGCTCCTTGTACTAGCTGGTGGCCATGCCCCCGGACGGTTGCGCCCGTCGCGGGGGTGCCATTTAACCGTGGTCTACCGCAGTCTACTGCGGTCGCACGGTAGACCGCAGTGTTTTAGCGTCCACTGCATGAGTTCGGATCTCGATCGAACACGCCCCGTCTGGCGCCAGGTCGCGGCAGCCGTCACCTCCCGCATCGCCGACGGCACCTACCCCGTAGGCGCGAGGGTGCCGTCCGTCGTCGAGCTGTCCTCCGAGTTCGGTATCGCCGCCTCGACAGCCCAGAAGGCCCTGACCCACCTCAAGACGGAGGGGCTCATCCGGGCCGAGGTGGGCCTCGGCTCCTTCGTGGCCAGGCGCCCCGAGAAGTCCGGCCAGCAGGACGACGCGTAGGCGCGACCGGGCCACCCCTGCGTCAGCCCACCCTGCTCGCGCCCGGCGGCTGACCCGTGACGCGTTTGAAGGCTCGGCTGAACGCGGCCTGCGAGGTGTAGCCGAGGCGTTGCGCCACGGTCTGGATCGGCAACGTGTCCTGGGCCAGCCACTGCCCGGCGAGGATCATCCGCAGCTCCGTGGCGTAGCGGAGGGGCGGCATGCCGATCGTGGCCTGGAACCGGTCCGCGAAGACGGACCGGGAGACATTGCATTCCCCTGCCAGCTCCGCCACGGTCCAGTGATGACCGGGCTGCCGGTGCAGGGCCAGGATGGCGCAGGCCAGACGGGGGTCGCGCAACGCGGCCACGAGGCCGGAGGCGCTGTCGCATCCGCACTCGATCCAGCCCCGCACGATCATGGCCGCCGCCACTTCGGCAAGACGGGCGAGGATTCCGGCGAAACCCACGCGCGCGGAGCAGACTTCGCGCCTCATGGACGTGAGGATCGGCAGGAGCCCGGGGTAACGCTCCCCTTCGGCGTCGACCAGCATGACGTCGGGCATCAGCTGACTGATGCCCTGCATTCCGCCGAGGTCGAACTCCATATAGCCGTTGAAGAAGATCGCGCTGGGATTCGGGTCGGTGCTCGGGCAGGCGTCCACGTCACAGACCGCGTCGCCGAGGGGAATCCCGTGGAAACTGTCCATGCCCAGGACCCGCACGTCCGGTCCGGAGAGCAGCTGATGGGACGCGCCGTGGGGCATGAATACGGCATTGCCCGCTGAGAGCTCGTGGACGGTTCCGTCCTCGGTGCGCAGGACGGCGGAGCCCACGGCGAGGAAGTGGAAATAGGCACGTCCGGGCTTCGCATCGAAGTTGAGGCCGAACCGCGGGCCGACATGGACGCGCCGATACTGCACGCCGCGCAGCCGCATGCTGGTCAGCAGTTCACTGATGAGGTCGGACGACAGGGCGAACTGCCCTGCCGCTCCAGCTGCCCCACCCGGACTCTCGGTCAAAGATTGCAGACTTTCCGTCATAGCTCATCCTGAAATTCGCGTGCAGCCTTGACTTGAACGTCTCATGCGATTCAGGAGAAGTAAAAGGTGAGCAGCGATACACGAGGCATCGGCTCCGGCACCGGCTCCGCCACCGGCACCGTTCCCGACGCCCAGCCTGACGAAGCCCCCGACAGGGGATCGATACCGCCCGAACCGGCCTCATCGTCCTGGGCCGCGGTGTTCTCACTGGCGGTGGGTGTTTTCGGGTTGCTGACGGCGGAGTATCTGCCGACGAGCTTGTTGACCCCGATGGCCGACGACCTGGGGATATCGAAAGCCCTGGCAGGACAGGCGGTGACTGTCACGGCGGTGGCGGCGATGCTGTCCGGACTGTTGACGGCAACGCTGACCAGGAGGATCGACCGAAGGGTCGTACTGCTCGGCTTCACCGTCCTGATGATCGTGTCCAATCTGCTGGTGGCCGTATCCACCAACATGCTGATGCTGATGCTCATGCGGATCCTGCTGGGTATCGCACTCGGTGGCTTCTGGAGCATGGCGGCGGCGGTGGCGATGCGGCTGGTGCCCGCGGCTCTGGTTCCGCGTGCGATATCGATCATTTTCAGTGGCATCGCGGTGGCGACCATCGTGGCGGTGCCGCTCGGCAGCTATTTCGGTGAGCTGTCCGGTTGGCGCAGCACTTTCGTGGCGGCGGCCGTACTCGGAGTACTGACGTTGGTGTTCCAGCTGCTGACACTGCCCCGGATGGCGCCGCACGGCACGGCACGCCTCGGCACGCTGTGGGAGGTGCTGCGACGCCCGGGATTCGGCGTGGGCATCGTAGGAATGCTGCTGATTCACATCGGGCACTACGCGCTGTTCACCTATATCCGGCCCGCTCTGGAGAACGTGGTGAAAGTCGACGTCGATGAGCTGGCGCTGCTGTTGTTCGTCTTTGGAGTGGCGAACTTCGTGGGCACGCTGGCGGCCGGATGGCTTTTGCAGATCAGCCTGCGCCTGACATTGACACTGACGCCTGCACTGATGGGCATCGCGGCACTGGGCTTGGCGCTGCTTCCCGCTGGGAAAATCGGATACGTGGCTCTGGTGGTCCTCTGGGGCCTGGCCTTTGGCGGCGTATCGGTGGCGTGGTCGAACTGGGCGACTCGCATGGTGCCCGACCAGGCTGAGAGCGCGGGCGGGCTCGTGGTGGTCGGCGTGCAGTCCGCCATCGCCGGAGGGGCTGCCGCAGGCGGCGTGATGTTCGGTATCGGCGGCGCCGTCACCGTCTTCACCATCTCCGGCGTCGTGCTGCTCGCCTCCGCGTTGCTGATCGTGCTGCGGGTCAAAGCACCCCGCCACCTCACCACCTCGCAGGAAACTGACTGAAGCTCAACTCTCAGGCTCTGGCCGGAAGGGCTTCGCGGAGTTCCTCGAGTCGGCGCACCGGCAGTCCGCGCGACCTGCCCTCGGTGATCCATTCGTCCAGCATTTCCCGGGTCTGCGGGCCCACTTTGGTCCAGTGCGCGCGGAGGTAGCGCGGCAGGTCGAACGGGGCGAGTACGGGAAGGGCCCGCATGGCCAGGCCGATGACCCAGGCGGGGACAACCGTCGCGGGTGGTTCGCTGCCGGTGAGAGCGGCAGCGACCACCGCCGCTTCCCGGGCGGCGGCGGTCGGCGCGCTCAGCTTCCTGCGCAGGGCGGGCAGCGACCAGTCGGCGACCTCCAGCGCGGCCATGTAGGGAATCATCAGGGCTTCGTTCTGCTCGGCGGCGCCTTCACGGTCCGCCTTTCGCGTGCGGACACCGCCCGCGCGGAGCGCCGCCACGGTGTCCCCGGCGCGGTCCTCGGCGCCGCTGACCGTGATCGCCGCGCCGGGCGGCATCCAATACGCGATGCCGGGCGACGGCACTTCGTCCGTCAGCGGCGCCTGGTAGGCAAGGACGGACGGCACCACTTGGACGATCTGCTCGGCCAGCCATATCCGGGCGAGGTCCGACAGGGTGTGCGGGGCCGCGATGACGGGGACGACGGTCGCGGAGCCGACACGGTCACGGAGGTCCTGAACCCAGGGTCCATGGAGATCCGTAGAGGAAACGCAGAGCCAGACCGCGTCCCAACCGCCCTCGCCGTTCAAGTCCTCCAGGTCGGCGACGACCGCAGCGGGTCGCAGGCGCTCGGCGACCGGTCCGCCAAGACGCCGCAACCGGAACAGCGTCCGGCCCTCCCGCTCCCACCCCTCCCGCCCCGGTCTGACCAGATAGGTCACCGAAGCGCCTCCTCTGGCCAGCCAGAGACCGAAGACCTGCCCCAACGCACCGGCACCGATCACCAGAACCTTCATCGGCCTCTTCATCGCCTCGCCCGACCCGCCCCTCAAAGAAACTCAACGCCACTACTGATACTGAGTATCACGATAGTAGCCAGGTGTTAGTTCTGCGAGTGAGTGCGCTCGGGAGGGGTAGGGTGCACGGATGAACGCCTCCCGGATGAGCACCCGCGACATTGGCCGTAGCGCGATTCGCGAGGAGCTGGCCCGGGTGGCTCTCGACCTGTTCTGCCGCAGGAGCTTCGAAAGCGTCACTTTCGAAGACCTCGCCGCCTCCGCCGGGGTCTCGCGCGCCACGTTCTTGCGCTACTTCGGAAGCAAGGAGGAAGTGGTCCTCTTCGCCTTCGACCCGCTCGGCGACCGGATGGCCGAGGCTCTGCGTGTCCGCCCGGCCGATGAGGACGACTGGGCCGCTCTGAGGCGAGCCGTCGATCCAGTCGTCGCGTTCGTCGCCCGTGAACTCCCCGACGGGCTCACGTTGCTCGACCTGGTGCATCGGAGTCCGGCGCTGTGCACCCGATTTCGCGAGAAGCAGGCCAATTGGCGGCCGCACCTGGTGCGGAGCCTGACGGAGCGCTCACGGACCGGGCAGTCGTCTCCTTTGATCCTCCACGCGCGCGTGGCCGCCGCTATGGAGTGCCTCATGGCCGCTGTTGAGCACTGGGTCGCCATCGAGGCACGCCTGGATCTCGGCAGTGTGGTCGATGACGCGTTCGGCGCACTCATGCCGACGGATCGATGACGGCTTCGGTGACGGCCTCTTAAGCGCCTTCGCCTTCGACTTCTCTCTGCGCCTCGTACAGATTCCGTGGCCGCACCACGCCAGTGGTCCCGTACAGCTCGATGCATGAACGCAGGTCTCCGGAGAAGTCCGGTACGTCGATCTGGCCGAACTCCCGGACCTCGTTGATGCCGACCGTCGCGCTGTACGGTGCCAGGCCGTCGATCTTCATCAGGCCCGACCGCTCGTTGGTGACGCGGATGTTCCAGTGGGTGAAGCGGGCGCCGAAGAGAGGGCCCGCGCTGGCGTCTCCCCCGTGGGTGCCGTTGTTGTTGACCGTGATGTCCGTGCGGACGTTCGCGAACGGCATGCCTCTGTGGCTGTCGAAGGTGCCCATCTCCATCACGCCCCGGGACCAGACGTTGTAGGAGGACAGGCCCTCCACGTTGATGCCGTGGAGTTGGGTGCCGGAGGGCGCCGGGACCGTACGTTCGTCGATCCTGAAATCCTCTATGAGGTTGTCGTGCGAGCCCTCCCGGCAGAAGTACGGGTGGTGCGCTCCCCTGCCCGTCACCCGCGTGCGGCGCAGCGTGCAGGCCGACGCGCTCACCAGGCCGAACCCGTTGTCGACGTGGCGGACCACGATGTCGTCCGCCCAGCAGTCGTACGCACACTGGAACGTGACCCCGTTGTAGCCCTTGTCCAGGAGATGCGGGGACTGAGGAGTCTCCACCGCTTCCAGCGTCAGGGCCTCGACGCCCGCTCCCGTCAGCGCCTTCACGTGCGTCGTCAGGCGCGGGTCCCACTCCTCGCGTACGTCCAGGGGAAGCGGGCGTTCCAGGGTGACCGTGCTCTTCTTTACTGAAGTGATCCGTACCGGCCACTCGTAGGGGACGTATGACGTGAGTTTTGTCTTGTCGTCCCACACGTATCCCACTGGGCCCTCTCCCCCGCCCGCCATGTGCTCCAAGAGCGTGTGGTCCGCGTCGTCCGCCAGGCGCAGGAGCACCAGGTCGCCCTTGTGGAGGCGGGAGGTGTCCGTGACCCTCAGGGTGCGGTCGCCTCGTCTCGCGGGGGCGACGGCGCTCAGCGTCTCCCACTCGTCGCGCTTGTTGCCCGTCCAGCCCTCGAAGGGCCACGCCTTCGCCGTGATGGCCGTCGTAAGGGACTCCCAACGGGGCTGCGGGCAGAGCCAGATGAGGCCGCCCGCCCAGGACCAGCTCGACTTGTCCCCTCCGTAGCGGGAGCCGTACGGGCCGATCAGTTCCGTGAGGCTCTTCGTCGCGTGGAGGGTGGTGCGGGTGCTGCCCGCGCCCCTCAGGACCACGTTGTCGTGGGCGATGCGGATGATGCCGTCGATGCGGTACTCGCCGGGCGGGACGACGACCGTGCCGCCGCCTCTCCTTCCCGCGTCGGCCAGCGCCCGGTTGATCGCGGGGGCCGCGTCCGACGTGCCGTCCGGCCTCGCTCCGTAGTCCCTTACGTTCGCGACCACCTTGGGCCGGGGGAAGCGACGTACGCCGGAGTGGGCGCCCGCGCGGGCTATGTAAGGGATCTGGGGGTGCGTGTACGGAGTCGCCTCGAACTCCCGCCAGAGGGTGGGGATTTCGCCGGACTTCGCAGCCGCCGTCCCGCCGGTCGCGCCGGTCGCGGCCACCGCCGCCACGGCCATCGCCCCGCCGAGTACGCCACGTCTGCTGGGGTGCATCTTGCCCGTGCCCGCACTCATGCCCATGCCCATGCCCATGCCCGCCGCCACCTTATCCATGGATGTGAACACCATTCATGTCTGCGATGAGCGTGAGCATGCCATTAGCACCTCGTACGCGGAAGATGTCGTACGGGGTCTCTTAATTGATCTCTTACGGGGTCTCTTAGCCCTCTTAATGCAGCGAACCCAGCCAGTGCGGCGACCTCAGCCCTGCGGCCGAGTCAAGTGAGTGAACGCGTCCAGGTTCCGCGTGGACTCCCCGCGCGACACCCGCCACGCGTACTCCTTGCGGATCGCCGACGCGAAACCCAGCTCCAGGAGCGTGTTGAAGGAGCCGTCCGCGTTCTCCAGGACCGAGCCGAGCAGACGGTCGAGCTCGTCCGGGGTGACCGCCGCGAGCGGGAGCTTGGCGGTGAGGTAGATGTCACCGAGGGAGTCGATCGCGTAACTGACGCCGTACAGGCGCAGGTTGCGCTCCAGGAGCCAGCGGTGGACCGCGGCGTCGTTCTCGTCGGGGTGGCGGATCACGAACGCCGTCAGTGACAGGGCGTGCTTGCCGACCTTGAGCGAGAGCGTCGTCGACAGCTTGCGGGTGCCGGGGAGCGTCACCACGTAGGAGCCGCTCTCCGGGCTCTCCCACTCCAGTTCCGCCTCGTCCAGCGTCCGCTCGACGATCGTGGTCGGCGCGGTGTCAGCCTGATCAGCCATGATGCGAGCGTACGCGACGCCTGTGTTCGTGCACCGCCGCCGTGTACACGTCCGCGGTGGCGGACGCGGCCGTGTCCCAGCCGAAGGATTGAGCGTGCCGCGCCGCCGCCTCGCCCATGCGGTCCACAAGGTGTGGATTGTCGGCGAAATCGCGCAGCACGCGCGCGTAGTGGGCCGGTTCGTGGCCGTCGACCAAGAAGCCCGTCACCCCGTCGCGCACGGCGACCGGCAGACCGCCCACCGACGCCGCGAGGACCGGGGTGCCCGCCGCCTGCGCCTCTATGGCCACCAGACCGAACGACTCGCTGTACGAGGGCATCACCAGGACCGAGGCCGCCCTGAACCAGTCCGCGAGCTGTTCCTGGCCCACCGGCGGCTGGAAGCGGACGACGTCCGCGATGCCCAGCCTCGCGGCCAGCTTCTGCAGACCCTCCGGCTTCGCCAAGCCGCTACCGCTCGGGCCGCCCACCACGGGGACGACGATGTTCGAGCGGAGCTCGGGGCGCTGGTCCAGGAGGACCGCGACCGAGCGGAGCAGCACGTCCGGCGCCTTCAGGGGCTGGATGCGGCCCGCGAAGAGCGGGACGAGGGCGTTCTGCGGGAGGCCCAGGCGGTGTCGGGCCGCCGCGCGGCCGTCGGCGGGGCGGAAGCGGTCGAGGTTCACGCCGGGGTGGACGACGGCGACCTTGCCCGCGTCCGCTTCGTAGTGGCGTACGAGCTCGTCGGCCTCTTCGGAGGTGTTGGCGATAAGACGGTCGGCCGCCCGCACGATCTGCGTCTCGCCGATCACGCGCGCCGCGGGCTCCGGGGTGTCGCCCTCCGCGAGGGCGGCGTTCTTGACCTTCGCCATCGTGTGCATGGCGTGCACGAGCGGCACGCCCCAGCGTTCGGCGGCCAGCCAGCCGACGTGGCCGCTGAGCCAGTAGTGCGAGTGGACGAGGTCGTAGTAGCCGGGGCGGTGGCCCGCCCACGCCTGCATCACGCCGTGCGTGAAGGCACAGAGCTGCGCGGGCAGCTCCTCCTTCGCCAGGCCTTCGTACGGTCCCGCGTCCACATGGCGTACGAGGACACCAGGGGAGAGTTCGACGGCGGGCGGCAGCGCACCGGTCGTCGAGCGCGTGAAGATCTCGACCTCGATGTTGATCGCCGCAAGGCGCTTGGCAAGCTCCACGATGTAGACGTTCATGCCGCCCGCGTCGCCCGTGCCGGGCTGGTGCAGCGGGGAGGTGTGCACGCTGAGCATGGCCACCCTGCGCGGGCGCCGGTGTGCCCCGGGGAGCCGGAGCCCCCTGGGGGCCGCCGGCGAGCGACGGCCGAGCCTGGACACGTACTGGCTCACGTGGCGGTCCTCCTGGTGCGCGCGGGTATGACTGAGCGGGCTTGGCTCAAGCGGGCATGGCTTAAGGGAGGGCGTGCACGGTCCTCCAGAGGGTGAACATCGGAGGGGACAGCTCCATTTCCGCTTTACCAAACAATTACCGGTTGCGGCTCAACCGATGGCCTCACCGGTGATCACTCCATGACCCCGCCGGTGATCACTCCATGAGCTCACCGGGGGTCGCCCCATGGCCCCGCCGGGCTAGACGAGTGCCCTTGCCGGGCTCGACGAGTACCCCCGCCGAACTCGGCGAGTACCCCTGCCGGGCTAGACGAGTACCCCCGCCGGGCTCGGCGAGTACCCCCGCCGCCAGGGCGCATACCCTTTCCACCATGGCCTCCCGCACTCCTTCCCGCCCCGTGGGAACGGTGACGCGCGGGACCACCAACCCCAACCGCCTGCGCCGCATGGACCGCTGGATCGCCGCCACGCACGGCGCGGAATTGCGGCGCTCCGACGACCCCGTCGCCGTCGACCTCGGCTACGGAGCCGCCCCCTGGACGGCCCTGGAACTACTCGTCCGGCTGCGGACCGCCGCCCCCCGCGTGCGCGTGGTCGGCGTCGAGATCGATCCGGCGCGGGTCGCGGGCGCGAAGCCGTACGAGAGGGAAGGGCTCTCCTTCAGGCACGGCGGCTTCGAGGTCCCGCTGCCGGGCAGGCCCCTGCTGATCCGCGCGGCGAACGTGCTCCGGCAGTACGACGAGGAGCAGGTCGCCGCCGTATGGGAACGGCTGTGCGGGCGGCTCGCGCCGGGCGGGCTGCTCGTCGAGGGGACGTGCGACGAGATCGGGCGGCGGCACGTCTGGGTCGCGCTCGGACCTGAGGGGCCGCGCACGGTGACCTTCGCGACCCGCCTCGGATCGCTCGACCGGCCGTCCGACCTCGCCGAGCGCCTGCCCAAGGCGCTGATCCACCGGAACACGCCGGGCGAGCCGGTGTACGCGTTCCTGCGCGACTTCGACCGGGCCTGGGCCACCGCCGCGCCCTACGCCTCGTACGGCGCCCGGCAGCGGTGGATCAGGGCGGTGCGGGACCTGGCCGCGGACTGGCCCGTGGTCGACCGGGATTCGCGGTGGCGGCAGGGCGAAGTGACCGTGCGGTGGGAGGCCCTTGCCCCTCGTCAGGGGTGAACTCGCGGGGTGCCTAGGTGCCTAGGTGCCTACAGGTGAACCCGTGGGGTGCCTGCGGATGAGTTCGCGAGGTGGCGGCGGGTGAAATCCGCGTGCGACACGCCGCGAGGGGAACGATCTCCGCGTGCCGCTCGTCACATGGGTCGAGTAGCGGGTGGGGATCGGACTTGCTGCGGTCGGGCTTGCTGCGGTCGGGTTTACCGCGATCGGACTTGTCTCGATCGGACTTGCTGTCGCGCTCTGTCGTATTGCGCGTCGGCATGGCACCATCCGCGGGGCAACCGTAAGTTACTGACGGTAAATCAGCTTTGGGGGAGGCGGACGTGACCGGCAAGCGGAGTTCGACTATGGCTGGCCTGGCGCTGATCTGCGCCGCAGCGGTGCTGAGCACACCCGCCGCGGCCTACGCGAGCCCGGCGAAGCCAACGCCCGGCAACACCAAGTCCCTTGAGGACCTGCGCAAAGAGATCGAGAAGCTCTACCACGACGCGGGCGTCGCCACAGACGCGTACAACGCGGCGGAGGAGAAGAGCGAGAAGCAGTCCAAGCAGATCGTGAAGCTCGCCCGCTCCATCACCAAGGGTCAGCAGAAGCTGGACAAGCTCAAGTCCCGTGCGGGCGCCGCGGCCCGCGAGCAGTATCGAAGCGGCGGGGTGTCCTCCGAGGCCCGGCTGATGCTGAGCGACGACCCCCAGGAGTTCCTGGAGAGCGCCGGACGGATGCGCCAGGGTCACAAGGCCACCAAGGGCATGCTGACGGAGATGGAGCGGACGCAGGAAGACCTGCGGATCTACGCCAAGGACGCCACCGCCCAGTGGAAGAAGCTCGAAACCAACCGCAAGGCCAAGGCCGAGTCGAAGAAGAAGATCAAGAAGAAGATCGCGGCCGCCGAGGAGATGGAGTCGAAGCTCGAGAAGAAGGAGCTGGAGCGGCTCCGGAAGCTTGAGGAAGAGGCCCAGCTCAAGAAGCAGTCGGCGTGGGTGAGTTCGGGTGTCCTGAAGGGCATCAAGGGCAAGGCGACAGGGCCCGGCAAAAAGGCCGTCGAGTTCGCCACCGCACAGCTCGGCAAGCCGTACGTCTGGGGCGCGGAAGGCCCGTCCTCGTACGACTGCTCCGGACTCACGTCCAAGGCCTGGGCCGCCGCGGGCAAGGGAATTCCGCGTACGTCACAGGAGCAGTGGAAGCAGCTGCCGCACGTCGACATCAAGAACATGCGCCCCGGCGACCTGATCATTTATCACGCGGACGCCAGCCATGTCGGGATGTACGTGGGCGACGGCGCGATCGTGCACGCGCCGCGGCCCGGCCGCGATGTCACCGTCGCGGGCGCGGGATCGATGCAGATCCTCGGGGTCGTGCGGCCCGACAAGTAGGAAGCAGGAAGCAGGAAGCAGGAAGCAGGAAGTAGGGGCATCGGGGGCTCCACGAACAGCGTTACGGCACGCCTTCGGCAGAGGTGCGGCACGCGTACAGCAGAGGTGCGGCACGCGTACGGCAGAGGTGCGGCACAAGGCGGGTCGCCCTGTGCCGTACGTCATGTGACCCACCGCACCCTCACCCCGCCCCTCAACCCTTCAGGCGTGATGTTCGTCATTCCGGTCAGGACCTGTCGTGCCCAATTGCGGTCCTTGTTCCGGCATATGACGGTGGCTGTTTGCCGCGCGCCATTCCAATCGGGGCGCGGCTAACGCTATGGTCCCCGTCGGTGAATCGTTCGACCGTCGATCCACCGTGCCCTCGGGGGGAGGGAAGGAAACCGAAGCCATGCCCGTACCCATACCGCGGCAGAGGGCGATCCCGGCCGCGGAAGGCGGTCAGGCTCACGCTCTGCCGACGCCGACGCCCGCACCCGAGCCGGCGCCCGAATCCGTACCCACGCCCGTGGAGCCCGCACCCACGTCCCTTGAGCCCGTACCCGCGCCCAGGGACATGGACCAGCAGGCCAGCGGACCGGGACTCAGCCTCCTGGTGATCGAGGACGACCCGGCGGGCTCCCTGAGCCTGCCCCGGATGCTCGACGCCATGGGCAAGCCCATCCGTATCCGCACCGCCCGCAACCTCACCGAGGCCGAGCGGCTGCTCACCGACGACGTGCACTGCATCCTGCTCGACCTCGCCATGACGGCCCCCGCGACTCCCGCCTCCTCTGCCGCGTCCGCCGCAGCCGCGCTCTCCGCGGCCCCCGAGGAGCACGAGGACGAGCTGGCCACGCTCAAGCACGTCCTGCGCCTCGCGCCTCGGCACGCCGTCCTCGCGCTCACCGCGAACGGCGACTCCGAGCGCGGCGCGGAGGCCGTGCGGGTCGGCGCCCAGGACTATCTCTTCCGTGACGAGCTGGACGGGCGTCTCCTCAGCCGCGCCATCCGGTACGCCGTGGAGCGCAAGCGCGCGGACGCCGCCCAGCGCCAGCTGACGGAGTCGCGGCTGCGCGCCCAGGAGAACGCCCGCCTGGAGCGCGGCCTGCTGCCGACGCCGCTCCTCGACGGCTCACCGCTGCGGTTCGCCGCGCGCTACCGCCCCGGACGTTCACGGGCGCTGCTCGGCGGCGACTTCTACGACACGGTGCGCACCCCCGACGGCTCCGTGCACGTCATGATCGGCGACGTCTGCGGCCACGGTCCGGACGAGGCCGCGCTCGGCGTGGAGCTGCGCATCGCCTGGCGGACGCTGACCTTCGCGGGCCTGTGCGGCGACGAGCTGCTCAGCACGTTGCAGAAGGTCCTGGAGCACGAGCGCGCCGACGACGAGATCTTCGCGACGCTCTGCACGGTCGACATCGCCCCGGACGGACGCAGGGCCGGGCTCTGCCTCGCGGGCCACCCGGCACCGCTGATCGCCCGCGACGGGCACCTCGCCGAGCTGCTTCCGTACGAGAACAACGGCCCCGCGCTTGGACTCCTGCCGAACGCCCGCTGGCCGCGCAGCCAGGTGGAGCTGGGCGGCAAGTGGAGCCTGATGCTCTACACGGACGGCCTGATAGAGGGCCGCATCGGCCAGGGCAACCAGCGTCTGGGACAGGACGGCATGGTGGAGATGCTCCGCCGCCAGATCGCCGCGGGCCTGCGGGGCGACGAGCTCCTCGAGGCCGCGGTCAACGAGGCACGGGAGCTGAACGGGGGCGACCTGACGGACGATGTCGCCGTGCTGCTCCTTGACCGCGACCGCTGACCCGAGACCCTCTCGGGTAACCGGTCACCGGTCACCGTCACGGAGCTTCTAGCGGCCGCCGTTGTACGGCCCGTACGGACCGTCGCTGCTGGAGCCGCGGCGTCCGCCGCCGCCTCCGCCACCGGTGATCTGCCGCAGCGCGGGCCGTACGTCGACCATGTAGACGATGGTCGCGACGAGCCCGATGATCGGCAGGAACGACAGGATGTTGAAGATCAGGTTCACGATGAAGGCGAGCCCGAGGATGATCAGCCAGAACGGCTTGGTCTTCTTGTCCGCCGCGCGATAGGCGTCCTCACGCCGCACCGCCGCGTCGACGAGCGCGAAGCCGCTGAAGACGATCAGCGCCAACGACAGCAGCCACATGAAGTTTGCGAACCCCTGCATCAGCACAACGTCCACCACCAGTCCCGGCTCTTTAAGCCTCTTGAAGCCATACAAATCATCGAATCGTCGAGTACGCGGACACCGTACCCGCTACCGGGTGAACGGGCCGGGCACTCCGTGAGTGCCCGGCCCGTTCACCCGGTGAATGCCGTACGCGGGCCTACTTGGCGGGCGGCGTGGTCTTCTTCGCCGCGGGCTTGCGGGCGGCCGGGGCCTTCTTGGCGGCGGGCTTCTTCGCCGAGGCCGCGGCAGCGGTCTTCGACTCGGCGGACTCCGACGTGCCCGGCTGCGACTCGGCGGAGCCCGACTTCTCGTCGGCGTCCGGCTCGACGGCCACGGCCAGCTCGTTGATCTCCTCGGCGGCCTCGCCGCGCCAGGTCTTCACGGCCTGCTCGCCGTGCTCGGCGACCTCTTCGTACTTCTCGCGCGCCTTGACGGCGTACTCGGCGGCCACGCCGACCGAGCTGAGGGCGAAGCCCTGAGCGCTCTCGCTCAGCTTCTTCAGGTCGGTGTCGAGCGTGCCGAGCAGCTCGGAGACCCTGGTCTGGATGGTCTCCTGCGCCTCCTTGGCACGGGCGACGGCCTTGTCCTGGACGGCCTTGGTGTCGGTGTTGCGCACGGCGTCGATACGGGCCGGCGCCTCGGCGATCAGCTGCTCGATGGCGCTCGGCACCCGCTTCGCCTGCTGGAACGCCAGGTCGGCGGTGCCGACGACGAAGTAAGCGGGGGTGGTGTCGGTGAGGGTGTTGCGCAGGTCGTCCTTGATGGCCATGGTGATGGTCCTCCCGGATTCGCGTTCAGCTTGAGGGGTGGTCCTTGGGGCTGGCATCACTGCCGTCGGCCGTGCGGGGGCCGTCAGCGGTGGCGTCCACGTCGTCCGTGTCGTCCGCGTCGTCCGCGTACGACGACGCTTCATCCGCGTACCCCGAGACCTCGAAGCCGTTCTCTTTCCTGAACGACTCGTAGATCTGCAACAGGACCTGCTTCTGCCGCTCGTTGATGGAGGGGTCGGCGAGGATGACGGCGCGCGTCTCCAGCTCGTCCCGCTCCTTCTCGTCGAGGATCCCGGCCCGGACATACAGCGTCTCGGCGGAGATCCGCAGCGCCTTGGCCACCTGTTGCAGCACGTCGGCACTGGGCTTGCGCAGGCCGCGCTCGATCTGGCTCAGATACGGATTGGACACCCCGGCGGCGTCGGCGAGCTGCCTGAGCGAGAGCTGCGCGTTGCGCCGCTGCTCACGCAGATACTCACCGAGATTGCCGACGTTGAGTGATGCCATACGTCGATAGTGCCTGCCGCTTGCTAACTATTGCAAGCACCTGCTTGCAAAAGTGCGCTACGCCACTACTGGGCCGCTGTGACTCGCAGCGGTAACTGTCACTTCGCAGCGATATCTGTCACTAGTTGCACTGACCGGGGACGTTGATCAATCGCGTGAAGGGACCGGTAGGCCAGGAAACCTGGAGCCGAGCGACAACCTCGCTGATAGGCCACCCATCCTCGACGACGAGTCGTACGACCTTCAGGCGGTGGCGCGGAGTCAGTGCGGCGTTGCGGTGCGACATGGCAAGGCCCCTCCTCGGCCGTTCGGCCAGGAGGGGCACTGGGATGTGTTCAGGGTTCGAGCAGGAGCCCGAGGACGTGGGCGAACTCTGCCGGCTCGGCGCTTGCGCCGAGGTGGTTGCCGGGCGTGTCGATCAGAGGTAGCTCCAGAAGTTCAGCGAGTGCTTGGGTCGCCCGGCGCGCCATCTGGTGATGGCTCAGCGAGCCGGCGCACAGCGTCACCGAAACGCGACGGATGGCCTCGATGTCGGGAACGTAGAAGACCGTGGGGCCGGCCATCCGCCCCAGGAAGTAGCGGTTCTTGTCGAGTTCCTCGACCGGTAGCTCGGGTAGCGCCATATGGGCGGGAGGCGTCTGATCTGGTCCTGTGTGGTGGGCAGCGCCGCTGAGGTCAAAGAACTCTTGCACTGCCCACTGAGGATCAGCCTCTGCAGCTTTGAACGCTGCTGCGGCTCGGCCAGCCAGGTCTGCGTCCCCCAGGAGGGATACAAGGGGCGGCTCGTGCAAGACGGCCCGGCCGACCACGTCAGGATGCTGCTTGCCCAGCTCCAGCAGCGTCACGGCACCACCACTGGTACCGACGAACAGGGCGGGCCCTCCGGTGAACCTGTCGACAAGTGCAGCAAGGTCCTCGGCAAGGACCTCAGGCGTGGGCGCGGCCATCCCTGGGACCGCACGGCTGGCACCAATACCACGCGGATCGTGGGTGACGACGGTAAACCGGCCTGCAAGCTCATGCGCCAGCGCTGCGAAACCGGCCCGCCCAGCCGGCGCCCCGACGAGGAACAGCAGTGGCCCCTCACCCTGGACACCGAAGGCAATCGTGCAGTCTGGTCGGTCGAGAAGGTCCACCGAACTCGTGATCCGATCACTGAAGTCCGCGATCTTCCGAGTGATCACGTCGAGCGCACGGTCCAGCTCCTCGCGCCTATCGCGGACGCGACGGCGATGAGCCGTCAGCAACTCCACTCGGAGCCTGGCCGGATCAGCCACCTTGTCGTCAGCGCCTGTGAACTGCGCGATATCGGCCAGTGGCATCCCCGTCTCACGGAGATGAACCAGCATGCGGATCAGCTCGACGTCGGCCGTCGTGTATTGGCGGCGCCCCGCACTGTCGCGCCGTGGAGACGGTACGACCCCCTGACGTTCGAAGTACCGCAACGTGTCGGGCTCCAGACCGATCCACGCCGAGACTTCCGCGATACCAAACAGCTCATCTGCCTCACTCATGCCTCAAGCCTCACCCCTGGACCTCGGTTCAGGTCAAGCGATCATCAGCCGACCGCGGCTTCGACAAACTCAATCAACCTGTCCGGTCAGCACAACTAGTCGCCAAGCGGCGCAGGTCGCCACTCGCGGTCGCGTGCTGTCGCGTACTGGTGGATTTCCTCGATCGTGATGGGAGTCCTGTGGGTGAGGAGGAACCTCAGCATTGGTGACAACCCGACTGCGAACACAAACCTTGTGACAACTAGCCCGAGCATTTGGTGACAACCATCGCTGCGAACGTGACCGAGAAGGCCAGGTCAGATCTCTCGCTCGGTGACAGTTATCGCTGCGAGTCACACCGCTGTGACCGACTTCCCTGTCTCAGAAGCTGTCAGCTCTCGTACGATCCCACTTCAGGTGGGGGCCAAGAGGGGGGTGCGGCCAGTGCGCCGCTTTGTGATTGCTGTGCTCAGCGCGGTCCTGGCGATGACGGTCGGTGGGTGTGCGACGGACAAGGGCACGCGTCCGACGGCGCATCAGAGCGGGACGACCAGCTCCGGGCCGTGGCGGCCGGTGGGCCACACCGGCAACCCCGGAACCCTGTACGGCGTGGTGGCTACCGGCGCGCAAGAGGCATGGGCGGTGGGAGACGAGAACAACGAGCCGGTCGTCATGCGGTGGCGCAGCGGGACGTGGGCGGGTGTCCAGGTACCCGGGAAGCTCGGCCTGAATAGCCTGCGCGTCGTCGCAGCCTCGGGTCCGGGTGACGTGTGGGTCTTCGGTACCGGGGGGCTGACCGGCGGCCAGGAGTCCCGAGCGGCGCGGTGGAACGGCAGCCAGTGGACACCCGCCTGGCGTGAGCCCAACTCCTTGGTGGATGCGGCAACCGTCGCGGGGCCCGGCAACGTGTGGGTGGCGGCTCGGCGGCGGGGCGGTGACGGCACCTGTCGCTCGTTCCTCCGGCACCATACGGCTGCGGGCTGGTCGGCCGTCGCCCTGCCGTCGGTGATGTGCGTGCATGCCCTGCATGCCCTGTCGCCTCGGGATGTCTGGGCCGTGGGCGAGAGCCGGGGCCGACCGGTAACTGTGCACTGGGACGGGCGGCGGTGGCGCACGGTGCCGCTGCCGCCCGCGGTCGCGGGGTCAACCGGAGAGCTGCGCAGTCTCGCCGCACAGTCGCCGACGCAGCTCTGGGCGGTCGGCCGCACGGGTCGAACGGGGGGCGTCGTCGAGCCTGTCGCGGTGCGCTGGGACGGGCACAAGTGGGTGAGTGTGATCGGCTCCGGCATCGCCGGGAAGCTCGTCAATGCCGCCGCCGACGGGCATGGCGGGGTCTTTGCCTCCGCATTCTCCGCGAGCGGAGACGATCTGGTCTTCCACTACGACGGCCGGAACTGGTCGAGCGAACATGTCGCCTCCGACCACTCCATCACCGGGCTTGCTGTCATCCCCGGCACGTCCCGGGTCGTAGCCGTGGGCGTCTGCTGCGCAGGCTACGACGAGGACACCAGTGGCAAGATCTGGATGCGCCGCTGACGATCCACGGCTGGTCACCGCCCGAATCGGATGCATCAAGAGGTCACCAAAGGTCCGCGTCGTGGCAGCCCGCCACACTCGTCGCCCGCCCCTGGCTTCCCCGCCGCACACGCCCCGGAGCGGACCATGCCGCCACTGACTCCGGGCAACGATCTCCATCTCTCCATCAGAAAGGGCAGTGGTGTCTCAGGCCCAGGCCCCAGGCCCGGAAGCCATCCTTCCGCTACCAGCGATGAGAAGGAAACGACCGGGGCGGCGCACCGACTTGCCCGGCGCCGACCACATCACGGACAGCGGACCGTCCCGCAGTTGGCGCTGCGAGTCACCCGTCCCGCGCAGGGCGATGCGGTCGCGGTGCAGGACATCAAGAATGTCGAGGATGTCGAGGATGTCGAGGATGCGGACGCCGCGGCGCCATGCCGGTCAGGCGGTCAGGCGGTCAGGCGGTCAGGCGGTCAGGCGGTCAGGCGGTCAGGCGGTCAGGCATGGTGCCGGACTCAGGGGCGGCCAGGTTCGTCGCAGGCGGTCCAGATAAGGCGATGGGCGAGCTCATGGGTGCGCCGGGCGGGACCCTGGGGTCCGAGGACGGTGGCGGTGACGTAGACACCGTTGAGGACGAGGAGTAGTTCGTCGGCGAGCTGCTCGGGGTCGGGAGCGCAGGCCTCGGCCGCCAAGTCACGCATCCAGTCGCGGACCCGCTGCTCGTGGGTGACCGCCACTCGGTTCGCTGGGTGCTCCGGGTCGGGGAACTCGGTATGGGTGTTGAGCATGGGGCAGCCGCGGAAGGTGGGCAGCCCGGTCTCCTCGATGACGGCCGTGAAGATCGCGAGGAGCTTCTCGCGCGGGTCGTCGACCTGGTCGGTGACCCGGCACATGCGCGCGAACCAGGCGTCGGCGCGGTCCTGTGTGAAGGCGCTGGCAAGAGCGTCTTTGGTGGGGAACTGCCGATAGACAGTGGCGTTGCCGACCCCGCTCTCTTTGACCACCAGGTCCATACCGACAGCGCGGATGCCGCGCTGGTAGTACAGGCGGCTCGCCACGGCCAGGACGTGGCGCCGGTTCTCCTCCGCTGTCTTGCGGGCCATGGCGCGCTCCTTCTGCTTGTCATGCGTCGCGTCGAGCCGACGCGGCGCGCGGTGGGCGGCAGGCGGTGAGCCCTTCGGCCGCGCGCTGGGCACGTCTCAGTTTGACAGACGGATCGATCCGTCACAAACTCCGTAACGGATCGATCCGTCACAAAAGATCGAGGCACGAGACACCTGCTCCTCATACCCCTCACGCTCCTCAAGTGAGTCACCTGAGTCACCTGAGTCACCTGAGTCACCCATGTAACCCGCGTCACCGGCAGACGTGATCGACGTCCACGGTGGCGTACGGATCAGCTGCTCCGACCCTCCCGTAAGCCGACCACAGTCAAGGACCAACCGCGATGAACCATCCCAGCCCCCTCTCCGCAACCTCTACCGGCCCGGCCTCCTCGCGCACCCTGGTTGTCGTCGCCCACCCCGACCTCGCCTCCTCCCGGATCACCGCCCGCCTGACCGAGGCCGTGAGCGACCTCGCACACGTCACCGTCCATGAGATCGGTCCCGCCTATCCCGATGGCCGCTTCGACATCGCCCGTGAGCAGCAACTACTGCGCGACCACGACCGGATCGTGTGGCAGTTCCCCTGGTACTGGTACTCCGTCCCGGCAGTGCTCAAGGCATGGATCGACCAGGTCCTCACCCACGGCTTCGCCTACGGCAGCAGCGGCTCCGCACTGCGCGGCAAGACCCTCCAGTTGGTCACCTCCACAGGCGGGCCGGAAGAGTCGTACGCTCCTGTCGATCCCACCTCCCGTTTCACGCTGACCCAGCTGCTGGCACCCCTCGACGCCACCGCCCGCCTGATCGGCATGCGTCTTGCCGAGCCGCTGGTCCTGCACGGCGCCCGCACCGTCTCCGACGAGAACCTCGCCGTGCACGCCAAGCGCTACCGCGAGCTTCTCGACTCCACCCGACGGGCCGACTGAGCCTCGCGCACAAGGCGGTCCGGGCCGGAGCCGCCTCCTCTCTCGTGGGACCTCAGCCGGGACCTCAGCTCACTTCGCCGGAACCTGACGACGCTGACGACAGGCCGGAGACGTCGACGGCGTCAGGTTCGCGAACGAGGTCGGCCACGCGACGTCGTCGATGGCCAGCCACGGCGCAGCGGCCACGGCGGTGGGTGTCGCCCCGGTGAACGCCTTGACCTCGCGGTGGAGGTGGGCCTGGTCGGCGTAGCCGCTCGCGGCCGCCACCTGGGCGGTGGCGTTGCCCGCCGCGAGGAGATGGGCGGCGTGGTCGAAGCGCACCAGCCGGGCGGCGCGCTTGGGGGTGAGGCCGATCTGGGACCGGAAGCGGGACCACAGGCGCTTACGGCTCCATCCGACCTCGTTCGCCAGGCTGTCGACGCGTACCCGTCCCCGGCTGGTGCGCATCAGCCACCAGGCAGCAGTCACCTCTGGATCGAGCGACGGGCGGGCGCTCAGCCGTCGGCCAAGGGCATCCGCCGCGATCGTGAACCGCTCGTCCCACGACGCGGCGGCCCGCAGCCCGTCCTCGGTACGCCCGGCGTCGCGGCCCCAGACATCCTCCAGGGAGACCACCGTCCCGCTGAGGTCGGTCGACGCGCCGAGCACCGCGACCGCCAGGACCGGCGACAACCGGATCTGGAGGCACTCGATCCCCCCGGCCGCCCGGCCTCCGAGCCGAAGGTCGGGCGGTCCGAGTCCAACGACCGTGCTGCCGCATTCGCGCCGGCCGTGGGCGTCGTAGACAAGGCTGTCTCCCTCGCTCAGGTCCACGAACAGAGTGACCGAGGGGTGCGCGACCATGGCGATATCCACGCGCGCCGGGGCACGTTGGCGGAACCCGGCCATGCTGACCCCCGGTAGTCGGCCCCGCTGCCGGGGCACGGCGATCTCCACCGACGCCCAGTCATGTGGTGATTCGGTGGTCCTCACCACATCAGGCTAGGCGATGGGCTTCAGCGGCCCTCGCCGCGAAGCCCAGCAGCAACTCCCCTGTCTCCTGCGGTGCTTCGAGCATGGGGAAGTGTCCGACGTCGGGCAGCTGCTCGACTCGCGCGTTCGGCACCGTGTCGTATTGGTGTGCCGAAGACGGATCCCAACGACGGTCGGCAGCACCGAAGATGACCCGAACCGGGACGTCGAGTGCGATCAGGCGCGCGGGTACGCTCCTTTCGGCGATGTACGCGCTGTTCTGGCGCAGCACCGTCCTGAACCTGCGGTAGCCAATGGCCCGTGCCGCGGCGACCAGGTCGTCCGGGACGTCCACCGGGCGATTGCACACCGCGGTCACCCCCCGGCGGAGCATCGCGTCGGAACGGACCCTCCACAGAAGCGGGCCGAGCGGCGGGGCGAGCAGAACCCGAAGGAGGGCGGGCTGCGGAAGGAGCGCGTCGGGACTCGGGCCACTGCTGATCAGCGCGAGCGAACCCACCAGGTCCGGGCGCTGTTCGGCGAGGGCGGTGGCGATGTAACCACCGCTGGAGTGCCCGGCCACGGTGACCGGACGAAGGCCGAGCTCATCGAGCGCCGCGGCCAGGCGGGCTGCCTGCCCAGGCACGTCGTACGACGGCGCGGGCGGGGACTGGCCGTGGCCCGGGAGGTCGACCCGGATGACGTGATACCGGCTGGCCAGTGCCGGTACCACCGGGTCCCAGGAGCTGCCCGAGGCCCCCGATCCGTGGACGAGCACCAGCGGCGGTGCCTCTCGCGGGCCGTCGTGGACCAGATGCATCCCGTGCAAGTGCTCGCCGTCGTAGATACCCATGCACGGGAGGATGCCTGGGCTGCTGGCCTCGGTCTTGTACAAATGTCGTCAGTCAGCTGCGTCGCTCCCCGCCACTTCTACCGGGAACCGGACAGCCACTTCCAGCGCCGCCGCTCCGTGACGAGGGTGGTGACCGCCGCCAGGGACACGAGGACCGCCGCCCACGTCGGCCAGACCAGCCACGACGAAGTCACCGCCGCGGCGATCTGGAGAAGCACGAGAAGGATGGTGACCCAGCCCGGTACGGCGATGATCACGCTCGCCTTGTCACCCGGAGTGGAGAAACACGTGGGAAGGCCGATCAGAAGCACCACGGACAGGACGGCGAGCAGCCACGAATGACCGGCCAGCGCCCAGGGGGTCGCCACCCAGGCGACGAGTTCCACCGCGAAGCGCAGAGCGGATGCGACGCGGTCGTCGGGTCGATCATCGAGGCGGCCGTCGGAGCGGCCGTCGAGTCGATCATCGGAGCGGCCGTCCGACCGGCCATCGAGTTGGGCATCAGGTCGGTCGTCGGGCCGGTCATCAGGTCGGTCGTCGGGTCGCGCCGAAACCGATTCCCCCGCAGCGTCTGACATCCCAGGACGATCTCACGGTCCGCACTCAACTGCCAGACCGTGTACGGCCGTTCGCGCGGGGGCGAGATCGGGCCAATCCACACCGTTTCGGCCGCCGCTCGCGGAGAGTTGTCCGCGAACTCCCCCGGAATTGTCCTTGATCGGTAACGGGCGCATCCTTCCGTCACCGTGCCTCGTCCCCCCTGGTGGGTCGTAGTGACCAGGGGATCGGCGAGCACAGTACGCAAAGGGGCGGACATGGCACGGCACAGCAACACACGGGGCTGGTACGGCAAGGTGATCGGTGCGGCGCTCGGCGTGACACTGCTCGCCACCGGTGCCTCGGTGTGGACCGCGCAGGCCGGTACCGACTCGCCCAAGGCGGACGCCCCCGCCACGTCGAAGGTGAAGCCGGTCGCGGCGACCATCGCGCACGCCTCGGACAAGGGCGAGCGCGGCGTCAACATCACCATCGACGACGGCCCCGACCCCAAGTGGACTCCTGAAGTACTCGAACTGCTGCGGGAGTACAAGGTGAAGGCCACGTTCTGCATGGTGGGGACGCAGGCGCAGGCCTACCCCGACCTCGTGAAGAAGGTCGTCGCGGACGGGCACCGTCTCTGCGACCACACGGTGTCGCACAACACCGCCATGGACAAGGAATCCGAGGCCTACCAGTCGAAGCAGATAGTCGACGCCGAACGCATGATCACCAAGGCGTCCGGGGGCGTACGGCCCATGTACTACCGCGCGCCCGGCGGGGCCTTCACCCCCTACAGCCGCAAGCTCGCCGCATCCCACGGCATGCGCCCGCTCGGCTGGAACGTGGACACCAAGGACTTCGAGCACCCGGGTACGGACGCCATAGTGGCCACCGTCCGGCGCGAGCTGCCCAACGGCCCGACGCTCCTCTTCCACGACGCGGGCGGCGACCGCACCCAGACCGTCGAGGCCCTGCGCCAGGTCCTGCCCCAACTCAAGCAGGACGGCTACTCCTTCGGCTTCCCGGTGCGCTGAGCCCCGCCACGCCCTGGAGAAGGAGGGGCGGACCCGTGTCGCTACGGAGCCAGCGCGCCAGGCCGCTCCCCCAGGGCCTGACGCACGCGCCGCATTCCCGCGCAGTCGGTAACGTTCCCCGTGTGGCTGTGTCTCTCCCCGACCTCGTTCTCCTGCGCAAGGCCCGTGACCGGATGGACCGCGACTACGCGGAACCCCTGGACGTCCCGGCCCTGGCGCGGGCCGCCCTCATGTCGCCCGGGCACTTCTCGCGCAGCTTCCGCGCCGCCTACGGCGAGACGCCGTACAGCTATCTCATGACCCGCCGCATCGAGCGCGCCAAGGCGCTGCTGCGGCGCGGGGACCTGTCGGTGACGGAGGTCTGCATGGCCGTGGGCTGTACCTCGCTCGGCTCCTTCAGCACACGGTTCACCGAGCTGGTCGGCGAGAGCCCGAGCGCGTACCGGGCCCGCGACCACGACCACGGCGCCGCCATCCCTGCCTGCGTCGCCAAGACCCGCACCCGGCCGGTCAGAAACGGAGAAGCGAAACCCGACGCCGGTACGTAGCGTCGTACCCATGGAAATCAGCCTCTCCCAGTGTTTCATCGCCGTCGACGACCACGACAAGGCGCTCGCCTTCTACCGCGACGTACTCGGCCTCGAAGTACGCAACGACGTCGGTTTCGAGGGCATGCGCTGGGTGACCGTCGCCTCGCCTTCGCAGCCGGACGTGGAGATCGTCCTCGAACCGCCGCTCGCCGACCCGAACGCCTCCGCCGCCGACCGCCAGGCCGCGGCCGAACTGCTCGCCAAGGGCATGCTGCGGGGCGTCATCTTCCGGAGCAGCGACGTCGACGCCACCTTCGAGCGGATCCGTGCCGCGGGCGGCGAGGTGTTGCAGGAGCCGATGGACCAGCCGTACGGCGTCCGCGACTGCGCCTTCCGCGACCCGTCCGGGAACATGCTGCGGTTCAACCAGCCGCGCGAGAAGCGCGAGAAGTAGGAGCACCGCGGGCGCGGCTGCACCACCCACGCCCGCTGCCACCACCCCACCGCCCCGGCTGAGTGCCCGCCGGGGTGGTGGGTCAGGCCATGGCGAGCCGGTCCACAAGGAGTTCCACCCTCGGCTCGATGTACTCCGGCGGCAGCCGTCCCGCTCGGGTGAGGGTGGCCAGGCCGTGCAGGGCCGCCCAGAACGTCTCGGTGAACAGTCCCGGGTCGATGCCGTCCCCGGCGACCTCACCGAGGCTCTCAAGCAGCGAGGCGAAGGCGTCCTTGAGAGGTTCCGGCGTGTCCTCCTCCGCGAACGCCAGGCCGCCGTCGAGCTGGAACAGGGCGTCATAGACCGCCGGGTTGCGTGCGGCGAAGTCGAGGTAGGCACGGGCGAGGGCGTACACCCGGGCGCGCGGACCGTCCGCTGCGGCGGTCGCGGCCCGCACCGCCACGGCCATCTCGGCGGCGCCTTCGATGGCGACGGCGCCGATGATCTCGCGCTTGCCACGGAAGTGGCTGTAGAGGACGGGCTGGCTGTATTCGATGCGCTCGGCGAGCCGGCGGGTGGTGACCGCGTCCCAGCCCTGCTGCTCGGCGAGTTCGCGGGCCGTCGCCACGATGAGGCGCTCCCGCTCCGCCCGTTCGCGCTGCTTGCGTTCCTGTACCGACATGACTCGATCCTAGCACCGCTAGACAATCGAGCGGCAGTAGCACTAGCGTTGCCTCATCAGCTAGCAACGCTAGATGTCAGGACGGGAGAGGTCGTCATGCTCAACGCACTTGAGGTGTTCGCCACCGTGGTCTTCGGCGTGATGGTGGGGGTGGAGTTCTCCGTCGCCTTTGTCATGAACCCGATCCTCAACGCACTCCCCGAGGACAGCGGCCAACTCGGCCACGCCCACGGGGGCCGGATGCTCGGCGCCGTGATGCCGTTCTGGTACATCGGCTCGCTCATCCTCCTCGCGATCTGGGCCGTCGCCGGATGGCACCACCAAGGAACCGGCCTCGTCGTCACCGCCGGTGGGCTGCTGCTCGTCAGCGTGATCATGTCGCTTCTGCTGCTCGTCCCGATCAACAACCGGAACAAGACGTGGACCCCTGACAACCGGCCCGCCGACTGGAAGGAGCAGATGAACCGCTGGAACCGCTTCCACTACGTCCGTGTCGCGCTCCTCATCGCCGCCTTCGCCCTACTGGTCGCCGCCCTCGTCTGACCAAGCTGACCAAGCCGACCAAGCTGACCAAGACTCGCGAGGAGACGAACAATGCCGCTGAAGAAGATCAACACCGTCCTGGCCGCCGCCTTCATCCTCTTCATCCTCTGGTTCGGGACGGAGTTCATCGTGAGCCCGGAGACGACGGCGCCGGGCTTCGGGCTGCCGAGCTGGCCGTCCGGCGACGGCGGCGGCTTTCTGGTCATCAAGGGAATCCGCGACGTCGTCATGGCCCTGGTCCTGGCCATCCTGCTGGTGACGGGCCACCGCCGGGCGCTGGGCTGGGCGCTGCTCGTGGAGGCCTTCGCCGCGTACGGAGACATGACCACCGTGCTGGCCCACCACGGCTCCGTGGCCACCGCGCTCGGCGTCCACTGCCTGACCGCGACGCTGATGGTGGTCAACGGCCTGCTCCTCATGCGCGAGACCCGCAAGGTCGTACCCACTCCGGCAGCGCCCGCCCCGCAGCCCGCCTGACGCGCCACCTGACGGGGCGCGGAGGGGACCTCAGCCCTCCAACAGCCGTCCCGCCAACCGCTCGATGCGGGCGTGCCAGGCGGCGAGCGCCTCGTCCGTGGCCGCCGCGGTGTCGAAGGGGCAGGTCTGCGTCAGGACGAGCCGGGTGCCGTAGCCCGTGCCCTCGCCGAGTTCCCAGCGCACCTCACCCTTGGGATGCACGGCGTACGTGAGCGACACCGGGGCCCGCAGCGCGGTGACCGGGCCCGCGGAGACGCCGTCCGCCAAGAAGCCGTCGGGGGCCGTGTCGCCCTCCAACGGCTCCTCGCCGGAGCAGAGTTCGGCCCACACCGCGTCCGCCGACCGCACCAGCTGCCGCTCGAAGCGGATGCCGTTGCCGCCTCCACCTCCTTCGCCGTCGCCGTCGCCGTCGCCGTCGCCGTCGCCGGTCACCGTCCCGTGGCCCAGGTCGAACTGCTCCAGATACGCCTCGTGCAGCTCGCCCGCGTCCCGGCTCACCTCGGCCTTTCCACCGTCCAGGAACTGGCCGAGCGCCGAGATGCACAGCTGCCAGCCGGCGGCGAAGCTCGGGGCGCCGAAGCGGTCGCCGAAGGTGTGGACGAGGGTGAGCAGCGAGCCCCGGCCGTCGGGCCCTTCCGGGGTGATCTCCCAGCGCAGGTGGTCGTCGCCCCAGCTGAAGGCGAAGAGGCGCGGCTCGTCGGCGTCGGTGACCTCGCCGGTCATGCCGGGGCCCTCGTCGCCGGGAAAGTGGAAGCCCAACGCGCCGCCGGGCCGCAGCTCCAGGGTCACCTCGGAGGGGAACCACTGCGCGAGGTGCTCCGGCCGGGTGATCGCGGCCCAGACCTTGGCGGGCGGGTGCGCGAGGCGGCGCTCCATCCGCAGGACGCTGCGGCCGCCTTCCTCGTCGTGGCCGAGGGTGTCGGAGTGCGGGTTCATGAGGAGTCACCGTCCATGACGTCGAGGTGCCGTTCGAGGGCGTCGAGCCGACCCGCCCAGAGGTGCCGGTAGTGCGCGAGCCACGCGTCGAGCTCGGCGAGGGGCTCGGGCCGCAGCTCGTACCAGCGGCGCTGCCCGTCCCGCCGCACCTTCACGAGACCCGCGTCGCGCAGGACCCGCAGATGCTTGGACGTGCCGGGCTGGCTCAGACCGAGCCGGTCGGTGAGCTCACCGACCGGACGAGGGCGCTCGAGCAGCAGATCGAGGATCTTCCGGCGGCTGGGGTCGGCGAGTACGTCGAACGGTATGGGCACTCTCCGAACATAACGCCGCGGCTATATAACCGCAACGGCATGCACGCGTGCCTGTCGGCAACTCACCCCTCCCACGGAAGCGGCCTGCTGTGCAGCACGTCGAGCCGGGAGACCGCCCTGGTCAGGACCACGTACAGGCGGCTGGGCCCGCGTCGTTCCGCCTCCGCGATGGCGGCGGGCTCGACGGCCGCCACATGGTCGTACTCCAGACCCTTCGCGACGGACGCGGGCAGCACCGTCACACGCGCGCCCAGATCGTCCGGGCCCGCACTCTCGATGCCCGCCGCGGTGAGTGCCTCGCGCAGGCGGTCCGTGTCGGCGTCGGCGGCGATGACACCGACGGAGCCCTCGCGGGACAGCGCGTCGCGCACCACGTCGACGGTGGCGGCACCCAGATCCCGTACCTCCTTGATCCTCAACTCACCGTCCGCACGCAGCGATCGCGCGGGCGGTACGTCGACGTCGAGCGAGGCCAGTACGCGATTGGCGAGCCCCACGACCGCCTTCGGTACGCGAAATCCGGTGGTCAGCGGGGTGACGGAGGCGTCGGGCTTGCCGAGGTGGGCGAGGAGTTCGGGCCAGCCGCGGGCGGCCCACGGGGTGGTGCCCTGGGCGAGGTCGCCGAGGACGGTGAGCGAGCCGAAGTCCGCGCGGCGGGCGATCACGCGGGCCTCCATCGGGGAGAGGTCCTGGGCCTCGTCGACGACGATGTGGCCGTAGCCGTCGGGCCGTTCGAGCAGACCCGCGATCTCGTCGAGCAGGACGAGATCGGCGGCGGACCACTTCGCCGACTTGTACGAGCGCGGGGGCCTGGCCCAGCGGATCGCCCGCTGCTCGTCGGCGTCGAGGATGCCGTCGGCCGCGGCGGCGAGGGCTTCCGGGTCCGCGAGCAGGGCGGCGAGCACCTCCTCCGGCCTGACCCTGGGCCAGGCGGTTTCGACGAAGCCGGAGACGGAACGGGCTCGGGAGATCTTCTGCAGCCAGGCGTTGTTCACGGGACCCGCGCGGCGCTCGGCCTGCTCCTGGATGTACCGGACGGCACGGGTGCGCACGCGCTCGCGGCCGACGGCGTACGGGGGTTCCTCGGCGCGTACGTCCGCGATGATCCGCTCCAGATCGTCGAGCGCGATCCGCCAGGTGTACGAACCGTCCGGCACCGCGATGGAGTTGGCGGGCGGCGCGACGCGCGAGTAGAGCGCGCGGCGCAGGACGGCCGCCATCCGGGCGTCGTGCTTGACGCTCGCCGCGCTCTCGCCGTCCTGGGCCCGGACGGGGGCCTCGGGCCTGGCGATCTCGTCCGCGACGGTGGACTGGCGCACGCCGGTCTCGCCGAGCGAGGGGAGCACCTCGGCGATGTAGCGGAGGAAGGTGCGGTTGGGGCCGAGGATGAGGAGTCCGGCGCGCTGCACTCGCTGGGGATGGGTGTAGAGGAGGTACGCGGCGCGGTGCAGGCCGACGGCCGTCTTGCCGGTGCCGGGGGCGCCCTGGACGCAGACGGACGCGGTGAGTTCGCCGCGGACGAGGTCGTCCTGCTCGGGCTGGATGGTGGCGGCGATGTCACGCATGGGGCCGACGCGGGGGCGTTCGATCTCTCCGGCGAGGATGCGGCTGCTCTGCGCGGGCGCGGTGCTCGGGGCGGGGTGCGCGGGCGCGGTGCTCGGGGCGGGGTGCGCGGGCGCGGTGCTCGGGGCGGGGTGCGCGGCCAGGGGCTCGTCCTCCAGGCCCGTGAGGTCGGCGGAGTCGCCCTTGCTGCCGGGCGCCCAGCCGAAGCGGCGGCGGACGGAGACGCCCTGGGGGGCGCGGACCCCGGCCTGGTAGAAGGCGCGGGACACGGGGGCGCGCCAGTCCACCACGAGGGGCGGGGCCGAGGGGTGTTCGGTGATGCGGAGGCGGCCGATGTGGTAGCTCTGCCCGCGATGATCACCGGCTTCGGCGGCTTCCGGCCCTTCGGCGGCGAAGTCGAGGCGGCCGAAGAAGAGCGGAGCCTCGGGGAGTTCGCGCATCGCTTTGGCGTGGCTGCGGAACTGGTAGCCGAGGACTTCGGCGTCGGCGCCGGACGCGGAGACGTCCGCTCCGCTGACGACCTGCTCCTCGGCGCCGTCGACCATGCCGGTGAGGGCGGTGCGGCAGGTGTCGTGGTAGCGGCGTTCCTGGGTCAGGACTTCGTCGAGTCGCGTCATACCGTCGAGAATAATGTAACTCAGTTAAATTTGTTACCGAGAATCAGGAGTGAGGTAAGCTCCCGCCATGACGGACGAAGAGATGGGCAACGGCGGCGGCACGGACTCCGCCACCGGCGGCACCGGCGGCCCCGGCGGCACCGGCGGCACCGGCCTCCGCGAGCGCAAGAAGCAGCGGATGTACCAGGCGGTGTCCGACGCGGCGATCGCGCTCTTCCTGGAGAAGGGCTTCGATCAGGTGCCGGTCGCGGAGGTGGCGGCAGCCGCCGACATCTCCAAGCCGACCCTGTTCCGGTACTTCCCGGCCAAGGAGGACCTCGTACTCCACCGGTTCGCCGACCATCTGGACGAGGCGGCACGGGTCGTCACCGCGCGCTCCGCGAAGCGCTCCCCCCTGGACGCCCTGCACCGCCACTTCCTCGACGGCCTGGAGCGCCAGGACCCGGTGACGGGCCTGTGCGACAACGCCCACGTACTGGCTTTCCACCGGCTGCTGTACGGGACGCCGTCGCTGGTGGCGCGGCTGTACGGGTACCAGGAGCGGTCGGAGAAGGCGCTGGGGGACGCACTGAACGAGGCGTCGGGCGGCGGGACGCCGGGTGGAGCGCCGGGCGGAGCACCGGACGGAGCACCGGACGGAGCACCGGGTGGAGCACCGAACGGAGCACCGAACGGAGGTGACGGCGACAAGCTCGCCGCGCGCCTGGCCGCCGGCCAGATCATCGCCGTACAACGCATCCTCGCCCTGGACATCTGGCGCCGGGTCGACGCGGGCGAGAAGGCGGAAGCGGTCTGGCCGGACGCGGTGGTGGCGACGAACCGGGCGTTCGGGCAGCTGCGTTCGGGGTTGACGCGGTACGCGTGAGGGCGCGAGGCCGCACGCGTACATAAGAGAGCGCGAGGGCGCGAGGCCGCACGCCATGCACGTGAGAGCGCGAGGGCGCACCCCGTGCACGTGAGAGCGCGAGGCGCACGCGTACACGTGAGAGCGCGAGACCGCCTCGCCGCTACGCGCTCCCCGGCCCCTCCACCATCACGGCCACCCCGTCGAGCACCCGCCCGATCCCGAACTCGAACTCCGTGTCCTCGGCGTCGGCGATATCAAGGGCCCCCGACGCGAGGGTCCGTCGCAGCGCCGGAAAGCGCCCTGGGTCGATCGAGGTCAGCGCGTCGATGGTGCGCGCGTACCGTCGCATCACCTCATCGGGCTCCTGACCCCCCGCCCTCATGACGCCGTCGAGATCGGCCATGAGCATGACCTCATTCCGCACGAAGCCGCCCACCAGCATGAGCACGGAAAGCTTCCAGCCCTCCTGCAGAGCGCTGCCGTCGAACGCCGCGAGCCCCTGCTCCATCCACTCCAACTGGTGCGGCGACACGGGCGGCGAGGTGATGGGGAGCCGTACGAGCCACAGGTTGCCCCGGAAGACCTCGCGCTGCGCCCGCGCCCACCACTCCAGGCGCGCCCGCCATCCCGTGATCTCCGCGGGCATCTCGGGCGGGGCTCCCGTCGCCACGTCCTGCATCAAGATGTACAGCTCGTCCCTGGCGGAGACGTACCGGTAGAGGGACATCGTCGAGACGCCGAGCGACTTGGCGACCCGCCCCATGGAGACCGCACCGATCCCCTCCGCGGCGGCGATGGCGATGCCCGCGTCGACGATGCGATCGAGACTCAGGCCGGGCTTGGGCCCCTTCGACGGGCGCTCGCGCAGCCCCCATGCCATTTCGAGGGTCGCGGAAAGCTGCGTGCCACCCGCGCTCCCGCTCCCGCTCCCGCTCCCGCTCCCGCTCCCCCTCGCACCCTCACTCGCACTTCCACCGTCCGCCGCCATGATCCGTCGCTACCTCCTCCTGAGCTGCCGCGCTTGACGCACATCGTAGTTCTGCGTAACCCTTACACGGTATCGCGTAAGCCTTACGCAGTAGATCGAGGCGCGCCCAGAGCGCCACCCGACCGGGGGAGACACCCATGCCACCCGCCCCACCCACTCCAGCCCCAGCCATCGAGGCGAAAGCCCTCACCAAGTCCTACGGAACCGGGTCCGGGTCCGGGTCCGGGTCCGGACCCGGCGGCCGAGCCGTACCCGTCCTGCGCGGCATCGACCTCCACGTCCCCCCAGGCACCGTCTTCGCCCTCCTCGGCCCGAACGGCGCCGGCAAGACGACAGCCGTCCGCATCCTCACCACGCTCACCACGCCCGACGCGGGCACGGCACGGGTGGCGGGCCACGACATCCGCACCGGGCGGCGCGAGGTCCGCCGCGCGATCAGCCTCACCGGCCAGTTCGCGGCGGTCGACGAGACGCAGACCGGCGCGGAGAACCTCCGCATGATGGCGAGGCTCGCGGGCCTGCCCCGGCCCGACGCCCGCGCCAGAGCGGCCGAACTCCTGGACCGTTTCGGCCTCACGGAAGCGGGAGACCGCCTGGTTCGCACGTACTCCGGAGGCATGCGCCGCCGCGTCGACCTGGCGGCGGGCCTGGTGGGCGACCCGGAGGTCATCTTCCTCGACGAGCCGACGACGGGCCTGGATCCGCGCAGCCGCCAGGAGATGTGGCAGGTGGTACGCGACCTGACGGCACAAGGCACGACGGTCTTCCTGACCACCCAATACCTGGAGGAGGCAGACCAACTGGCGGACCACATCGCCGTGTTGCACGAGGGGAAGATCGCGGCAGAGGGATCGCCGTCGGCCCTCAAGTCCCTGGTGGCGGGCCACCGCCTGGACGCGACGGTCACCACCCAGGCCGCCTACCTCCGCCTCTCCCCCAAGGCCACGCACCACTCCCCCGAGACCCTGACGCTCGGCTTCCCGACGGACGGCACGGCAAGCGACGTACGACATCTGCTGGACGAACTGGACCCGGACCGCACCGAGCTGGCGAGCTTCACCACCCGCACAGCGACGCTGGACGACGTCTTCCTGACGCTCACCAACCCGCGTCCGACCGACCCGTCGCGACCGAAGGGCCTGACCCATGTCTGAAGCCCTGGTCATGACCGGCCGCGCGATCCGCATCAGCCGCCGCAACGTGGACGCCCTGATCACCTCCATGGCGCTCCCCGTGATGCTCCTCCTGATCTTCGTCTACTTCTTCGGCGGCGCGATCAAGACGGACACCAGGTCGTACGTCATGTACGTGGTCCCCGGCGTCCTCCTCCTCTGTGCCGGATTCGGCTCGTCGAACACGGCGATCGCGGTCACGGAGGATCTCAAGGGCGGCATCATCGACCGCTTCCGCTCGCTCGACATCGGCGGCACCCAGATCCTGACGGGCCACGTCATCGCCTCGGTGGCCCGCAACCTCATCGCCACGACCCTGGTCCTCGCCCTGGCCTTCGCGATCGGCTTCCGCCCGTCGGCGACCCCGGCGGCCTGGCTCGCGGCGACGGCCATCCTCCTGGCGTTCATCCTGGCCCTGTCCTGGCTCTCGGCGACGGTCGGCCTCCTGGCCAAGTCCCCGGAGGCGGCGGGCGGCTTCACGTTCTTCGTGAGCTTCCTCCCCTACCCGAGCAGCGCCTTCGTCCCGACATCCACCATGCCCGCCTGGCTCAGGCCCTTCGCGGACAACCAACCGGTGACCCAGGTCATCGAATCCCTCCGCGGCCTGCTCCTCGGCCAGCCGGTGGGCTCGACGCCCTGGGTGGCCCTGGCCTGGTGCGCGGGCATCCTGGCCGCCTCGGTGGGGGCATCGGGGGTGCTGTTCAGGAGGCGGACGGCGTGAGGGGCGTAAGGGTCATGGGAGACGCGGGAGACGCGGGAGCCGTGGGAGACGTGAGGGGTTCAGCGCTCCCGGCGCAGCCCCAGTGAGGCCTTCGCCGCGTCCAAGGTCATCGCGTACGAATCGACGGCGCGCCGCACGTTCGGGCTGTCCACGGCGTCGCCCTCCAGCCGGTCCAGATCCACGTAGGCGGACCGGACGAGCTCGATCCAGCGGTACACCCGCCAGTCCTGCTCCCACCCCTTGGTGTACTCGGGCGGGAGCACGCGGGCCCACCGCGCGAACAGACGCTGTCTGATCTCGACCCGCGTCGGGGTGAGATGCAGATGGCGCACCAGGTCGTAGAGCGGATCACCGATCATGGCCAACTCCCAGTCGATCATGGTGAGTCGGCCGCCGGACCCGGATCGCACGAGGTTCCACGGGTTGAGGTCGCCGTGGAGCAGTACCGAGGGGCGTGACGTGGTGTCGTACCTGCCGAGGATTTCCTGCAACCGCCACCCGTTCGGCAGTCCGCGGGAGCGGGCCTGGCGCTGGGTCTCCTTGGACAGCGAGTGCACGAACCGGACCAGTTCCGCGCTCAGCCTGCCGTAGAAGCCGGTCTGCGGTGCGGCCGGATCGAGCCCGCGGTGGTCGACCCGGGTCAGTGCGTGGAGCTGGTCCACGAGGTTGTCCGCCTCGTTGGGCAGCAGGCCGTGGACAGGGTGGTTCGGCGGCTGCTCGCCGACCAGCGGGCCTTCGTAGGAGTGGACGGCGAACAGGTCGCCCCGGCCGCTGCTCCCGAGGGCCAGGATCTTCGGCGCGCTGACCCCGGCCTGCGACTTCTCGATGGCGGCGAGCACGGCGTGTTCGCTGAGGAAGCCGCCCTCCTGACGCGGCGCGGCCCCTGCCTTGCGCCTCACCACGACGGGCCGCTCGACCCCGTCCACCCGCACCACCGTGTTGAGATGGGCCGTGCCCTTGAACACCCGGTGCTGCTGTGCGGCGCCCTCCGCGGCAAGGGCCTTCAGAACGGCGGTCCTGGGGAAGTCGGGGCGCTCCGGGACGCGTTCGTCGGGCTGCCAGGAGAGGGTGGACACGGGCGACGGGTCCTCGGCCGCCGCTGCCGCGTGCCGGCTCTCGATCCGGGCCGCCTGCCACCGGAAGAGCGCGCGCTCGACCACGCTCACCTCGGGCAGCCGTGCGAGACCGAGCGGCTTCTCCGCCGCGTGCAGGCACTGGCGTACGGATTCGGCGGCCGCGCCCAGACGTGTGCTGTCGAGCGTCTCCCCCAGGGAACCCGCCGCCCTCATCACGTCGAGATGGACGGCACGGACCTGTTCGAGGGCGATGTAGCTCCAGACGTCCGCCCTGACCCTCTTCACGGCCGCGGGTCTGCGCCCGCTCATGGCGCGGACCCAGGCGTCGATCACCTCCGGCCACTGGAACTCGGGATACCGCATGCGCACCAGATGGGACGCCAGGTCGTAGGCGGGGTCGCCGTAGAGCGCCCGGGACCAGTCGAGGCTCACCAGAAGATCCCGGTCGCTCGGCTTCTGGTCGCTCGGATTCCGGTCGTACGGCTTCCGGTCGCTTGGTTTCCGGTCGTACGGCTTCCGGTCGTACGGGCGAAGGACCGTGGACCGGCACAGGTCCGTGTTCAGGAGGCTGTACGGGCGCCGCACCATCGAGGGCGACCGCCCTGCGCACTGGATCAGGGCGTCAGGCCCGATGCCGAACGCGTCGAAGAGGCCGCCGAATTCGGCCCGCATCGGCTGCACGTCACGCTCGTGGGTGTGCCGGGCGAGGTCCCGCAGGAACCCTCCGCTGTCCCTCTCGTCGTGCGGCCAGCCGCCGACGGGGCTCAGGAGTGACTCCTTGCGCACTAGAGCCAGCTGGGCGAGCAGCTCGGCGATGGCCTTGATCAGCTGCGAGGCGACCGGCTTCCCGTCCTCGGGGGTGACCAGGTGCTCCGGCAGATCGGGGAGTTCGGGGAGCACGGGGCGGTGGACGTCACGGAAGACCAGGGATCCGTTCGCCCAGGCGCTGATCGACACGTGCTGCTCCTGATGCTCGCGCGCTTACACGAAATTGCCGCACAGCCTTGATTACGCACACTCTTCCACGCGGCATGAGGGCAGCACACGGGCGAGAGTAGCCAAGGATGTGACGCGCTATGTAACGCGCTCATCCACCGGGCGTTACTCGGCGAGCAGGACGAGAAGCATCCGCACAGGCGGTGTCGGACCCGCGTCGGACCACCGTGTCGGACCCATGTCGGATCACTGTGTCGGCCCCGCGTCGGACCCGCGTCAGCACCGCGTCAGCTCGGTGCGCGAAGGATCTTGAGAACGGGTTCGAGGGATCTGACGATGTGCTCGGGCCTGACCCCCGCTGCCCGCAACAGCTCTTCCTTGTGATCGGTACGCGCGTAGCCCAGGAAGCTCACTCCGGCCCGCCCCGCGGCTTCGTGGTCGGTGGGCGCGTCGCCGATCATCAGCGCCGTGGAGGGGGCGGCACCCATGGCGCTCAGGGCGCGGGTGATGCAGTGCGGGTGGGGTTTGAGCAGATCGAGGTTCTGGGTGCGGCCGTAGACGTGCGGGGCGAAGCAGTGCATGAGGTTGCGCGATTCGAGGTACCTCGTCACCGCACGCGCGGAATTGTTGGTGGTGACCGCGAGCCGGGCGTCGGCATTGACCCAGGTCTGGATCACGGGGTCGGCGTACGGAGTCGGATACGCGGTCGCTGTCGCCGTCAGCTCCTCCTGAGTGAGCTGCTCCTCGATCTCGGTGATCAGATCGCTGCCGGGGTGCCGGGCGGCGACGGCGCGCATGACGACCTGTGGGTCCGCCTCCGCCCGCATCTTCTCGGACAGCAGACCGTGCAGACCTCGCTCCTCCAACCCGCGCAACATGCCCGCCGCGATCCGCTCGGCCTTGTGCTGGGCGAACAGCTGGCAGATGGGCCCGTCGAAGTCGAAGAGGACGAAGCGGGCCCGAACGACCAGCTCTCGCAGATTCTTGATCTCTTCTGTCATCTGTTCGTCGGTCTGCGTCGTATCAGGAGTCACTAAGAGAGTGTCAGGTCCGTCGCGATGGTTGCCCAGAGTGCGTCGAACCATTTCTGGGACTCCTCCACGAAGGCGGCGTCCCGGGGGGCCGCACTCTTGTCGAAGGAGAACAGGGGCGACTTCAGCCCCGCGACGTCGAACGCCTCCAACTCCGCACTGCCGAAGTCCAGCATGCTGCGCTCGATCGTGTAGTAGGCGAGGAGCGCCTCCTTCTGATTGAGCAGATAGAGCTTGACCGGCGGTGTGAACGGCAGCGCGCGGAACGACACGTCGACGTCGATGCCGTGCGAGGCGCGCAGCACCCGCAGGTTGTGGCGCAGGACCTGCCCCTGGGTGTTGCGCAGTGCGAGCCAGCGCCGGTGGACCTTGCCGTCCTCGTCTCCCTGGCCGTCGACCGGCCTGGGGAACGCCAGGTCGATGTCGCTGCTGGGCAGCAGGATGCGGACGCTGATCGATTCCGGGTGGATGAGTCCCTCGTGGATGCGGCGCAGGGGGTCACCGAGCGCCAGGATCAGCGTCTCCGCCGTGTAGGACACCACGTCGATCCGCACCTGGGGCTCCGAGAACGCCGCCGCGAGCCGTGGCGCGAGGCCGACCATCGAGGCCTGCGGCTCCTCGGCCGCCGATGTCGAAACCGGCGGCTCCGCCGCGATCCGTGGCGGGCTGCCCTTGCTCACGTTGGCCAGGAGGCCGTCGCCCTGCAGCGTCTTCAGCGCCTGGCGCACCGTCCCCCGCTCCACGCCGAACTCTTTCGCGAGCACCGCCTGCGTGGGGAGCCGGTCGCCCGGCTTGAGGTCGCCGGAGCGGATGCGGTCGCGAAGGATGTCGGCGATGTCCTGGGGAGTGAGCTTTCTGCTGCCGTTCACTGCAACGTTCTCCTGGGTCACAACCAGACGATACAACTCCTCGCCATCTCAGGGCAGTTGTCCTGAAGTTGTTTATGTTGCGGGACCAATAGCGGAAAGATTGAGTGAAGTTGGTTGCCAACTCATTTGAGATGGCAGGGCGCGGTCGTGATCGCGCTGGTGATGACCGGGCCCGCGATCTAGTCACGAGCAGCCAGGATTCGGCCAGGAGTCCGTCAGGAGTCGGCCACGAGTCAGCCGCGCGCCAGGTCCGGCTCCAGGTCCAGGTCCTGACTGATCGTGCCCCAGAGCGCGTCGAACCAGAGGCGGGACTGCTCCACCAACATCGTGTCCCGCAGCCCGTCGCCCTGGTGGAAGGGGAAGAGCATCGACTGCGCGCCCTGGGCGTCGTACATCTCCAGGTACTCGTGGCCGATCTCCTCGCTCTGCTTGGCGAGGGTGTAGTACGCGAAGAGCGCTTCGGAACCGTTGAGGAGATACAGCTTCACCGGCGGCGTGAACGGCAGCGCACGGAACGAGACCTGCACGTCGACGTCGTGCGAGGCCCGCAGCGCGAGGAGGTTGTGGCGCAGGACCTGCCCCTGCGCGTTCCGCTGGTCGAGCCAGTGTCTGTGCACATGGCCGCCCTCGTCGTCCCCGCTGTCCACCGGCGTGGGAAAGGCGAGGTCGATGCTGCGGCTCGGCAGCAGTACGCGGACGGTGACCTTGGCCGGTTTCCGCTGTCCGGCGTGAATCTGGCGGAGCGGTTCACCGATCGCCATCGTGAGTGAGACGGAGGTCAGGCAGAGCGCGTCGATCTCCACATGCGGGGACTCGAACGCGGCGGCGATGCGCGGGGCGAGGCCGACCATGGTCGACTGCGGCTTGACGCCACAGGGCCCGGACAGCCCGCGCCCCGCGGGCTCGGCGACCGTGGCCGGGCTGCCCTTGGACACGTTCGCCAGCAGGTTCTCGCCCTGCAGGGTGCGCAGCGCCTCACGTATCGCGCCACGCTCTACGCCGAACTCGTCGGCCAACTCGGCCTGAGTGGGCATGCGTTGGCCGGGCCGCAGCGACCCGGACCTGATCCGGTCGCGAAGCTCGTCGGCCACCTCGTGGTGAGACCTGTGCGGCCTCTTCATCCCCTTGACAGGGGCAGGTTCCCCGCTCACAACCAAACGGTACAACTTCGGGCCAACTTTGGGGAGTTGCTGTGAAGTTGCTCAGAAGGTGGTTATTAATCGAGCCATCGCGGAGATAACTCAGGTGAAGTTGGCGGCCAACTTAGGCAGCCTGGCAGGAACCCTGAGGGGTTGGCTGCCGGGGGTTCGTCCTGCTGACGGTGGGCGTCGAGGCCAAGAACACCAAGATCAGCGGCGTGGGGGCTGCGCTCCTCGTCCTGCTGCTCGCCCAGTCGGGCTGACAAGTGCCGACTGACCGGGTTCTCCCATCCGGAGGGGAGCCGGGAGCCCGGTCAGTCACTGATCCGAGGGAGGGGGGAGGGGGAGCGGGGGGAGGTCTCGGGCGGCGGCTAGAACGCCGCCCGGATCTCCCCCACCTCGGTGGGGCCGCCGAGCAGGGGCGCATGGCCGACGCGGGTGAGTACGTCCGCCTCCACGCCCGCCAGACGCAGCGCACGGGCCAGGATGGGGCCCAGGGCCCGTATCCCGCCGTCATCCACCTTGAAGGCCAGTGCACGGCCGTCCGGCAGCGCGAACGCCTGGACCGCCTCGGCGCCCATCTTGGAGAGCGCACCGGGGATCTCCCGCATGAGCCACGTGTCGGGCCTGCGCGTCCCTGCCACGTACTCGGGGTGGGCCCGCATCGCGTCCGCGACCCGGCGCTCCGCCGTCCCCTCGGGGGCGAGGACGAAGTGGCGGAAGGCGCGGGCGAGGCCGGTCAGGGAGATCGCCATCAGCGGGGCGCCGCAGCCGTCCGTGCCGACGGCCGCCACCTTCTCCCCCGCCGCTTCCTCGACCACCTGGAGGATCAGCTGCTGGAGGGGGTGGCGCGGGTCCAGGTAGGAATCCGTGGGCCAGCCGTTCAGCTCGCACACCGCCAGCATCGACGCGTGCTTGCCGGAGCAGTTCATCGTGACCCGGTCACGAATGGCGCCCGCTGCCAGATATGTCTCGGCCTCGACCGCGTCGAGCGGGAGGTCGGGCGGGCACTGGAGGTCCGCCGCCGTCAGGCCGTGCTCGGCCAGCATCTTCTGTACGAGGTCCCGGTGGAACCCCTCCCCGGAGTGGCTCGCCGCCGTCAGCGCGAGCCGCTCGCCCGACAGGTCGAGCCCCGCCCGCAGCACACCGGCCGCCTGCATCGGCTTGTTGGCCGACCTCGGGAAGACGGGGGCGCTCACGTCCCCCATGGCCAGCTCCACGCTGCCGTCCGCCGCGAGCAGCACCAGGCTTCCCCTGTGACGGCCCTCGACGAAGCCGGAACGCACGACCTCGGCGAGGACCGGGGATATGACCGGGGGTATGGCGGGGGTGGCTGCGGACTCGGCGGACGTCGAGGTCATCTTCGGCCTTCCGGGGCGGGGGGTGGCGTGACGGCGCCGCCCGCGAAAGCCGGGGTCACCGGGTCAGGCGAGCAGGTCGTCCACTTGTGCTTCGCCTTCACGGTACCTGCGGGCGATCTCCGCGCTGCAATCGTCCGCCGTGCGCTGGAGCTGCTGGCGGCGCCGGGAAACCTGCTGTTCGTAGCGGGTGAGCCGCCCCATGGCCGTGTGCAGCTCGTCGTCCGTACGGGCGTCCAGGTCGGAGAGCTCGACCTCGGCCAGCATCTCCGTGGCCAGGAGGCCGTACTCCGCGCTGTGCGGCGTGCCGAGGGTCACATGCCGGGCCGACGAGCGGTGCCGGGCCGGGCCGTCCGTGAGGATCTCGGAGAGCCGCAGCACGAGCGGCCCCTCCGGACCCGGCGCCTTCGGGTCCCTGCGGCGCGCGACCTCGGCCCGCAGGATGTCGATCCGCCCCTGGAGGAGGCGCCGGACATAGCTCAGGTCCGCCTCGTTCTGCTGCGCGTCCCTGCGCAGCTCACGCAGCTCGCGCAGGAGCAGCGCGGCCAGGTCGTGCTCGGGCTGCCCGGAAAGGACCGCACCGCCCGTGCGCTGCATGGGCGGCCGCGGCACGTTCGCACGCCGTGCGGCGCTCATGCGGGTCAGCGACACGGATCCGGGCGGCTGCCCCGTACTTGGTGTGCTCATGTGGCTCTACCGTCCCCTCGACCGGCGCGGTACACCGCGTGTGAGCATGGTGCCACCCCGAGTGGCCGCTATGTGAGCGAGTGCCCCAATCAACCCCAGATGGGGGGTTCAGGGTACCCCCGCGGGCGGCGCATCCGGCGGCCACCTCGGCCGTACGGAGCAGGCATGATGGGCCATATGCGTGCTGTGGTGCAGAGGGTGGACGGAGCGAGCGTCGTCGTCGAGGGCGAGAACGGCCCCGAGACGGTCGGCGAGATCAGCGGCGAGGGCCTGTGCGTCCTGGTGGGGGTGACCCACGAGGACACCAAGGAGAAGGCGGCCCAACTGGCCCGCAAACTCTGGTCCGTTCGGATGCTGGCCGACGAGAGGTCCTGCTCGGACATCGACGCGCCGCTGCTGGTCATCAGCCAGTTCACACTGTACGGCGACGCGAGGAAGGGCCGTAGGCCCACGTGGAACGCCGCCGCCCCCGGCGATGTCGCCGAGCCCCTGGTGGACGAGGTCGTCGCCCAACTTCGTTCGCTGGGCGCGACGGTGGCGACGGGGCGCTTCGGAGCGCAGATGCGGGTGTCACTGACCAACGACGGGCCGTTCACCGTGCTGATCGAGATGTGACAGGCCCGAACTGATCCGCCGCTTGGGCGAGCGGGCTCCTTCCCGCCCGCCCACCTGATCACCCCGCATCCCCGACGCCCGGCCCCCGCCCCCTACGGTTCGACCACGACCTCCTGCGAGGCCGCCACCGTCCCCGCGAGCAGCCCCGCGTCGAGCGGCACGTTCCGCTTCACGAGCGCGAGCGCGATCGGGCCCAGCTCGTGGTGGCGTACCGCCGTCGTGATGAAGCCCAGCTTCCGGCCCTCCTCGCCCTCCGAGGCGAGACGCAGCTCGGTCCCGGCCACCGGCAGATGGACCTCGCTGCCGTCCAGGTGGAGGAAGACCAGGCGGCGCGGGGGCTTGCCCAGGTTCTGGACGCGGGCGACCGTCTCCTGGCCGCGGTAGCAGCCCTTCTGCAGATGCACCGCCGTGCCGATCCAGCCGAGCTCGTGCGGGATCGTGCGGTGGTCCGTCTCGAAGCCGAGCCGCGGCCGGTGCGTCTCCACGCGCAGCGCCTCGTAGGCCAGGAGGCCGATCGCGGGGCCGCTCTCGTCGGCGTACGACTCAAGAGACGTACGCGGCAGGAACAGATCGCGGCCGTGCGGCGTCTCGCGCACGACGACGCCTTCCGGGACCGGGGCGATCGAACCTGCGGGCAGGTACACGACCGCGAACTCGTCCGTGCGGTCGGCGACTTCGACCCGGTTGAAGAACTTCATGCTCTCCAGGTACGCGACAAGGGCGTCCTGGGTGCCGGGCTCGACGTGCGCCCACACCGTCTCGCCGTCGTCGACGAGATAGAGGGCGTGCTCGATGTGGCCGTTCGCGGAGAGGATCAGCGCCTCGGTGGCCTGCCCGACGGGCAGCTCGGTCACGTGCTGCGTGAGCAGCAGGTGCAGCCAGCTCAGCCGGTCGGGTCCTGAGACGGTGACGACGCCGCGGTGCGAGAGGTCGACGAAACCGGTGCCGTCGGCGAGGGCGCGCTGCTCACGGAACAGATCGCCGTAGTGGGCGGCGACGCCTTCGTCCACGCCCTCGGCGGGGACGGCGCCGGGCAGGGACAGGAGGGGGCTCTTCATGTTCACCCACACTACGACCTGGTAGCGGGCGTTCTTATTCCTTGCCGGGGCCGTTCTCCTCGGTGGAGCGGTTCTCCTCGCCGGGGCCGTTCTCCCCGGCGGAGCAGTTCTCGCAGCGGCCGAAGATCGCGAAGTGCTTCAGGTCCGTGTCGAAGCCGAACTCGTCCCGCAGCTTCGCGGTGAACTCGGCCGCCACGGAGACATCGGCCTCGATGACGTTCGTACAGTCCCGGCAGACCAGATGGATGTGGTGGTGTCGGTCCGCCAGGTGGTACGTCGGCGCACCGTGCCCCAGGTGCGCGTGGCTGACAAGACCCAGCTCCTCCAGGAGCTCAAGGGTCCGGTACACCGTGGAGATGTTGATCCCCGACGCCGTCTTCCGCACTTCGCAGAGGATGTCGTCGGGGGTCGCGTGCTCAAGGGCGTCGACGGCTTCGAGGACGAGCTGACGCTGCGGCGTCAGCCGGTAGCCGCGCTGTCGCAGGTCGCTCTTCCAGTCGAAGTCGGTGCTTGCCACACAGGCAGTCTAGGCCAGAGGGGCCCGCGGCCCGCTGGAAGAACCGGCCGCCCGCTGGAAGAACCAGGCCGCCTACTTGAAGAAGGCGATGCCGTCGTCCGGCAGATCGCCCAGGCCCCTGGCCATCTCGGCGACGTCCTCGGGCGAGACGACCTTCTTCAGCTGCGCCGACATGTACGGCCGCAGCGGCACCTCGGGGGTCTGCTTCTCGCCGACCCACATCAGGTCGCCCTTCACATACCCGTAAAGACGCTTGCCGCCGGTGTACGGGCCGGAGGCCGCCGTGCGGGCCACCGCGTCCGTGACGATGTCGATCTGCGGCTTCTGGTCGGCGAGCTCGCCGTACCAGACCTCGACGACGCCGTCGTCGCGGACCATCACGGTCTCGACCTTGCGGTCCTTGTCGATGCGCCAGAAGCCCGACTCGGACTCCAGCGGCTTGACCTTGTTGCCCTCGGCGTCGAGCACCCACGTGTGCGAGTGGTACTCGATGAAGTCCCGCCCGTCATGGGAGAAGGACACTTCCTGACCGAAGTTCGCCTTCTCGGCGCCGGGGAAGTCGGTGACACCCGCGCCGGCCCAGTTGCCGAGGAGCCAGACGAGGGGCACGAGGTCGGGGTGCAGGTCGGACGGAATCTCGATCATGGGAAGCTCAGGCGATCTCTAGGTGGCGTACGGGGTGTACGGGGCTCAGCGCTGACCCTGGTACAGCTTCTTCACGGACAGTCCGGCGAAGGCGAGAACGCCGACGCAGACCAGAACCAGCAGGGCGGAGAAGAAGGCCTCAAGCACGGGGTGCTCCTCGGTGAGCTATGGGGTGAGCTGGTGGGGCAGGCATCAGAGCCGCTCCCACTCTAGTCGTGCGCGCCCCGCACCTCTCTGCGAGGTGGGCCTTACGGGCACCCTTGCGGGTGGCCTTACGGGTGGTCCCCCCGTCGGCCTTACGATGCGGCCATGGCGAAGAAGCTCGTGATCAAGGTGACCGCCGGGGCCGACGCCCCCGAGCGCTGCTCGCAGGCGTTCACGGTGGCGGCCGTTGCCGTGGCCAGCGGAGTGGAGGTCTCGCTCTGGCTGACGGGCGAGTCGGCGTGGTTCGCGCTGCCGGGGCGCGCGGCGGAGTTCGAGCTGCCGCACGCGGCGCCGCTGCCCGATCTGATCGACTCGATCGTGGCCGCGGGACAGATCACGCTCTGCACACAGTGCGCGGCGCGCCGCGAGATCACCGAGAAGGACGTGATCGACGGGGTACGGATCGCGGGCGCACAGGTGTTCGTACAGGAAGCCATGACGGACGGCACGCAGGCACTCGTCTACTGACGGCACGCAGGCACTCGTCCGCTGACAGCACGCAAACGCTCGTCCACTGACGCTCGTCTCCTGGCCGACCCAGTCGTACGCTGGACTTATGTTCGCGCGACGTCGCCATGCGTACTTCGCCATGATGGGCACGTGCATCGCCCTCTTCGTCCTGGCGTGGGGCGTCGTGCGGCTCTGGTCCATTCCCGTCGCCGTCGGGATGTGCGTGGTGGCGATGGTGATCCCGCCCCTGGCCGCCATCGTGGCCAACCGGCGCGGCCCTGAGGACCGCTGGTGGGACGACCCCTCGGGGGACTCGAAGTCCGACGAGTGGTGGGACGAACTGGACGGCAAGCACCGGCGGTAGCCACAGACACGGCAGACAGCTGCCAGCTGACACCTGCCAGCTGAAGGACCGCATCCGGTGGCCCACCGCATTCTGGTGCTGCTGAACGGCGCGAAGGGCCGCGTCCCGGATACGGAAGCGTCCAACCCCCAGGGACACGGCCCTCGGCCGTTCATACGCGTCGGACCCCGCCCGCACAGAGTCGGCGGACGGAGTCCGACGCGGCGCCTCGAAGCCCGCGGAGCAGTGCGAGAGGCGCGTGAAGAGCTAGACCGCGATCGCGACCTCCGCGAGGCCGCCCGTCTGCGCCACGACCGTACGGTCGGCCGTGCCGCCCGGGATCAGGGCGCGCAGCGTCCACGTGCCCTCGGCCGCGTAGAAGCGGAACTGGCCGGTCGCCGAGGTCGGGACCTCGGCGGTGAACTCGCCGGTCGAGTCGAGCAGGCGCACGTAGCCGCTGACGGGTTCGCCGTCGCGGGTCACCTGGCCCTGGATGGTGGTCTCGCCGGGCTTGATCGTCGAGGCGTCGGGTCCGCCGGCCTTCGCTCCACACATATGCGTTCTTCCTTAGCTGGTCAGCTGGTCACTGCCGGGGGGGGCGGGAGGGTTACTTGTTGGCGCCGAGCTCGATCGGCACGCCGACGAGGGAGCCGTACTCGGTCCAGGAGCCGTCGTAGTTCTTGACGTTGGTCTGGCCGAGCAGCTCGTGCAGGACGAACCAGGTCAGGGCCGAACGCTCACCGATGCGGCAGTACGCGATGGTGTCCTTGGCCAGGTCGACCTGCTCGTCCTCGTAGAGGGCCTTGAGCTCGTCGTCCGACTTGAAGGTGCCGTCGTCGTTGGCGTTCTTCGACCACGGGATGTTGCGCGCGGACGGGACGTGGCCCGGACGCTGCGACTGCTCCTGCGGAAGGTGCGCCGGGGCGAGCAGCTTGCCGCTGAACTCGTCGGGCGAACGGACGTCGACCAGGTTCTGCGAACCGATGGCCGCCACGACGTCGTCGCGGAAGGCACGGATCGAGCTGTCCTGGGGCTTGGCCTTGTACGAGGTCGCGGCGCGCTGCGGCACCTGGTCGCCGTCGACGAGGTCGCGGGAGTCGAGCTCCCACTTCTTGCGGCCGCCGTCGAGGAGCTTCACGTCCTGGTGGCCGTAGAGCTTGAAGTACCAGAAGGCGTAGGACGCGAACCAGTTGTTGTTGCCGCCGTAGAGGACGACGGTGGTGTCGTTCGCGATGCCCTTGGCCGAGAGGAGCTTCTCGAAGCCCTCCTGGTCCACGAAGTCGCGGCGGACCGGGTCCTGGAGGTCGTCGGTCCAGTCGATGCGGACCGCGTTCTTGATGTGGTTCTTGTCGTACGCGGAGGTGTCTTCGTCGACCTCGACGATGACGACCTTCGGGTCGTCGATGTGGGCCTCGACCCAGTCGGCGTCTACCAGGACGTCGCTGCGGCTCATACTTTGTCTCCTCCGGGGCAGTTACGGCGGGGCTTTGATGCTGTGCGAGGGGGCGCCGGGTACGTGCTGTGACTGCGCGATGGCGCGGCGTACGCGGCACGGGGTGGCCCTGACGAGGTCAATGGGCCGGGGGATACGGGAGTCGGGGCTCCCGCTCAGAAGGTGCGACAGAGCATGGCGGCGACGCGGCACAGGTCCACTGCCCGCCGCTTCGTGAGGTCCGCCTGTCGGTGCATGCGTCCGATCGTAAGGACGCGAGGGCGGCCGTGTCACCGGCATGTCGAATGATGAGACGCGATCATCCACGATGTGGGATCGATCGACGAACAGAGCCGCCCGCGCGGGGGCGGGGGGAGGGCTTCACCCCTGCCGCATCCATGGCGCGGACGGCTCTGTCTCGTACTGCGGAACGCACTGCTGAACGTATTGCGGAACCTACTGCTGAACGTACGGCGGAACCTACTGCTGAACGGCCGCCTGAAAGGGCCTCAGCCCGCGAGCTTCACGTTCGTCCCCTTGACCGTGATGTCCACGCCGTCCTGCGCAGGCTCCACCTCGTCGATCTTGATGCCGCCCGGCAGCCCGCTGACCTTCTCCTCGAAGTCCGTCACATCGCGGACCATGCCCTCGGGGAGGGGAATCGATACGCCCATGACGTCGATCTTCTTGGGGATCTGGTCGGCGTCCACCTTGATCGTGTCGCCCTCGACCCGCACCGAGCTCATGACGTGCACCGGCTTGGGCAGCTTGGCGCCGCCCTTGCTCACCTCGACCTCGACCTTGACCTTGCCGTTGCCGCCGTCCGAGAGCCCGACGACCTTGCCGGTGGCACCGAGCGGCAGCTCGACCGGCTCGCCCTGTGCCTCCTTGAGCAGCTCGTCGTACGAGATCCGGGCCGTGCCGGTGGCCTTCTCGGCGGTGGCCGAGCTGTAGTCCCCCGAGAATTCGACGCCCTGCATCCGGGCGTTCAGATCGGCGATGCGGATCTTGTCGGAGCCGGAGGTGGCCTCGTAGTTCTGCATGCCGATCTCGACGTCGTCGAGCGTGCCGCCCGCGACCTGCGTCAGGAAGGGAAAGCCCTTGATGGAGACGTCGGGCGTCTCGCTGAGGCCCTCGCTCGAACGCAGCTTCTTCGCCACCTCGTCCTCGGCGAAACCCACCGCCAGGCGGTCGGCGCCCACGAACAGACCCCCCAGGATCACGACGACGGTCAGAAGTATTCGTACGGCGCGCTTGCTCATGTCCGGTGTTCCCCCACCTTGATCCCCCGACTCAACTGACGTTTGCCGCGAGCCTAAAGGACAGGCCCCCGGCGGGAGAGCCCGGCCGGGGACCTGTCGATCAGCTGTGACGATCAGCCTCTGTCCATCTCCGCCGGTCAGCCGATGGCCCTGCCGAGGAGATAGACGGCCGGGGCCGCCGCGGCGAGCGGCAGGGCGACGCCCGCCGTCATGTGCACGAAGCGGGACGGATAGTCGTAGCTGGCGACCCGGTGGCCGATCAGCGCGCAGACACCGGCGCCGAGGCCGAGCAGCGCGCCCTTGCTGCCGAAGTCCGTCGTACCGCCGACGGCGATGCCCGCTCCGGCCGCCGCGAGCAGCGCGACGACCACGGAGGCGGGCGTCGGCAGGGGCAGCGCGCGGGCGATCACGGCGACCGCGACGGCGATGCCGCCCACCGTCATCGCGTCGTCCGACGCCGCGAGGTGCCCCGTCGCGATGATCGCGAGGGCGGAGGAGGCGACGGTCGCCATCAGACCGGCCATCCGCTCGTCGGCGGACGCGCGGCTGCGCAGCTGAAGGACCAGCACGAGCAGCACCCACACGCCCAGGGTGCCGAGGATCGCGGCGGGCGCGTTCTCCTTGCCGGTGACGAGCAGCGCGATGTCGGCGACGACACCGCCCATGAAGGCGAGCGCGATGCCCTGGCGGGCGGGCCACATCCCGTTGAGCCGGAACCATCCGGCGGCGGTGACGGCTTGCAGCAGGATGAGCGGTACGAGGAGTGCGTACTGCCCGATGGCGGCCGTACCGGCGAGCAGCAGCCCGAGGACGGCGGTCAGCGCGGCGGGCTGGATCCCCGGCTCTATGATCGGCGACCGCCCCTCGGCACGGGCGCGCTGGGCGTCGGTGACACGGGGGTTGCCGGTGGTGGTGGCGGGGCCGTAGGTGTCGGGGCCATCCGCCTCCGCCGTGCTCGGACGAGGTGGAGAGCCCGGGGAAGGGCGGGCATGGCCACCTGCGGCGCCGGGTTCCGCATGAGCGGCGGAGGACGCGCCGTACGCCGGGGCGGCGGAGGACGCGCCGTACGCCGAAGCCGGGTCCGAAGGCATCGGCTGCGCGAACCCCTGCGGGGGCAGATAAGCCGTCTCCGTCACGTCCACCACGGGTGAGGGCTGGACCTGCGTGTCCCAGGTCTGCCCCTCCCACTGCTGGGTGTAGGCGTCCTGGGCGTAAGGCTGCTGCTGCGGGTACGCCTGCTGGGCGTACGGCTGCTGCTGCTGCTCAGGGGCGTACGGCTGCTGGTGCTCAGGGGCGTACGGCTGCTGGGGGTACTGCTCCGGGGGATATTCCTGGCGGTAGGGGTCATAGTCCCCGTACCCCGAGCCCTCGTACCGTGGATCGCTCATAGCGCTGCTCACCCTCCTGCGAACGGCGGGAGCACCTCGACCGTGCCGCCCTCGGCCAGCCGTACCGTCTCATGCCCGCGGGTACCCACGGGGTCGCCGTCGATGAGGAACGAGCATCGCCGCAGTACACGGACCAGCTCACCGGGGTGTCGCTCGCGTGCCGCGTCCAGCGCCTCGGCGAGCGTCGCCGCAGCGTACGGCTCCTCCGCGACGCCTGCGGCCGCTTTGGCCGCGGCCCAGTAACGAATGGTGCCGTTCACCACGGCAGCTCCTCTCCTTCGGCGGTTGCCGACGTTCCATCGGCGGTCGCCGACACGCCATCGGCGATGGCCGACGTCCATGATGCCGTGGCCCACTCGGCGATCCGACCGAGCAGCGCGTCGTCCGCCGCGTTCTCCGCGTGGCCCATCCCCGCCTCCATCCACAGCTCCGCCCCGCCCTCCGCGGCGGCGGCCAGCATCCGGGGGTGGTCCACCGGGAAGTACGGGTCCTGGTCCCCGTGCACGATGAGGAGCGGTGTCGGCGCGATCAGCGGGACCGATTCCACCGGGGACAGCGGGACGGGGTCCCACTCGTGCGGGTGGATCCGCGTGCGCAGGCCGACGCGGCCCACGACACGCCCCATGGGCCGCGTCACCAGCCAGTGCAGCCGCCGCATCGGCGCCGTTCCCCGGTAGAACCAACGGGCCGGGGCGCTCACCGCGACCACCGCGTCAACCCGCGCTTCGGTGCGCCCCCCATGCGCGGCACCGGCGAGCGCTGCGTGCCGGAGCACCACGGAACCGCCCATCGAGAAACCCACGGTCACCACCCGCGTATGGCCGAAGGACCGGGCCCACTCCACCGCGGCCGTCAGATCGAGCACCTCGCGGTCGCCGACCGTGGAGAGACCGCCGGACGCCCCGTGCCCCCGGAAGGAGAACGTGATCACGGCCGCACGCTGGGCGAGAACGCCCGCCGCGCGGCGCACGTGCGGCCGGTCGACGCCGCCCGTGAAGCCGTGCGCGAGCACGATCGCGAGCTCCCCCGCCGGGTCGGGTCCGGGCTCGTGGACGGCCTCGATGGCGACTCCGTCCTGTGTACGGAGCGTTGCGCGCCGTTGAACGCGGGGCGCAGTGCGAGTGATCGGAGGCACAGAAGATCCCGCCGCTTGGCCTGCCGAACCGGAAGTCATGTGGGTTATTCTCCTTGGCAGAGGATCCGGGCAGCGAAGCCCCCGGGTCCTTTCGTGCTTTCTGAGGGTTCGTATACGAAACCGAAGGATCCGCACGTGGAGAGCCCGGGGCGCGGGCCCTCCGCCGCAGTGAGCAGTACGAAGCAGTGCCGTAAACGTCCTCGCAGGGACCGAGGAGGAACCGACGTTATGGGCGAGCGAACCGTGCACAACCGTAGGACGACCCAGGCGGGTGAGCAGCGATGAGTTCTCTGCTGCTCCTTACCAATGCCCTTCAGCCGTCGACGGAGGTGCTTCCCGCTCTCGGCCTGCTGCTGCACAACGTGCGGGTGGCCCCCGCCGAAGGCCCGGCCCTCGTCGACACCCCAGGTGCCGACGTCATTCTGATCGACGGCCGCCGTGACCTCCCGCAGGTCCGCAGCCTCTGCCAGCTGCTCCGCTCCACGGGACCCGGCTGTCCGCTGGTCCTCGTCGTCACGGAGGGCGGCCTCGCGGCCGTCACCGCCGACTGGGGCATCGACGACGTACTCCTCGACACGGCAGGGCCTGCCGAGGTCGAGGCGCGTCTGCGGCTCGCGATGGGCCGCCAGCAGATCACCTCCGACGACTCCCCCATGGAGATCCGCAACGGCGATCTCTCCGTGGACGAGGCGACGTACAGCGCGAAGCTGAAGGGCCGGGTCCTCGACCTGACGTTCAAGGAGTTCGAGCTGATCAAGTACCTGGCGCAGCACCCCGGGCGCGTGTTCACGCGGGCCCAGCTGCTCCAGGAGGTCTGGGGCTACGACTACTTCGGCGGCACGCGGACGGTCGACGTCCACGTACGGCGCCTGCGCGCGAAGCTCGGCGTCGAGCACGAGTCGCTCATCGGCACCGTCCGGAATGTCGGCTACCGCTTCGTGACGCCGGAAAAGGTCGAACGTGCGGCCGACGGCGCCAAGGCGAAGGCGGCGACTCCGCGGCCCGAGGGCGAGCGCGACGGCGACCCCGCCGGCTCCCCCGTCGCGCCTCCCGTCGAGAAGGCGGACCCCGCCGAAACAGCGCCGAAGGAAGCTGCCGTACGCCCTGCCCAGCGGTAGTTCCATCCGCGTAGACTCCGCGCGTGGCCAAGGTGACTCGGGATGACGTTGCGCGACTTGCGGGTACTTCCACCGCCGTCGTCAGCTACGTCATCAACAACGGACCTAGGCCGGTTGCCCCGGCCACGCGCGAGCGTGTACTCGCCGCGATCAAAGAGCTGGGGTACCGGCCCGACCGGGTCGCCCAGGCCATGGCGTCGCGGCGGACCGACCTCATAGGCATGATCGTGCCCGACGCGCGCCAGCCGTTCTTCGCGGAGATGACGCACGCGGTGGAGCAGGCTGCCTCCGAGCGCGGAAAAATGGTGCTCGTCGGCAACACGGACTACGTGGACGAGCGCGAGGCCCACTATCTGCGGGCCTTCCTCGGCATGCGGGTCTCCGGGCTCATCCTCGTCAGCCACGGCCTGACGGATTCGGCAGCCGCCGAGATCGACGCGTGGGACGCGCGGGTCGTGCTCCTGCACGAGCGGCCCGAGGCGATCGACGACGTCGCCGTGGTCACGGACGACGTCGGCGGCGCGCAGCTGGCCACCCGGCACCTCCTCGAACACGGCCATGAGTACGTGGCCTGCGTCGGCGGCACCGCCGAGACCCCGACCGTCGGCGACCCCGTCTCCGACCACGTCGAGGGCTGGCGGCGGGCCATGCAGGAGGCCGGGCGCCCGGTCGAGGGGCGGCTCTTCGAGGCGCCGTACAACCGCTATGACGCGTATCAGATGGCGCTTGAGCTCCTTGCCCGGCCGGATCGGCCGACGGCGGTCTTCTGCTCCACCGACGACCAGGCGATCGGCATCCTCCGTGCCGCGCGGGAGCTCCGGATCGACGTGCCGGAGCAGCTGGCCGTCGCCGGGTTCGACGACGTCAAGGAAGCGGGTCTGACGGACCCGCCGCTGACGACGGTGGCATCGGACAGGCCGGCCATGGCGCGGGCCGCGGTCGATCTCGTCCTGGACGACGGCCTTCGGGTCGCCGGGTCGCGCCGGGAGCGGCTGAAGGTGTTCCCGTCACGTCTGGTCGTCCGGCAGTCGTGCGGGTGCGCCTGAAGCTCAGGGGTTCGGCGCCGATGCCTTGCTGAGCCGATGTCTTGATGAGCCGACGCCTTTATAAGGGGCATACGCACTTCTATGGGCGTTCTCAGGGCGTACTCAGCCGCCTCTCATGAAGGCGGACCAGCCTAGAACCCATGACCGACAACTTCCGCCAGAGCGGCGAGTACCCCCAGCAGCACCAGTCGTCAGCGCCTGTGCACCATGGCGGTACGGAGGGCGCCTACCCGCCCCCGCCCGCTTTCGCACCGGAAGCGCCGACACAGCAGCACGGGCAGGCACCGGAAGCGCCCCCGAAGCCCCCGCGCAAGCGGGCCCGGGGCCCCCTGGCCCTCCTCGCCGCCGTCGCCATCGCGGCAGCGGCGGTAGGCGGCGGCACCGCCTACGCCTTCCAGGAGCTGACCGGCAACGACACCGCGTCGAGCAGCGCCACCAACACGAACGTCGTGCCCACGAGCCAGAAGGGCACCGTCTCCGGCGTCGCCGAAGCGGTCAGCCCCAGCATCGTGGAGATCAGCGCGAAGTCGAACGCGGGTGAGGCCACCGGATCCGGCGTGATCGTCACGGCCGGCGGCGAGATCATCACCAACAACCACGTGATCTCCGGTGCCTCGTCGGTCAAGGTGAAGACGGACGACGGCAAGTCGTACGACGCCAAGGTCGTCGGCACCGACAGCAAGAAGGACCTGGCGCTGATCAAGGTCGAGGGCGCGTCCGACCTGAAGCCCGCGAGCCTCGGCGACTCCGACAACGTGAAGATCGGCGACAACGTCGTGGCGATCGGCTCCCCCGAGGGCCTGACCGGCACCGTCACCAGCGGAATCGTCTCCGCCCTCGACCGGGACGTCACCGTCTCGACGGACGAGGACCAGGGACAGCAGCAGCAACAGCAGGGCGGCGGCAACTGGCCGTTCGAGTACGGCGGTGAGCAGTTCAACGGCGACACCGGGTCGTCGAAGACCACGTACAAAGCCCTGCAGACCGACGCCTCGCTCAACCCGGGCAACTCCGGCGGCGCCCTCATAGACATGAACGGCAACATCATCGGGATCAACTCCGCGATGTACTCGCCCAGTTCGTCGCAGAGCGGCACCGAGTCGAGCTCGGGCAGCGTCGGCCTCGGCTTCGCCATCCCGATCAACACGGTCAAGGCCGACCTCGACACCCTGCGGGCCGGCTCCACCGACTGACCCCGAACGCTCCCTGGAGGCCGCCATGCCCGCCATGCCCGGAACCACCCTGATCACCGTCAACCGCGCCCGGCACGCGCTCGCCACCACCATCGGCTGGGGACAGCCCGACACCGACCCGGCGGGGCTCGGCCTCCCCCTCGCCGTGGCCGGGGAACTGCACGGCTCCGCCGCGGCCCGCGCCCCGGAAGTGGCCACGGCAGCCAAGGCGGTCACGGCGCAGTCCCGGCCCGCCGCACGCCGCAAGCCCCGCGCACGCGTGCGAGGCTGATACCGGCCCCGTCCGACCCGCACTCCGACGCGCACACGGACCCGTACCCGTACCCGAGGAAGTCACCAGCCGATGAGCCCCGCCGAAGGCGAGCAGCAGCAGCGCATCCTGATCGTCGACGACGAGCCCGCCGTACGGGAGGCGCTACAGCGCAGCCTCGCCTTCGAGGGGTACGGCACGGAGGTCGCCGTCGACGGCGCCGACGCCCTGGAGAAGGCGGCGGCCTACCGCCCCGACCTCGTCGTGCTCGACATCCAGATGCCCCGCATGGACGGCCTCACCGCCGCGCGCCGACTCCGCTCGACCGGCTCCCTGACGCCCATCCTGATGCTCACCGCGCGGGACACGGTCGGCGACCGCGTCACGGGGCTCGACGCGGGCGCCGACGACTACCTGGTCAAGCCGTTCGAACTCGACGAGCTCTTCGCCCGGATCCGGGCACTCCTTCGGCGCAGTTCGTACGCCGCCGGGGCGGGGCAGGTCGAGGAGGGCGACACGCTCGCCTTCGGTGACCTGCGGATGGACCTCGCGACCCGTGAGGTCACGCGCGGAGCGCGCACGGTGGAGCTGACCCGCACGGAGTTCACCCTCCTTGAGATGTTCCTCGCGCATCCGCGTCAGGTGCTCACGCGGGAGCAGATCCTGAAGGCGGTCTGGGGCTTCGACTTCGAGCCGTCCTCCAACTCCCTGGACGTGTACGTCATGTACCTGCGCCGCAAGACGGAGGCGGGGGGCGAGCCCCGGCTTGTTCATACGGTGCGGGGTGTGGGGTATGTGCTGCGGCCGGGGTCCGGCGGGGGCGGCGAGTGAGCGGGTTCTTCCACCGGTACCGCACGATGCCATTGCGCTCGCGGCTCGCGTTGCTGGTGGCGTGTGTGGTGGCACTGGCGGTGGCCGCCGTCGCGGTGTCGTGCTGGCTCCTCACCCGCTCGCAACTGCGGGACCAGATGGACGACTCGCTGCGCAGCCTCAATGTCGGCACCCCCTACCTCGCGGACACGGTCGCCCCCTGTCGCGACACGCACAGCTCCCCCAACGACGAGACGGCGCCCGGCACCACGACGGTCTTCGTGCAGGTCGTCCAGCCGGACGGCACGCGCTGCGTGGGACGCGGCTCCACACCCGTCGTGGTGGAGGGGGACGATCTGCAGGTGGCCCAGGGCATTCGGGAGCAGACCCTGCACGACGGCAAAACCGACGACGGCGAGTCGGTGCGCGTCCTGACGCAGGTACAGGGCAACCTCACGGTGTCCCTGTCCCGCCCGCTCTCCGAGATCGACACCCCCCTGAACAAGCTCGCCCTGCTGCTCACCGCGGCAGCAGGCATCGGCGTACTCGGCGCAGGCGCCGCAGGCCTCTGGGTAGCCCGCACCGGCCTCCGCCCCGTCGACGAGCTCACCGCGGCCGTGGAGCATGTGGCCCGTACCGAGGATCTGAACCTGCGGATCCCCGCCGAGGGCGACGACGAGATCGCGCGCCTCTCGCGCTCCTTCAACTCCATGACCGCCTCCCTCGCCTCCTCACGCGACCTGCAACAGCAGCTCATCGCCGACGCGGGTCACGAGCTCCGCACCCCCCTCACCTCGCTCCGTACGAACATCGAGCTGCTCGCCCGCAGCGAGGACACCGGGCGTGCCATCCCGCCCGACGACCGCAAGGCCCTGCTCGCCTCGGTCACGGCGCAGATGACGGAACTGGCGGCGCTGATCGGCGACTTGCAGGAGCTGTCGCGTACGGACAGCGGACAGGGTGGCAAGGTGCAGGTCATCGCCCTGCACGAGGTCGTGGAGGCCGCCCTGGAGCGGGCGCGTCTGCGCGGGCCCGAGCTGACGTTCGCCGCGGACCTCGCCCCCTGGTACGTACGCGCGGAGTCGGCGGCCCTGGAGCGGGCCATCGTGAACATCCTGGACAACGCGGTGAAGTTCGGGCCCCCGGGGTCCACCGTGGAGGTGGCTCTCAAGGGCGGCTCGCTGACCGTCCGCGATCACGGCCCCGGCATCCCCGCCGACGAACTCCCGCACGTCTTCGACCGGTTCTGGCGTTCCCCGTCGGCCCGCAGCCTCCCCGGCTCCGGCCTCGGCCTGTCCATCGTGGCCCGCACCGTGCACCAGTCGGGCGGCGAGGTGGCGCTGCGGCCCGCCGCTGACGAGGGCGGCGGGACGGTGGCGACGGTCCGCCTGCCGGGCGCGCCCACCCCGCCCCCGACCGGCTAGGCCCGGTCCCCTACTTGCCGATGCTCAGCCCGGCCCCTACTTGCCGATGCTCAGCCCGGTCCCCGTGAGCCGCACCCTGATTCCGTCCTTCTCCACGTTCACGTCCTTCAGCCACACGTGGCCGTCCCCGGGCAGCTTCGGCAGCTGGAAGGCGAGCGTCAGGCGGTCGGCGAGCGCGGGCCGGGTGAGCTGGGCGAGGCCCTTCAGGAGCGCCGGGTCCAGGCCCAGCTTCTTCAGGAGCTCGGGGTGGCCCATCGCGACGTCGATGAGGTTGAGGCCCATCACGTCGTTGATGAAGCGCGGTGAGCCGACGAGGTCGTGCAGCTTGGTGTCGCTCTTGAGGGCGCCGCTGACCACCGAATCCGATACGCCGAGCCGCTGGACGATCGACGGCACGGAGAGCAGCGCCTTCGCCTTGGCGGTCTCATCGGCGAGGCGGTCCGCGGACTTCTTGCTGAGGTGCAGGCCCTCGGAGTCGCGGGTGCCGGGCCGGTAGGTCGCCAGGTCGCCGAGCTGCAGGCTCATCCTGCCGATGTCGGTGGAGATGCCGCGGTCGCCGTTGCGCTCGATGCGGGCGTCGGCGCGCAGCTTCAGGTCGTGGCCCGCGACGGGCAGCGTGCCGCGCGCGAGCACCTGGTCGCGGCCGTGGCCGCTGAAGGTGACCTGCGACGCGCCCAGTTCGCGGTTCAGGTCGTCGAAGGAGAGCATCACCTCGCCGTTCATCTCCTGGATGAGGGCGCCCTTGATGTCGGTGGGGCCGTCGCCGGTGATCTTCACGTTCGTCCCGGTGGCGGAGACCTGGGCGAGCGAGATCCGGTCGGCCGCGACGTCAGGGACGGTGACCTTGACCTTGTCCACGCGCTTGTCGAGCACCTGGGTCAGGAAGGGGAAGCCCTCGATCTCGACCTCGGGCGCCGCGCTCAGGTGCATCGAGTCCTTGAGCTTGTCCGCGGCCTCGTGCTCGGCGTAGAGCAGGGCCCAGCGGTCGCCGAGCGCGAGGAAGGCGGCGAGCACGACGAGGGCGACGACGGCCTTCGCCGCGAGCGGGAGCCCGGCGAACCGGGTGCGGCGGCGGCCGCGACCGCGGCCCCGACCCCGGCCGCCTCGGCGGTGGTTCGGAGGCTGCCACGGGGCGTCCGACTTGCCGGCCTCGTCCTCGTCGTCCGCCTCGTGGAGGAATCGCTCCAGCGGGTTCGGGTTCGGGGTCGCGAGGGCGCCGAGCTCGTCGTACGGATTGAGCGGAGCGGTGGTCTCTACCGCCTCGGGGGCTGCTTCGGGGCGAACCGATTCGGCATGCCAACCATCAGGCGGATAAGCCTGGTCGTGATCGGGCGGAAGCGTGGCTATGCGGTGGGGGGAACGCATCAGCTGAGTTCACCATACGTTCACACCCCACCCCAAGCCTCACGCCCAGTAACGACCGATTTCGGCCACTTACTGAGTGCGACTGTTAACGCCTCATTCACTTCACGACGGTGATCCTGTCCGCCTCGGGCGGGGCGATCGGCTTGTCCGCCGAGGAGTTGGCGGTCAGGTAGTCGTTGAACGCCTTCAGGTCATCGCTGCCGACCAGCGGCTTCACGCCCTTGCCCAGCTCGGCGAAGCCGTCGCCGCCGCCCGCGAGGAACGAGTTCATCGCCACACGGTAGGTGGTGGCCGGATCTATCGCCTTGCCGCCCAGCTTGATCGAGTCCGTCACGACGCGGTCGGCGCCGGACTTCGTCATGTCCAGCGTGTACGTCAGACCGTCCGAGACCTGAAGGATCTTCGGGGATGCCTCGTTCGACCCGCTCACCTGCTGCTTGAGGCCGGTGATCAGCTGCGCGCCGGTCAGGTCGACGAGATTGACCGTGTTGCTGAACGGCTGCACGGTGAAGCCCTCGCCGTACGTCACGACGCCGTCGCCCTCACTCCCGCTCGCCTTGTGGACGAGGTCGGAGCGGATGCCGCCCGGATTCATGAGCGCCAGATCCGTCTCCGGGTCGAGCGACTTGCCGTGCGCGAGCTGCGCGTCCGCGATCAGGTCGCCGAGCGGTGCCTCCTTCGTGGTGGCGCCGCGGCCCGGGATGTCGCCGGAGATGAAGCCGACGGACTGGTTGGCCACCGGGGCCGCCAGCTTGTCCCAGCGGGAGATCAGCGAGGTCATGTCGGGGGCCTTCGCCTGCTCCCGACTGACGACGTGGTTCGCGGACTTCACGCTCGTACGGACGATGTCCTTCGTCCTGCGGTCGTACGTGAGCGTCGTGTCCGTGTAGAGCTTCCCGAAGGAGGAGGCGGACGTGACCATGCGGGGCTTGCCCGACGGGTCGGGGATCGTGCAGACGTACGCGTTGTGCGTGTGCCCGGTGACCAGGGCGTCGACCTTGGGTGTGATGCCCTTGGCGATGGTGGTGATGGGGCCCGAGATGCCGTCGCCCGCGCCCGGGGAGTCACAGTTGTAGTTGTAGGTCTGCGACGCGGGGACGCCGCCCTCGTGGAGGAGCGTGACGATCGACTTCACGCCCTGCTTGTCGAGGATCTTGGCGTACTTGTTGACCGTCTCGATCTCGTCGTGGAACTTGAGCCCCTTGACGCCGTCGGCGGAGACGATGTCCGGCGTGCCCTCCAGCGTCACGCCGATGAAGCCGACCTTGACGCCCTTGTGCTTCCAGACCCAGTACGGCTTGAGGATGGGCTTGCCGGACTTCTCGTCGGTCACGTTGGCCGCGAGGTAGGGGTAGTCGGCCCCCTTGAACTTCTTGCCCTTCTCGAAGCAGCCGTCCTTGGGGTGACAGCCGCCCTTCTGCATGCGGGCCAGCTCCTTGGCCCCCTCGTCGAACTCGTGGTTGCCGACGCTGGTGACGTCGAGGTCGAGCTTGTTCATCGCCTCGACGGTCGGCTCGTCGTGGAAGAGACCCGACAGGAGCGGGCTCGCGCCGATGAGGTCGCCCGCCGCCGCCGTGACGCTGTAGGGGTTGCCCTTGCGGGCCGTACGAAGAGACGTGGCGAGGTACTCGGCACCGCCCGCGTCGATCTTCTTCTCGGTCCCGTCCGCCTGCTTCTCCGTCACCTGGCCCGACGACCCCGCGGGCGGCTGGAGATTGCCGTGGAAGTCGTTGAAGGACAGCAGCTGCACGTCGACGGTGCGCTTCTTGCCCGCCGCTTCCGCCCCGCCCGACGCTCCCGCGTGGTCCTGTCCGGCGCTCGCGGGCAGTGCGGCGGCCAGCGCGCCGAGCGTGGCGAGACTGGCCGCGGCGGCGAGCACGCGGGCGGCTCGGCGTCTGGGCCGACGTGGCTGAGGAGTGGCTGGCACGTGTCCCCCTGGAGGGTATAGAGCGGCTGAGGGTGTGAAACTCCCGCGCAGCCTAAAGTCAACGCGCGTAGCGCGACAGGGGGTTACGGGTTACGAGGTGGTTGCCGTCGCGGGCACTTCGGATATTTGGGGCGCTCGGGAGGCTCGGGACGCTCGGGATGGTGCGCAGGACAGGAGTGACGGCGTACGGGGGGGGAGAGGGCGGCCGGGGGCGGGGGCGGCCGAGGGCGACCGGGGGCGAGGACGGCCGGGGTGGGGGCGGCCGAGGACAACCGGGAGCGAGGGCGGCCGGGGCGGTGACAGACGCGCGTACGCCGTCGTGCACTCCCCCGCAAGCCGTGAGTACGTCCGTGATCTGCTCCCCGACCGGCCGCCGCCGTACCCTCGACTCCATGACTGACGAGCAGCAGCCTCCCGCCACCCTGCGGCAGATCGACACGGTCGCCGCCCTCACCTCCGACCAGGCCGACGCCGTGCTCGGCCTCATCGCGGAAGCGGCCCGCACGGACGGCCAGCAGGCCGTGTCCGAGCAGGGGCGGCTGCAGCTGCGGGGAGGCGCGCGGGCGGGGGTGCGGCACCTGCTGCTCGGCGTCGGCGACGACCTCGTCGGGTACGCGCAGCTGGAGGACACCGACCCCATCGAGGCCCCCGCCGCCGAGCTCGTCGTGCACCCCTCGTACCGCGGGCGCGGGCACGGCCGGGCCCTAGGCACCGCTCTGCTCGCCGAGTCCGGCCGGCGGCTGCGGATCTGGGCGCACGGCGGCCACTCGGCGGCGCGGCACCTCGCGCAGGTGCTCGGGCTCACCCTCTTCCGCGAACTGCGGCAGATGCGGCGGCCGTTGGCGGGCCTCGACCTGCCCGAGCCGGTGCTTCCCGCAGGCGTCTCCGTACGCGCCTTCGTGCCCGGCCAGGACGACGCGGCCTGGCTCGCGGTGAACGCCGACGCCTTCGCCCACCACCCCGAGCAGGGCTCTCTCACCCAGCGCGACCTGGACGACCGCAAGGCCGAGCCGTGGTTCGACCCGGCGGGCTTCTTCCTGGCCGAGAAGGACGGCGAACTCGTCGGCTTCCACTGGACCAAGGTGCACGCGGACGAGGGCCTCGGCGAGGTGTACGTCCTCGGGGTGCGGTCCGGCGCGCAGGGCGGCGGCCTCGGCAAGGCGCTGACGACCATCGGCCTGAACCACCTGGCGGGGGCGGGGCTGCCGACGGCGATGCTGTACGTGGACGCGGACAACAAGGCGGCGGTGAGCGTCTACGAACGGCTCGGGTTCGTCACGCACGAGACGGATCTGATGTACCGGACCGAGTCCTGAGCGATGCGGGAGTAGCAGGCAGCAGGAAGGGGGGGGGGGGGGGGGGGGGGGGCGCCCCCCCCCCCCCCCCCCCGCCGCCCCCCCCCCCCCCCCCCCCCCCCCCCCCCCCCCCCTTCCTGCGTCTTCGGCCTCTCGCCCACTTCTACTTCGGCTCGACCGGCTTCAGGCACATGCTGTACTGCACCCGGCCGCGCCGGGTCTGCTCATAGCGGGACTCCCCCGGCTCGCACTCGGTCTCGTGCTTGCTCGTCACCTTGTACTCGGCCGTCGTGCCGGAGCAGTCGACGACCTCCATGTCCGGGCTGCCGCCTGATCCCTTGTTCTGTACGCAGTCGCCGACCTCCGCGGCCGTGGGCGCCTTGGCGGCCTCGCTGCCGGGACCCGTGGTGTTGCCGCGGCTCGAATACCACCAGACGCCCGCGATGACTCCGGCGATGAGCAGGACCACCACCTTCATCAGGGGTGACTGCCGGTTGAAGGAGCTGCCGCCACCGCCGCGCGGGCGCTGGGGCTGCTGGGGTGGGTGGGGTTGTTGGGGCTGCTGCGGTGCGAACTGCTGCTGGCCATACTGGGGCGGCGGCCCCTGGTACGGCGGCTGCCCCTGGTACTGCGGCGGCTGGCCCTGATACGGCTGCTGCCCCTGATACGGCTGCTGAGGCTGCTGGCCGTACGGCTGCTGAGGCTGCTGATAGCCGCCCTGAGGCGGCGGTGGCATGGACAAGATAAGTCCCCCGACTTTCCATACATGTTCACGTCAATGCTGAGCGGCAGACAGTACAAGGCCGCCTCCCCCTTGACGGAACGCACCCCCTTGCACCACCCTTTCACTACTCAATTAGTGAAAGGGTGGTGCAAGGGCATGGTCGAGTTCCGTATCGACCGGCGCAGCGGCGTCGCCACCTACCTCCAGATCGTCCAGCAGACCCGACAGGCCCTGCGCCTGGGCCTGCTGGAGCCGGGCGACAAGCTGCCCACGGCCCGTGAGGTCGTCGAGGCGACGGCCATCAACCCGAACACGGTCCTGAAGGCCTACCGCGAGCTGGAACGCGAAGGCCTGGTCGAGGCCCGCCGGGGGCTCGGCACCTTCGTGCGGAAGTCGCTGGGCTCCACGCCCACCGACTCCCCCCTGCGCGGCGAGCTGAGCCAGTGGGCCGCCCGCGCCCGCGCCTCCGGTCTGGAGAGGGACGACGTCGCGGCGCTGTTCAGCGCCGTACTAGAAGAGCAGTTCACGCAGTCAGAGCAGACGCAGCCAGCGCAGCACGTGACCAAGGGGGACCACGCATGACCGACACCGCCATCGAGGCGGCCGCGCTTGCCAAGAGTTACGGGCGGCGGGGCCATGCCCTGCGCGACTGTTCCTTCCGGCTGCCCGCCGGAAGGATCTGCGCGGTCGTCGGACCCAACGGCGCGGGCAAGTCGACGCTCCTCGCCCTAGCGGCCGGACTGATGCGGCCCACCGGGGGCGCGCTCACCGTGCTCGGCACCGACCCGGCCACCGCGCGTCCGCGCCTCGCGTACGTCGCCCAGGACAAGCCGCTCTACCCGCAGCTCAGCATCGACGGCACCCTGCGGCTCGGCGCCGAGCTGAACCCCGGGCGCTGGGATGCCGCCATCGCCGAACGGGTCGTACAGGAAGGGGAGTTGGACCCGAAGTCCCGCATCCGCAGCCTCTCCGGCGGTCAGCGCACCCGCGTCGCGCTCGCCCTCGCTCTCGGCAAGCGGGCCGAACTCCTTCTCCTGGACGAACCGATGGCCGATCTCGACCCGCTCGCCCGGCATCAGCTGATGGGGACGCTGATGGCCGAGGCCGCCGAGCACGGCACCACCGTGGTGATGTCCTCGCACATCGTCAGCGAACTGGCCGACGCCTGCGACCACTTGCTCCTTGTCTCCGGTGGCCGAGTCCGGCTCGGCGGCGGCATCGACGACCTCGTCGGCGCGCACGCCTTGGTCACCGGGCGCCGCCCCGTGGAGGACCTCGCCCTGCACACCGTCGTCGAATCCCGCGCCACGGGGCGCGGGCTGACCGCTCTGATCCGCCCGGAGGGCCCGGTCGGCGAAGGCTGGGACGTCGAAGAGCCGTCCCTGGAGGAACTGTTGCTGGCCCACCTGCGCTCCCCCGAAGCACCCGCGATGCTGACGCCGAGCACGACCGTGACCGAGCCGGCGGTGACCACGTGACCGCGACTACGACCGCACCCACCCGGGCCCAGGGCCGCCGGACCGCCCTCACCCTGCCCGGCCCGTACCGCGCCATGCTGCGTCAGCACCGCAACGCCCTGTGGATCACGCTCGGGCTGCTCGTGCTCGGCATCGCGGCGCTGATCGTCGCCCGTCTGGTGGCCGGGCAGGCGGCAGACACCTTCACGGCGACCGGCTGCACCATCGCGAACACCACACCCGACTGCTACGACACGGTCCGCGAGTACGTCGACACCGAGATGCAGTTCCACCGCAACATCGACTACGCGGGCATCGCCGTACTCGCGCTGCCCTGCCTGATCGGCCTGTTCGTGGCGGGCCCGCTGATCGCACGGGACATGGAGACCGGCACCTACAAGCTGGCCTGGACGCAGTCCGTCTCGCCCGTGCGCTGGCTCGCCGTACGGCTCTCCTCGTACGCCGCCCTGGTGGTCGTCGGCGTGACGCTGCTCGCCGTCGTCCAGCGCTGGGCCTGGAGCACCGGGCCGAAGATCAATTACTCCCAGGCCGGCTGGTACGAGCGGGCGATCTACGGATCCGTGGGCCCGGTCGCTCTCGCGTACGCCCTGCTCGGCCTCGCCGTGGGCGCGCTCGCGGGGGTGGTGCTGCGGCGCACGCTGCTCGCGATGGGCGCCACGCTGGCCGTCACACTGGGCGCGGTCCTCGCGCTGCCGCTGCTCCGGTCCCACCTGTGGGCAACGGAGACGGTCACCTTGCCGGGCATGTACGGGGCGGGTCCGGCCACATCCAGCTATCTGGTGGAGCAGGGCATGCTCACCGCCGACGGGAGCAGAGTCGACACGTCCGTGTGCTTGAACGGGGTGGGTGACTTCAAGCAGTGCCTCGAAAGGCACCACATCACCGCCTGGTACAACGACTTCCACCCCTCGTCCCACTTCTGGCCTCTCCAGCTCGTGGAGACGGGCATCGTCCTCGCCCTCACCGCAGCAGCCGCCTACGCCGCGTTCCGCGTGCTCAAGCGCCACGCCGCCTGACATCACGCACGGCCCCCGGACATGTAGACGTCCGGGGGCCTCCCGCACATGTCCCGCACGTCATGTCGCCGTAACCAGCGATTCAGACTGGCTTGCGACCCTCACTCAATGCAGCCCGCCGTGCCCGACCCTCCGCCCATGAACGGGAAGCTCTTCCTCACCCCGGCGCTTTCCGACGCGCCTATCGGAGTCCCCGCGCGGAAGAATGGGGCCATGAGCCAGCCCAGCACGCAAGGTCAGTCCCACCCGTCGCCCACCACCGGCCATGACGGAGACCCTTCGAGCCACGGCACCATCACACACGCCCAGCCCTCCGTGGGCTCCATCGCCGCTCACCGCCCGCACACGCTGTCGGCCGCCGTGTCCGACCTCGACCCCGACATCGACGCGGATCTCGACGCGTACGACGAGGACGGCCAGATAGGACACGACGGCCAGGAGCTTCCGCAGGGCCGGTTCCTGGACCGGGAGCGCAGTTGGCTGGCCTTCAACGAGCGCGTTCTGGAGCTCGCCGAGGACCCGAACACCCCGCTACTCGAACGGGCTAATTTCCTGGCGATCTTCGCCTCGAACCTGGACGAGTTCTTCATGGTCCGGGTGGCAGGCCTCAAGCGGCGCATCGCGACCGGCGTCGCCACCCGTTCGGCCTCGGGCCTGCAGCCCCGTGAGGTCCTCGATCTGATCTGGAACCGCTCCCGCGAGCTCATGGCCCGGCACGCCGCCTGCTACCAGGAAGACGTCGCCCCCGGCCTCGCCGACGAGGGCATCCACCTGGTCCGCTGGAACGAGCTGACCGAGAGGGAGCAGTCCCGCCTCTTCACGCTCTTCCGGCAGCAGATCTTCCCCGTCCTGACCCCTCTCGCGGTCGACCCCGCGCACCCCTTCCCGTACATCTCGGGCCTCTCGCTCAACCTCGCCGTGGTCGTGCGCAACCCGGTGTCAGGACACACCCACTTCGCCCGCGTGAAGGTCCCGCCCCTCCTCTCCCGCTTCCTTGAGGCCTCCCCCCAGCGGTACGTCCCCATCGAGGACGTCATAGCGGCTCCCGCGCACCTCGCGGAGCTGTTCCCTGGCATGGAGATCCAGGAGCACCACATGTTCCGGCTCACCCGGAACGAGGACCTAGAGGTCGAGGAGGACGACGCCGAGAACCTCCTCAAGGCCCTGGAGAAGGAGCTCATGCGGCGCCGCTTCGGGCCTCCGGTGCGCCTTGAGGTCGAGGAGTCCATCGACCGGAACGTCCTCGACCTGCTCGTGCGCGAGCTGAAGATCAGCGAGGCCGAGATCTATCCGCTGCCGGGCCCGCTCGACCTGACCGGGCTCTTCGGCATCGCGGCCCTCGACCGGCCCGAGCTGAAGTACCCGAAGTTCATCGCGGGCACGCACCGCGACCTCGCCGAGGTGGAGTCGGCTTCCGCGCCCGACATCTTCGCCGCCCTGCGCGAGCGCGACGTACTCCTGCATCACCCGTACGACTCGTTCTCCACGTCCGTGCAGGCCTTCCTGGAGCAGGCGGCGGCCGACCCGAACGTCCTGGCGATCAAGCAGACGCTGTACCGGACGTCGGGCGACTCCCCGATAGTGGACGCGCTGATCGACGCCGCCGAGTCGGGCAAGCAGGTGCTCGTCCTTGTCGAGATCAAGGCGCGCTTCGACGAGCAGGCGAACATCAAGTGGGCGCGCAAGCTGGAGGAGGCGGGCTGCCATGTCGTCTACGGCCTCGTCGGCCTGAAGACGCACTGCAAGCTGTCGCTCGTCGTCCGCCAGGAGGGCGACACCCTGGTCCGCTACTCGCACGTGGGTACGGGCAACTACCACCCCAAGACGGCCAGGCTCTACGAGGACCTGGGGCTGCTCACCGCCAAGCAGGAGGTGGGCGCCGACCTGTCCGACCTCTTCAACCGGCTCTCCGGCTACTCGCGCCGCGAGACCTACCGCCGTCTCCTGGTCGCCCCCAAGTCCCTTCGTGACGGGCTCATTTCACGCATCGACAAGGAAATCCAGCACCACCGCGCGGGCCGCCCCTCCTACGTGCGCATCAAGTGCAACTCGATGGTCGACGAGGCCGTCGTGGACGCGCTCTACCGCGCCTCGCAGGCGGGTGTGCCGGTGGACGTGTGGGTGCGCGGGATCTGCGCGGTGCGGCCGGGTGTCGCGGGGCTCTCGGAGACGATCCGGGTCCGTTCCGTGCTCGGCCGCTTCCTGGAGCACTCCCGCGTCTTCGCCTTCGGCAACGCGGGCGAGCCCGAGGTGTGGATCGGCAGCGCCGACATGATGCACCGCAACCTCGACCGACGTATCGAAGCACTGGTGAGGGTCACCGACCCGGCACACCGGTCGACGCTGAACCGGCTCCTGGAGACCGGCATGTCGGACACCACCGCCTCCTGGCACCTGGGCGCGGACGGCAACTGGACCCGGCACGCGCTGGATCCGGAGGGCCAGCCCCTGCGGAACGTACAGGAGACGCTCATTGACGCCCGGAGGCGCCGGCGTGGCACAGCTAAACCGTGAGACGACGACAGGCGACGTCCTGTCGGCCTATCTGCAGGGCCAGGCCACGGAGTTCCTGCGCTCGCTGCGGCTGCACCGCGAGTCGACGACGGACGCGCAGGGCGCGGAGGGGTCCCTGGAGGCGGCCAGGGCCCTGCGCCGCGCGGCCCGCCGCATCGGCGGCACCCTGCACACGTTCCGCCCGCTCCTCGACCAGGAGTGGGCGTCCGGGCTGCGGCCCGAACTGGGCTGGCTCTCCGGCACATTGGCCCACGAACACGCGTACGCGGCCCGCCTGGAGCGGCTGCTTGACGCGCTGCACCGCTTGTCGGGCACGCCGACGGTTCCGGCGCCCACGGATCGCGTCGAGGTGGCTCCCGCCGTGGGCAGGCGTTCGGCGAGGCGGAACGGGTGGGCACAGCCCACAACGCAGGGTGCGGGGGAACAGGGCGGCGCTCCAAGAGGCCTGACGGTGGGCGCGGCCAAAGCAGCGGCGCTGCTGGAGCGCCAGCTGACCCTGGCCCGCACGCGGGCCCACTCCGCCGCCCTCCAGGCCTTCGGCTCCTCCCGCTTCCACGCGGTCGCGGACAACGTGGCCGTACTGGCAAGCGAGGTCCCGCTCGTCCGGGCGAAGGAGGACCTGAAGCCACTGGCGGCAAGGGCCGAGGGCGACCTCGCGGAGGCGATCGCCGCGCTCCCCCTGGGCCAGGCGGGCCACCCGTACAACGCGGAAGCCCTGACGCACGGCCTCGCCGCCGAGGCCGACGCCGCACCCGAGGCCCAGGACGCTCCCTGGCTGAAGACCCGCGCCCTCCTGCGCCTGCACAGATACGCCCAGGAGGTCCTCACCGGCAGCCCCGGCGACGACCTCCGCCTCGTGGAAGCGGGCCACGCCCTCGACCGCCACCGCGAGGCGGCGGACGCCGCGTCGGCAGCGGCGTCGGCCGCCCGCACCCCGCGCATCGCCCCGGCGACGGCGTACGCACTCGGCGTCCTGCACGCCGACCAGCGTCATGAGGTGGAAGCGGCCCGTTTCGCGTTCCACCAGGCCTGGCTCCGCGAGACGGAAACGGTGAGTACTCCATGACGAACGGCGACGGAGACGGAGATGTCGTACGGGCCGCGGGCTGCGTCCTGTGGCGCCGCTCCCCGCACGACGGCGAGCTGGAGATCTGCCTGGTCCACAGGCCGAAGTACGACGACTGGTCGCACCCCAAAGGCAAGCTGAAGCGAGCCGAGACGCCGCTCGACGGCGCCCTGCGCGAGGTCGAGGAGGAGACAGGCCACCGCTGCACCCCCGGCACCCGCCTCCCCACGGTCCGCTATATCGCCCAAGGTCGCCCCAAAGAGGTCAGTTACTGGGCGGCGGAGGTGGCCGACGGTCACTTCTCACCCAACAACGAGGTCGACCGCATCCTCTGGCTCTCGCCGACAGCGGCCCGCAACCGCCTCACCCAACGCCGTGACCAGCAGCTTGTCGACGCCCTTCTCGGCGTCCTCAACCCGGCGTAAATGATCCGCTACGTTCCGTAGCACATTGCCTAACCAGGCCGACCGCCGAGGTTCACCCTCCGTTCACTCATGCCCATCGGCCGCTTCACCTGCCCTGCCTAATTTCAGCCTTACAACACAACGTAAGACCGCAGAACCTCAGCACGACCTCAGCACGGCAGGACCGCAGCACCGCACGACGAAGACCTCGCACGCCGCCAGCAAAGGGCCGGCGGCTCCCGGAAGGAAGACCCGAAAGTGAAGCTTCAGCGCAAGAACCGGCTCCGCGCCCTCTCCCTCGGCGCCATCGCCGTCTCCGGCGCCCTGGCCCTCACGGCGTGCGGCTCCGACGACACGAGCGGCGGCAGCGGCGGCACCGGCGAGAAGACGACCGCCAACGCCAACATCAAGTGTGATGACGCCAAGGGCCAGCTCGCGGCCTCCGGTTCGTCCGCGCAGAAGAACGCGATCGACGCCTGGCGGAAGGTCTACTCGACCACCTGCAAGGACGTTCAGCTGAACTACAACCCGACGGGTTCCGGCGCCGGCATCACCGCGTTCATGCAGGGCCAGACCGCCTTCGCGGGCTCCGACTCGGCGCTGAAGCCCGAGGAGATCGCGGCGTCGAAGAAGGTCTGCAAGGACAGCCAGGCCATCGACCTGCCGATGGTCGGCGGCCCGATCGCCGTCGGCTACAACGTGCCCGGTGTGGACAACCTCGTCCTGGACGCCGAAACCCTCGCGAAGATCTTCGACGACAAGATCAAGACCTGGGACGACAAGGCGATCGAGAAGCTGAACCCCGACGCCAAGCTGCCCAGCACCAAGATCCAGGCGTTCCACCGCTCGGACGAGTCCGGCACCACGGACAACTTCACCAAGTACCTCAAGGGCGCGGCCCCGTCCGCCTGGTCGCACGAGCCCGGCAAGTCCTGGGAGGCCAAGGGCGGCCAGTCCGCCAACGGCTCCTCCGGTGTCGCGGGCCAGGTCAAGCAGACCGAGGGCGCCATCTCCTACTTCGAGCTCTCCTACGCCGCCGACGGCATCAACACGGTCGACCTGAAGACCGAAGCCAAGCAGCCGGTGAAGGCCACCGTCGACAACGCCTCCAAGGCGATCTCCGAGGCCAAGGTCGTCGGCAAGGGCAACGACCTCGCCCTCGAACTGAACTACAAGCCCACCGCCGAGGGCGCCTACCCGATCACCCTGGTGACGTACGAGGTCCTCTGCGAGAAGGGCAACAAGGCCGAGTCCCTGGCCGCGACCAAGTCCTTCCTGACCTACATCGCCAGCGAGGACGGCCAGAACGTCCTCAAGGAGAACGACTACGCGCCGATCCCGGCCGAGATCATCTCCAAGGTCCGCAAGACCGTCGCGGGCCTGAGCTAGCTGAACCGCGTGCGGCCGGCCCCGTGAGTCAGGGCCGGCCGCACCGTCCGGTGCACCGCCGCCAGGAGCAACACCCGCTGAAGAAGCGGTGATCGGCTCCGCAGACCGGAGAATCCTATGGATATACCAAGCAGTACGACCGCACCCCCACCCCCCCGACGCGACGACGTACAGCCGTCGGGCATCACACCCAAGCGTCCGCGCCGCAGCGCCACCCGCCCCGGCGACCGGATCTTCCTCGGTCTCTCGCGCGGCTCCGGTATCGCGCTGCTCGTGATCATGGCCGCCATCGCGGCCTTCCTGACCTACCGCGCGAGCCTCGCCCTCTCGGACAACACGGGCAACTTCCTCACCACCTTCGAGTGGGACCCGGCCGGTGGCACCACCGGCGGCAAGCCGTACTTCGGCATCGCGGTCCTGGTCTTCGGCACCGTGGTGAGCTCGGTGATCGCCCTCGTGATCGCCGTCCCCGTGGCCATCGGCATCGCGCTGTTCATCTCGCACTACGCGCCGCGCAAGCTGGCGACCCCCATCGCCTTCGTGATCGACCTCCTGGCCGCCGTGCCGTCGATCGTCTACGGCCTCTGGGGCGCCCTCGTGGTCGCACCCAATCTGACCGGCCTCTACAGCTGGCTCGACGACTACTTCGGCTGGACCGGCGTCTTCGAGTACCAGGGCGGCGCCCCGCGCTCCCTGATGACGGTGGGCATCCTGCTCGCCATCATGATCCTGCCGATCATCACGAACGTCAGCCGCGAGGTCTTCCTCCAGGTCCCGAAGATGCACGAGGAGGCCGCGCTCGCGCTCGGCGCCACGCGCTGGGAGACCATCCGCATGTCGGTGCTCCCCTTCGCCCGCTCCGGCGTCATCTCCGCCTCGATGCTGGGCCTGGGCCGCGCGCTCGGCGAGACCATCGCCGTCGCCACCGTGCTCTCCCCGACCTTCCTCATCAGCGCGTCCGTGCTCGACCCCGGCGGCGGCACCTTCGCGCAGAACATCGCGAGCAAGTTCAACGAGGCCACCGAGTACGGCCGTGACGCGCTCATCGCATCCGGCCTGGTCCTCTTCATCATCACGCTGCTGGTCAACGGCGCGGCCCGCATGATCATCGCGCGCCGCAAGGAGTACTCGGGGGCCAACGCATGAGCGCCACCATCGTCAAGCCCACGAGCCTTCAGGGCGCACGGCTCCCGCGCTGGACACCGGCCGTCGTCGCACTCGGCTCCGCCGCCGTCGGCATCGGCATCGGAGTGGGCGCGGGCCTGAACAGCCACATCCAGTGGGGCCTCATCGCGGCCATCCTCTTCGTCGTCGTCTCGTACGCCGCCGCGGTCGCCGTCGAAGGCGGACGCCAGGCCAAGGACCGCCTCGCCACCTCGATGGTGTGGGTCACGTTCCTGCTGGCCGTCGTCCCGCTGGCCTCGCTGATCTACGAGACCGTCGAGCGCGGCTCGACCGTCTTCAACGGCTACTTCCTGACGCACTCCATGGGCGTGGTCGCGGACGACGAGCCCGGCGGCGGCATCTACCACGCGATCATCGGCAGCCTGGAGCAGGTGCTCCTGGCCTCCGTCATCGCCGTGCCGATCGGCCTGCTCACCGCGATCTACCTCGTCGAGTACGGGCGCGGGAAGCTCTCCAAGGTCGTCACGTTCTTCGTGGACGTCATGACCGGCATCCCGTCGATCGTCGCGGGCCTGTTCGTCCTCAGCTTCTGGATCCTGATCCTGGGCTTCGACTTCTCCGGCTGGGCCGGCGCCATGGCGCTCGCCATCCTGATGATGCCGGTGATCGTGCGCTCCACCGAGGAGATGCTCAAGCTCGTCCCGAACGAGCTGCGGGAGGCGTCACTCGCCCTCGGCATCCCGAAGTGGCGGACCATCCTCAAGGTGGTCCTGCCCACCGCGATCGGCGGCATCACGACCGGCGTCATGCTCGCGGTCGCCCGTATCGCGGGCGAGACCGCACCGGTCCTGCTCCTGGTCTGGGTCAACCCCATGATCAACACGAACCCGTTCGAAGGCTCGCAGGCCTCGCTGCCGCTGTACATCTACCAGCAGTACGCGGCGGGCAACCAGGCCGGTTACGACCGCGCCTGGGCGGCTGCCCTCGCCCTCATCGGCTTCATCATGATCCTCAACCTGGCGGCCCGCGGCGTAGCCCGCTGGAAGGCCCCCAAGACGGGCCGCTGACCGCGGCCATCAGCGACCCTCTCGTACCCCTTCGAAAGCAGTGATCCCCATGGCCAAGCGAATCGACGTATCGGGCCTGACCGCGTACTACAGCTCCCACAAGGCCATCGAGGACATCTCGATGACCGTGGAGCCCCGCTCCGTGACGGCCTTCATCGGCCCCTCCGGCTGCGGCAAGTCCACCTTCCTGCGCACCCTCAACCGCATGCACGAGGTCACCACGGGTGGCCGCGTCGAGGGCAAGGTGCTCCTGGACGACGAGGACCTCTACGGTCCCGGCGTCGACCCGGTCGCCGTGCGCCGCACGATCGGCATGGTGTTCCAGCGCCCCAACCCGTTCCCGACGATGTCGATCTTCGACAACGTGGCGGCGGGCCTGCGGCTCAACGGCTCGTACAAGAAGAGCGAGCTGAACGCGATCGTCGAGAAGTCCCTCAAGGGCGCCAACCTCTGGAACGAGGTCAAGGACCGCCTGAACAAGCCCGGCTCCGGCCTCTCCGGCGGCCAGCAGCAGCGTCTGTGCATCGCGCGGGCCATCGCGGTCGAGCCCCAGGTGCTCCTGATGGACGAGCCCTGCTCGGCCCTGGACCCGATCTCGACGCTCGCCATCGAGGACCTGATAGGCGAGCTGAAGGAGCGCTTCACGATCGTCATCGTGACGCACAACATGCAGCAGGCGGCGCGCGTCTCGGACCGTACGGCGTTCTTCAACCTCTCGGCGGTCGGCCAGCCCGGCAAGCTCGTCGAGATCGACGACACGGAGCGGATCTTCTCCAACCCGTCCGTGCAGGCGACCGAGGACTACATCTCGGGCCGCTTCGGCTAGGCCGTACCCCCTGCCCCGGCTCTCCGGACTCCTTGCGGTGCTGCATGGCGGTGCCACCGCGAGGGCAACAAAGAAAGGCCCGCCCCCTGGCTCCCGGGGGGCGGGCCTTTCCGTGTGCTTTTACCGCCGACTGCTTTTACCGTCGGCTACTCGCTAGAGGAACGCGAAGTTCACGATCCAGAAACTCACCGCGGCCACGATGGCAGCCGCGGGCATCGTGATGAACCACCCGAGGATGATGTTCTTGGCGACACCCCAGCGCACGGCGTTCACACGCTTGGTGGCGCCCACACCCATGATCGCGGAAGTGATCACGTGGGTGGTGGAGATCGGCGCGTGGAACATGAACGCGGTGGTGAACATGATGCCCGCGCCGGTGGTCTCGGCGGCGAACCCCTGCGGCGGGTCCAGCTCGATGATCTTGCGGCCGAGCGTACGCATGATGCGCCAGCCACCCGCGTAGGTGCCGAGCGAGAGCATCAGCGCACAGGAGATCTTGACCCAGATCGGAATCGGCGCGTCGGCACTCTGCACATCGGAGATGACCAGGGCCATCACCACGATGCCCATGGTCTTCTGCGCGTCCTGCAGACCGTGCCCGAGCGCCATACCGGCCGCGGACACCGTCTGCGCGATACGGAAGCCACGCTTGGCCTTGTGCGGGTTGGACTTCCGGAACATCCACATGATCGCGCACATCACCAGATAACCGGCGACAAGGCCGACCACGGGCGAAAGGAACATCGGAATGACGACCTTGTCGAGGACTCCGGACCAGATCACCCCGATTCCACCGGCGAGCGCGGCTCCGACCATTCCACCGAAAAGCGCGTGGGAGGAGGAGGAAGGAAGCCCGAAGTACCAGGTGACGAGGTTCCAGACAATGGCGCCCACCAGGGCGGCAAAGAGGATCCACATTCCCTTGTTGCCTTCGGGCGTCTCGATCAGACCCTTACTGACCGTCTTGGCGACCCCGCTGCCCATGAAGGCGCCCGCGAGGTTCATGACGGCGGCCATCGCGAGTGCCGCACGGGGCGTCAGCGCACGGGTGGAGACGGAAGTGGCGATGGCGTTCGCAGAGTCGTGAAAGCCATTCGTGTACGTAAATCCGAGCGCGACGCCAATGGTCACGATCAAAGCAAAGGTGTCCATGGAGAGGCCTCAGGACTCCTTGACCGCGATGGTCTCCACCGTGTTGGCGACGTGCTCGAACGCGTCGGCCGCCTCTTCAAGCACGTCGACGATCTGCTTGAGCTTCAGCACCTCTATGGCGTCGTACTTGCCGTTGAAGAGCTGGGCGAGGAGCTTGCGGTGAATCTGGTCGGCCTGGTTCTCCAGACGGTTGACCTCGATCCAGAACTCGGTGAGGTTGTCCATCGTCCGCAGATTCGGCATGGCCTCCGCCGTGAGCTCGGCGGCTCGCGACAGGACCTCGATCTGCTGCTCGACTCCCTTGGGGAGTTCCTCGACCTGGTAAAGAACGACCAGGTCGACGGCCTCCTCCATGAAGTCCATGATGTCGTCCAGGCACGACGCGAGCTTGTAGATGTCCTCGCGGTCGAACGGCGTGATGAAGGAGGAGTTCAGCTGGTGGAAGATCGCGTGTGTCGCGTCGTCTCCAGCGTGCTCCGCGGCCCGCATACGCTCTGCGATCTCGGCTCGGGCGGAGGCGTCAGCCCCGAGCAGTTCCATCAGGAGCTTCGAGCCCGTGACAATGTTGTCCGCAGAAGCGGCGAACATGTCGTAGAAGCTCGTCTCCCTGGGGGTCAGACGAAAGCGCACGTGGGGTCCTCGGGGTGCTTTGGATTCGGTCAGGCTGATGCTAGGCGCATCATCCGGCCACGGCTAACCGGCCAGACCCCAGTGTCGCCCATCAGGCACAGTGATCAGCACGCCCCCCGAGCAATCGAGTATCCTATACCCACTAGGGGTATAGGAAGCCAGTTCATGCCAGTTCAGCCAGTGGCTTCTCTATGACTGCCCAGCAGAGTGACTGTCCAAGCAGGAGGACTCGATGACGACCACCGATGCGGCCGGTGTGGCCATGAACACCGACGCGCCCTCCGTGCCCGGCGGCCACGAGCAGGGCGGCCACGACCAGGGTGTCCACGGCTACCACAAGCAGAAGGACGAGCACCTCAAACGGCTGCGGCGCATCGAGGGGCAGGTCCGTGGCCTGCAGCGGATGGTCGAGGAAGACGTCTACTGCATCGACATACTCACCCAGGTCTCGGCGGGCACCAAGGCCCTCCAGTCCTTCGCCCTCCAACTCCTGGAGGAGCACCTGCGCCACTGCGTGGCGGACGCTGCGGTCAAGGGCGGCGACGAGATCGACGCGAAGGTCGAGGAAGCGACGAAGGCGATCGCGCGCATGATGCGCACCTGAGCCCGCGCCGCGCGCCTGGTCTTGAACTGCGTACCTGAGCCTGCGCCGCACACCTGGCCTTGAAGCGAAATAAAGCCAAATGAAGTGAAGTGAAGCGAAGGGACGCGGCAGGGCCCGGGCCACTCCCCCACCCCGGCGGACCGAGGCTCGCTCCGGGACTAGTCCCGGTTATCGCCCAGCTGCCCCACATCGGTGGAGACTTTCAGGACCTCGTCAATGCGGTCGGCACTCAGCCGATCCTCACCGGCGGCGGACGCCGCGATGATGAGTTCACCGCACAGCTCGATCTCGGCAAGGGCAACGTGGTCCTGAACGGTCGCACCGCGCACCAGAGCCACGTTCATCACCTCTTCCTGACCTTGCTTCCTGCCGGTACCGACTTCCTAGAGTAGGGAGCGGCCTACGCACCGCGCATGGCACGGACGGACCATTTCCGCCACCGGAGCGACTAGCCGGGTCGACTACGGGCCGACTACGGACCGACGGGCCGGGTCCCCTACTTCTCCGCGATCTTCCCCGCGAAGATGTCCTCGCTCGCGGGCAGCCGCACGTCCACCCGCACCCCGAAGTCGAAGAGCAGCGTGGTCGACGCCACCGCGGCGTTCGCGACACTGAACTGCTGCCGCAGCTTCCGCAGCCGCCCCTCCTCGTCGACGTACGCGTCGAACGGCACATGGCCCTTGCTGAACCCTTTCGCCGCGGCCCTCAGAGCCGGCCGCTGCCCCTCGGAAGCGGACTTCGCGGCGCTCGGCAGGTCCGCGACCCCGCGGTAGTGCCGCACCTTCACGCCCGCCACCGTCGTCTCCCCGACATACGACGCCTTATGCACGCCCCGCAGCAGCTCCGCGGCGGCGAGCGGATCGGTGGCCCCGCCCGTGACCAGGTTGCCGTCCGAGAGCGTCGCCGTGTCGATCCGCACCCACTTGTCCGCGGGCACCCCGGCGCCGCGGTTCTTCATGTAGAGCGCGCCGCTCGCCATCAACTCGGTGATGGGGCGGTGCTCGACCTCCCCGGCGGGATCTTTCGGCAGAACGACCACGAACCGCCCCACCTGCCGCCTGAAGTCGTACGATCCCTGCCCACGGATGGTCACACGGGTACCCCCGCTGGCCATCTCCATGGACGTACGCGCCTTGGAAGTCCCCGAGCGGACAAGGGCGTCGGCGGATTCCCGCACCACGTCGAGGGCGTCGGCGGAGGCACGCCCGTCGTCAGCGGCGGCGCCACCTCCCGAGCATCCCGTGGCGACGGCCATGAGACTCACCGCCGCGGCCGTGAGGACCGCTCCGCCCGTGCGCCTGCGCTGCTGACCCATCGCCCGAACTACCCCCAAGCCTTCCCGCGAGGTCTGTAGCCCCCTGTCGTTCCGTGTAACGACCGGTACGTTGACCCGTCACGCGCGAGGGCGTTCACCCGGCGTGGGTACGGTGGAGACGTGGCCGAGGAGCAACAGGACGAACCGCACCGCACGACGACGGTCGAGCAAGGCCGCTTCTGCGCGGCCAGGTGCAGCTGCGGCTGGCGTGGCCCGGCCCGCAGAGCACGCAGCAAGGCCCGGACGGACGCGGACTCCCACCTGTCGGGCGCGTAGCCTCCCCGGCCGCTTCCCGGCCTCTCCCCGGCCGCTTCCCGCCAACTCCCCTCCCTGCTCACCGGAACCCATGGGCCCCGTACGCCGTCTCGTACTCCGTGGGAAGCAACGGGAGGCGAGTCATGGAACGACGTACGTTCATCAGCACCACGGCGGCGGCGACGGCGGCTACGGCCTTCGCGGCAGCGGGTTGCAGCAGCTCCGGCGGGGGCAGCGGCGGCGGTGACGCCACCTCCCGCAGCGCGGGCGGCTCGCGCTCCGGCACTCCCCTGCGCACGTCGAGCGCCGCCGCGTCCGCCGCGTCGAACCTCACCGCCCTCGCCAAGGACCTGGACGGCTCCCTGGTCAAGCCGGGCGAGTCACAGTGGGCGGCGGCCCGGCAGCTCTACAACACCCGCTACGACAACCTGAAGCCGACGGCGGTCGCTTACGTCGCGAACCCCGACGACATCCGTACGACCCTGGCCTACGCCCGCGCGCACGACGTCCCGGTCTCCATACGCAACGGCGGCCACTCCTACGGGGGTTGGTCGTCCGGCACGGGCCGCCTGATAGTCGACGTGTCGAAGCTGAACAAGACACGCGCCAGTGGTTCGACGGCCACGGTCGGCGCGGGCGCGAAGCTGATCGACGTGTACCGCGCGCTCGCCGCGAAGGGCGTGACGATCCCGGCGGGCTCCTGCCCGACGGTCGGCATCTCGGGCCTGACGCTGGGCGGCGGCCACGGGGTGGTGTCCCGGGCGTACGGCCTGACCTGCGACAGCCTGACGTCGGCGACGCTCATCACGGCGGACGGCAAGCAGCTGACGGCGAGCAAGAGCGAGAACAAGGACCTCTTCTGGGCGCTGCGCGGCGCGGGGAACGGGAACTTCGGCGTGGTGACGGAGCTGGGCTTCCGCACGCACGCGGCCCCGCAGGGCGTCTCGGCGTACATGACCTGGCCCTGGTCGAAGGCGGCGGCGGTCATCAAGGCGTGGCAGGCGTGGGGCCCCGACCAGCCGGACGAGATCTGGTCGTCCGCGCACCTGGCGAACACGCCGGGCGGTACGCCCACGGTGTCCATCGCGTGCTTCTCCCTCGGCACGTACGGCGAACTCCAGAACGCGGTGGACCGCCTGGCCGACAAGATCGGCGCCCCGGCGCGCAGCGTCTCCCTCAAACGGCGCTCGTACGAGGAGTCGATGGAGGTCTACGCGGGCTGCTCGTCCTTCGCGTCGGACGCCCAGTGCCACCTGCCGGGCGCGACGCCGGGACGGAGCACGCAGGGTGCGCTGAACCGCGAGACGTACGCGGCGAGTTCGGACTTCTTCGACCGCTCCCTCTCGGCGGCGGGCATCCGCGCGCTCCTCTCCCAGGTGGAGAACGTGACGGGCGCGAGCGGGGGCAGCATCGCGCTGACCGCGCTCGGCGGCGCGATCAACCGGGTCGACCCGACGGCCACGGCCTTCGTCCACCGCCGCTCGCGGATGCTGGCACAGTACATCGCCTCCTGGCGCCCGGGCACCTCCGGCAAGCCGGCCCAGGCCTGGCTCAAAACCGCCCACGGGGCAATGGCCCGATACGCGTCGGGCGCGGCGTACCAGAACTACGCGGACCCGACCCTGAGCAACTGGCGCAAGGCCTATTACGGTTCGGCGGCGGCCCGCCTGAAGACCCTGAAGAAGCAGTACGACCCGAACCGCTTCTTCGACTTCCCCCAGGCGCTGTGACTGACTGCCGGAGCCTTGAACGCCGGACGGGCTGGATTTCCAGCCCGTCCGGCGTTTGAGGACCTCTTGTTCGGGGTCTGGGGCGGAGCCCCAGGTAGGCCCGGGGCGCAGGCACGGTTTTCGGGAAGGGGCGGGGTGGGGGAAAGAGAAGGCCTGTACCCCGTACGGCCGTCCCCGCAACCCGAACAGCGCACCCGACACGCCCTCAGGTGGCCCACTCCCCGGGACCCCGCTGCTCTGGATGCATGACCCCGCGAATAGCCAAGGCCGCAGCAGCCACAGCCGCCCTCCTGGCCCTGGCAGCCCCCGCAGCCCAAGCCGCCACCACGGACCCCGCCCACCCGGCCGCAGGCCCCCTCACAGCCGCCTCCGCAGGAGTGACCGCGGCAGCGGCCGGCACGGGCTGGTGGCTACTGAAGCGCCGCCGAGCGGAGGCGGAGGGGGAAGCGGAGGCGGACGCAGCCACGGGGAGGGCCGCTACGCCGCAAGATCCCGCTCATCCGGGCCGGAGGCCGACGCGGAGGGCTGCGGAAACTCCGCCACAGCCTCGCCCCGAGGCTTCGACCACACCAGCCAGCCACCCCGCCCAGTCCGCCCAACGGCCTTCGCCACAGGCGTGAGCAGAGCCATGGCCAGCGGCGAGAGGAGCAACACGACAGCCGTTCCGAGCGCGAATCCACCGACGACGTCCGTCGGATAGTGCACGCCCATAAAGACCCGGCAGAAGCCTTCGAGCAGGGCGAGAGCTATGCCGACAAGGCCGAACTTCCGGTTGGCGACGAAAAGCCCGACGCCAAGAGCCATCGCGAGCGTCGCGTGATCGCTCACGAAGGAGAAGTCGGTCTTTCCGTGCACAAGGAGATCGAGGCCGTCATGGTCCTTGAAAGGACGACGACGCTCGACAAATCCGCGGATCGGCACATTCACCAGGACGGCGATCCCGGCCGCCAACGGCGCCCAGACAACAGCGGCGACAGAGGAGGCGGCGTCATCGAGCGCCCCGCGCTTTCTCTGCCCCCACCAACACCAGACGACGAGCAGGACAAGCGCGAGCAACAGCCCGTACTCACCGACGAATGCCACGGACTTTGCCAGCCAGTCCGGCGAATCCTCAGCCAGGCCGTTGATGTCGTAGAGCAGGCTGACGTCGGGGTTCGACCCGGTTGTGTCGAGTCCAGCCATGGTGCTGCGGCCCCTTGTCTCCTCGCGTCGGACGCACCTTGCCGTGCGCCCTTCCATCAACCCCCGTGGTCAGTGCTGCTTGCCGCGTGATCAATGCCGCTCGCTACTACTGGGTGGTCGCGCCCCTACACAGTCAAGGGAACGCGTGGTCCCCCGCACTACGTTCCACTCTCTACCGAATGATCACGCAGACGTTATCGAAGAGAGACACATCGTCGCAGCTCAGAGAAGTGTACTGACAGAGAGTTCAAGCCACATCACGCCCTGCACACACCCACACGAGGCCCCCATTTCGGAACCTTTCAGGGACCGTCAGCCCCTCAGCCCGCCGCCCCTCAGCTCCTCCGCCCCTCTATCCCTCAGGCGGCTGACGGCTTGTCGGGCACGGCATTCGCGCCGTCCTCGGTGACGCGGGTCGCGCCGAAGTAATCCGGCGTGTCGATCGGGTCGAACCGGATCACCGCACCGGCCCGCGGGGCGTTAATCATGTAGCCCCCGCCGACGTAGATCCCGACGTGCCGGATGGCGCGGGAATTGGTGAGGTCGTCCGAGAAGAACACCAGGTCGCCCGGGAGCAGTTCGTCCCGTTTCGGATGTGGTCCGACGTTGTACTGGTCGTTCGCGACGCGCGGCAGATCGATATCCACGCTGCGATAGGCGGCGAGCGTAAGGCCGGAACAGTCGAACCGTCCGCCTTGCTCGGCGGTTCCATTGCCGCCCCACAGATACAGGGTGCCGAGCTTCTTCTGCGCGTAGTAGATGGCTCCCGCCGCCTGCTGCGAGGGCTGAACCCTGCTGGTGGGCCGGGCGAAGCTCTTCTCCAGGTCCGTGATGGTCTTCACGTAATTCTGGGTCTCGCTGTAAGGCGGTACACCGCCGTACTTGATGACGGCGTACGCCCCCGCGTTGTACGCGGCGAGCATGTTCTTCGTCGGGCTTCCCGGGGCGTCCTTCACATAGCTGGCGAGTTTGCAGTCGTACGAAGCGGCGGACGGGATGGCGTCCTCCGGATCCCAGACGTCTCGATCACCGTCGCCGTTGCCGTCGACCCCGTGCGTGGCCCAGGTCCCCGGGATGAATTGCGCTATCCCCTGAGCCTTGGCCGGGCTCTTGGCGTTCGGGTTGAACCCGCTCTCCTGGTACAGCTGCGCGGCGAGCAGGGCGGGATTGATGGCCTTGCAGAGGTTGCCCCACTTCTGCACGAGGGGCTGATAGCTACTGGGGACAGCGCCCTTGGCGAGCGACACGCTCCCGCCCCCGCCGCCGCCTTCCATGCTCCCGGCGGCCATGTACGTCCCCACGACGAGCAGGGCGATGAAGCTCATCGCCCCACTGGCGCCGACGGCCGCGACCAGCCACGTCTTACGCACCGTCAACCACCCCTCACCCCACGGGAGTCCACCGCGCATCAGTGTAGAGGGGGGACCTGCCCCTTAGGGGGATCACCGCCGACCTCGGCCCAGAGCAGCTTCCCGTCCCGGGCGGCACGGAGGGAGTAGGCACCCCAGGAGTCGGCGCAGGCCCGCACAAGATGCAACCCACGCCCACTCTCGGCATCCGTCGGCGGCGGGACGGATGGACTGCCGGGTTGCCCGAATCCGGGCGGGATCTGCGGATCGGAGTCCCATACGGCGACGCGGATCCCCTTCGGGGAGGAGTGACGCAGGCGCAGGGCGTAGGGGCCTTGGGTATGACAGTGGGCGTTGTTGAGCATCTCCGCGGCGAGCAGCTCCGCGGTGGGAGCGAGCTCGGCGAGCCCGTAGGTGGCGAGCACCGCGCGGAGGGTGGCACGGGCGATGCCGGGGGCGCGGGGGTCGTGCGGGAGTTGGAGGGTGTAGGCCCAGGGCGGGGATACGGTTGTGGGCAGCATGGAAGTCTCCGTTCGGGATGGGGAGTTGCCGGGTTCGCGCATGTGTCCGGTGACGGTGCCGCTCCGTCGAGCGGGGTGCTTCCGGGCGGGTGGCCTGAGTCACACACTAGGGTGACGCAAGGAATACTTTCGACACTCGACCGGATTCCTTTGCATGTCCACTCGTGTGAGTGACATCCCAACCTGGGACATTTCAGGGAGAGTTCAGACATGGCAGGCAGGCCAGCGCCCACCGCCCGTCGCATGCGGCTCGGAGCCGAACTGCGCAAGCTGCGCGAGCGCGCCGGGATGACCACCACGCAGGCGGCCGACCTCCTGGGGACGAGCCCAGGACAGCTGAGCAACATTGAGGTGGCCCGGTTCGGGGTGAGCGCCGACCGCGTACGCGTCATGGCCCACACCTACTCCTGCACGGAGTCAGCTCTGGTCGAGGCGCTCGTCGCCATGACCGGCGAGCGCAAGCGCGGATGGTGGGAGGAGTATCGAGAGATCTTGCCTCCCAAGCTCATTGACCTCGCCGAGATCGAGCACCACGGGACCCGCCTCTACGCGGCGTACAGCATTCACATTCCCGGACTGCTTCAGACCGTCGACCACGCGCGCCAGGTCTACCGCCAGGCCGTGCCCGAGCTCTCGCCACCCGAGATCGAGCACCGAGTCTCGTACCGCATCAAGCGCCAAGCCGTGCTTTACCGCGACGACGCGGTCCCGTACCGCGCGGTGATCCATGAGGCCGCCCTCCGCATGAGGTTCGGAGGCCCGGACGTGGCGCGAGCCCAGCTTCAGCACCTACTGAACGTCGGCGAACGCGAGCACGTGACCATTCGCGTGATGCCGTTCGACGCCGGGTCGTACCCCGGCTCCGGACAATCCGTGTACTACGTGAACGGGGCAGTACCCACACTGGACACCGCACAACTGGACCAGTCGCACGGCCCCGTGTTCATCGACTCCGAAGCGCAACTGGCGCAGTACCGGCTATTGCTCGACCGGCTGGAGGCCACCGCTCTCAGCACCTCCGAGTCGCGGGACCTCATCCACAATCTCGCCCAGCACCTGTGAAGGGAACCCACATGCTCACGCACTCCTGGCAGAAGTCGTCCTACTGCGCACAGGGAGAAGCCTGCGTACATGTCGCCGCAAGCCCCACCGGAACGGCAGTCCATCTAACCGAAAGCGCCGACTCCACCGGAGCGATACTCACCGCACGACCCGCAGCCTTCGCGGCCCTCATCCGCACCGCGAAGGAGACCCGCCATGGCTGACGACCGATGGCAGAAGTCGTCCTACTGCCAGGAAGGCGACGCTTGCGTACACGTCGCCGCATCCCCAACCGGACCGTCTGTCCAGCTAACCGAAAGCGCCGACCCCACCGGAGCGATACTCACCGCACGACCCGCAGCCTTCGCGGCCCTCATCCGCACCCTCGCCCCTGTCAGCCCGTCCGGCGTTTGAGGACCGGGGTCTGGGGCGGAGCCCCAGTTTCGGGAAGGGGCGGGGTTGGGGAAAGCCCCGCAGGGTCCCCAACCCGCACCAGCCCACGCACCCACCCACCCACGGATAGCCACGGGACTTTTCTGCAATCCGCGCCCCCAACCCCCACCCTAAATACGGACAAACCCCCACGAGGCACCCACCACCATCCCACCCATCCCAAAAAAATCCCACGAAGGACCCTCCCCGTGACCGACACCCCCGCCTCCGCCCCCACCCCCGGCATCCCCCCGAACCTGGACTGGATCCGCGCCGCCCCCGAAGGGGAGGAAGGACCGGGCCCCTGGATCGAGATCGCGCACGGCCCGGGGGACGCCGTGTACCTACGGGAGACCAGCGACCCCGAGAACGTCGTGACCACGACCGAGAAGAAGTGGGACGCCTTCGTACTCGGCGTCCAGGCGGGCGAGTTCGACCACTTCGTGGAGGGCGTCGAGTGACAACGTGACAACGCCCTTTCAGGCGGTCCGGGGCGCCACACCCTCGCTGGAGGCGGGGGCGTCCGCGTCGGCGGGCTGGACCGGCCCATTGGTCGGGCGGCGGATGAAGAAGACGCCGACGGCGGCGATCAACGAGGCGGCGGACAGGGTGAGCAGGCCACCGGTCGTACTGCCGGTGTGCTCCTTGAGGTAGCCGAAGAGCGTGGGGGAGACGAAGCCGCCCAGGTTGCCCAGGGAGTTCACCAGAGCCAGCCCCGCCGCGGCGACCCTGAGGTCGAGCCCGGACTGGGCCATCGGCCAGAACAGTGTGGCAGCGCATTTGCCGCCGACCGCGGCAAGCGTGATGGCCAGCAGCCCGAACCAGGGGGAGCCGAGCGTGGCGAGGTACGTGCCGAGGGCCGACAGGACCAGCGCGGACGCCAGATAGGGGCGGCGGTCCTGCGCCCGGTCGGTGACGCTGCCCATCGAGTACATCGCCACGACCGCGCAGATCCAGGGGATGGCGGACAGCAGGCCTATCTGGAAGGGAGAGAGCCCGCCGATGTCGGCGACCAGACTCGGCAGCCAGAAGGTGATCGCGTAGCCGGTCAGCGCCATGGCGAAGAAGACGACCGTCAGCAGTGCCACCTGCGGGTGGACCAGCAACTTGAGCCTGGACACCTTCGGTTCGCGGTTCCGGGACGCCTGGTCACGTTCGACGGCCGCGCTCAGCGCGTCCTTCTCCTCGTCGGTCAGCCAGCGGGCCTCGCGGATGCGGGAGACCAGGAAGAAACCGGCGACGATGCCGACGACGATGGAGAAGATGCCCTCCAGCGCGAACATCCAGCGCCAGCCGGCGATGCCGCCGATGCCGTGCATCTCAAGGAGCGCACCGCTGATCGGGCCGGTCACGATGTACGCGGTGGCGGAGCCGCCCAGGAAGATGGCACTGGCCCGGCCCCGGCTGGAGTTCGGCAGCCATTGGGTGAAGTAGTAGAGGACGCCGGGGAAGAACCCGGCCTCGGCCGCGCCGAGGAGGAAGCGCAGGATGTAGAAGCTGGTGGTGCCGTTGATGAAGCACATCGCCAGGATCACGGTGCCCCAGCTGACCATGATGCGGGTCAGCCAGGTCCGGGCACCGAAGCGTTCCATCAGCATGTTGCTGGGGATCTCGAAGATCGCGTAGCCGATGAAGAACAGACCGGCTCCGAGGCCGTACGCCGCGGCGCTCGTGCCGACGTCGGCACGCAGGTCGTCCTGCACGAACCCGACGTTCGTCCGGTCCATCTGGTTGACGAGGAGCATCAGGACCAGCAGAGGCAGCATGCGGCGCAGGAACTTGCTGACGGCACGGCTTTCCGGATCTGCCTCGCTGTGCGGACTCTTCGTTTTCCTCGAGAAAAGCTGCGGGACCATCTTCGTCTCCCACGGTGGTTGGAAGGGCGTCGTCCGTCGCCGGGCTCAAGCCGTCGCCGAGCTCAAGCCGTCGCCGGGCTCACGCCGTCGGCCGTGCGGCGGGCGCGCCTTCACGGAATGCGCGCAGGCGCAGGTGCGATCCCGGTGCCGGGAACGGGGGGGGCACCAAGAGATGTTCATGTTTATGTTCATGTATGCGAACTGACTTCACGTCCGCGATCACGTTACGAAAGCACGTCCGGCCGGTCAACGATTTCTCGCGACATGATCGCGACGTGACCGCGGCGTGACCGCGAGAGGAGGCCTCGGGCGCAGTTGGTCTGGTCTTTTGGTGGCCAGGTGAGGGTCGGGCGAACTGGGCGAGCTGGGCGAACGGGCGGACGGTTGACGGGAGTTCCGGCCGGTCCTAACTTGATCAATACTCAGCAACATGAACAGTGATCAGAATTGTGAACAGACCTTGATGCTGGACGGAGTGCTGTTCCTTCAACGCGGTCCCGAACCGGCCGGGAGGCCCTGACCATGAACACCGAGCGCCTGCGCGTCTCCTCGATAGTCGTCACCCCTGTCGCCTTCCGCGACCCGCCGCTGCTCAACTCGGTCGGGGTCCACGAGCCGTACGCCCTGCGCGCCGTCGTGCAGGTGCACACCGACGGCGGTCTGACGGGACTCGGCGAGACCTACGCCGACGCGAAGCACCTGGACCGGCTGAACGCCGCCGCGAAGGAACTCATCGGGCTCGACGTCTACGCCACCGAGGAGATGCACCGGCGCATCACCGGGCTCATCAACCGGTCCGGCGGCGACGGCGGGTCGGGCCTCACCGGGATGATCACCACGAGCAGCACCGCCGACCGGGTCTTCTCCCCGTTCGAGGTGGCCCTGCTGGACATCCAGGGGCAGGCCGCCGGACGCCCGGTCTCCGACCTGCTCGGTGGTGCCGTGCGGGACGCGGTGCCGTTCAGCGCCTACCTGTTCTACAAGTGGGCCGCCCACCCCGGCGCCGAACCGGACGAATGGGGCGCCGCCCTGGACCCGGAGGGCCTGGTACGCCAGGCCCGGAAGATGATCGACGAGTACGGATTCACCGCGATCAAGCTCAAGGGCGGAGTACTGCCGCCCGAGGAGGAGGTCGAGGCGATCAGGGCGTTGCGGGCGGAGTTCCCCACGCACCCGTTGCGCCTCGACCCCAACGCGGTGTGGTCGGTCCCGACCTCCGTCAAGGTGGGCCAGGCGCTGGACGGGGTGCTGGAGTACCTGGAGGACCCGACCCCGGGAATCGAGGGCATGGCCGCAGTGGCCCGCCAGGTCGGCATGCCGCTGGCGACGAACATGTGCGTCGTCGCCTTCGACGAGCTGAAGCCCTCGGTCGCGGTCGACGCCGTTCAGGTCGTGCTCTCGGACCACCACTACTGGGGTGGCCTGCGTCGCTCCAAGTTGCTCTCCGGGATCTGCGACACGTTCGGCATGGGCCTGTCCATGCACTCCAACTCGCACCTGGGCATCAGCCTCGCGGCCATGACCCACCTCGCTGCCGCCACCCCCAACCTCACGTACGCCTGCGACACCCACTGGCCCTGGAAGACCGAGGACGTCATCGAGCCCGGCGTCCTGGAGTTCAAGGACGGCGCGGTCGTCCCGCCCAGCACCCCCGGCCTCGGCGTCACGCTCGACCACGACGCCCTACAGACTCTCCACGAGCAGTACCTGAAGTGCGGACTGCGCAACCGCGACGACACCGGTTACATGCGCACGGTCAACCCGACGTACCGAACGGCCATGCCTCGCTGGTGACGTCCTGGCTGCTGACGTCCTGGCCGGTGACGTCCTGGCCGGTCATGTCCTGGCCGGTCATGCCCACCCTCGATCGACTGGCCCGCGGGCACGCTCCCGGTCACCGACGGCCCCCGTCACCTGCTCAAACGGTACGGGTACGCGGACGCACCACCTTGATGCCGAACCCGTACGTCCCGATCGCCTCCGCCAACCCCATGAACAGCAGCGCGAAATGCTCCTGACCGCGCGCGGTCCCGATGCCTCCCAGGTCGAGCTGGGAGGCATCCGGCCATCCCAGGTCGCCGAGCAGCTGCCGCACCGTCCGCTTGGCGGCGGCGTCGTCACCGGAGAGGAAGATCGTGCCCATCTCCTCCAGGCTCCCCGGGTCCTTCATCACGACCGAGTCGACAGTGGCGAGCGTCTTGACCACCGGCGTCTGGGGAAACGCCGCCTGAATCTCCTCACTGAGGCTGTAGTTGGGATGGGAGAGCTCCATCCCCTCCGTGAAGCCGACACCGATGTCGACCAGCACCTTCCCCGCCAGGGCGCCCGCGCCGATCTCGTTCAGCACGTCCATCGAAGCCGTACGGGCGTGGCGTTGACCAGTACCTCGCCACGCGCGGCAACCTCGGCGAGACCGACGACGGTGAATCCCGTCAACTCCTCCGCACCTCCCCGCCCTTTCGGGGAACGCGACCCCAGCACGACGTCATGCCCCGCGGCCTGCCAACCGGCCGCCAGCGCGCGAGCAACATTTCCAGTTCCGATCAATCCGATTCGCATGGCCAGGACGCTAACTAGCCCTGCCACAAAGGAGATCGGGCCGGAGCCCTATGCCGCGTCGGCCTGTCGACGTACCCCGGAAGGCCGAGGAGCTGGAGCTGGAGCCGCAAGCGATGACTGTCCCTTTCTCCTATTCCTCTTACGAGAATCGATCAACGCCCCGCTATGCCCGGAACATGCATATTCCCGCACCTATGACGCAAACTTCGCACTAGCGAAACTACGCACCCCATAGATAGCGTCAGTCACCTCACGGCAACGGTCGTCCCATCGAACAACCGTTTCCATCAGTGATCACATCGCGCGACTAGACCCCGGGGGGTAGGGATGGCCGAGAGGCTGAGGCTCGACGCAGTCGAGCTCGAAGGATTCATGAAGCTGCTCGATGGATCGGTCACCTCCCTGAAGGGCCTTCGGAGCGCTCTGGCCAGTGCGACCGTTGGCGGCCTCGGGACGGAGGAACTCGACAAGGCGTGCGAGGAGTTCCAGGAGGACTGGAAGTACGGGGCGGAGCAGATCGGTGAGCAGGCCGAGGATCTCAGCAAGATCATCGAGCAGAGCAAAGACGCCTTCATGGAAGTCGAGAATGCACTTCTGAAGGCGTTGGAGAAACCCGGGAAGACTAATGACGACATCGTAGAGGTGCCGAAGTGACGGACGCCTCCACCTATCCGGATCTCGGTTTTGATCCGGCCCCCGGGAACTGCGACACCGTAAAAGAGCTGCGTAAGAAGCTGGACAACTGCGTCACTGTCCTCCGCGACACCCGCAAGGTCGTCACCAAGCTGATGGACGGCAGCTACTGGGAAGGCGATGCGGCAGTAGCCTTTCGCGAGGCCGTCAAAGACGGGCCGCTGGCTCTCAACCTGAAGAACGCCGCACGCTCCATCGAAAAGGCCGCGACGCAGTTGGAGCGCTGGGAAGGCGACCTGGACGACTACCAGCGTCGGGCAAAAGCTCTGAACGGGAAGGCCAAGGAGGCCCGGGAGGCGTTGAAGGCGGCGCAGGGGCACGCTGACACCGCTGGTGCTGATCCCGACCTGGACAAGAAGGGTGAAAAGCAGGGGGACGCGAAGAAGTCCTTGAAGCTGGCCAACGGAAAGGTCGAGGACGCGCAGGCGGAACTCGACCGGATCCTGGGCAGGGCGCGGAGCCTGGAACACGAGCACAATGTGCGGTCCAATTATCGCGCGGGAAAGATTCGTGACGCGACAGACAAACTGGCGCCGCACGAGCCTGGTTGGCTCGAGGACACCTGGAGCTGGATCAAGGATAATCTTCCGGATATCCTCAGCGCCATTGCTGGGGTTCTTGCGCTGGCAGCGATCGTCCTTACCGGGCCTTTGGGCCTTGGAGTAGCAGCCGCGCTGATGTTGGCGGCATCAGCTACAAGCGCTGCGGCGTTTGGGATCCGAGTCTCGGATCCGATTGTGTGGGAATCGCTGAAAGACGGCTTTACGAAGGGCGAGTTCGACGCTGACTTTTTCGGCAATCTGGTTTCGGTCGGAGCTGACGCCGTAGGGATGGTGCCTGGGATCGGAGCCGTCGTAAAGGGCGGCCGCGCTGCCACTCAGGCGGTGCGGGCAGGGTCTGGGGCCATGAGCCTCGGACAGAAGATGGCCGTCTACGGTACTCAGACCTGGGATGCAAGCAAGGGCGCCACGCAACTGGCAAATCCGTTGGTCAACGCCATGGTTACTAGCGACGCAGCAGCTGACAACGTGGCTGTCACTTCAGGTGCCTTGGGGCTCGCGACTTCTGGCTACGGGTTGTTCGACGACGACGAAGGCAGGGCCAAGGCAACGACCAAGGTTGATGGCGGACGTCTCCTGCTCGACCTACCAGGAATCCCGGCCATCGCACGTTTCGCCTTCACTTAACCATTCCGCTGCAGAAAGAAGTGCCTCCGATGAATCCCGCTGACTACCCCACTGCATGGCAGCATCCGCCAACGCGACGTGCATGGATCCTGCTCATGGTCAAGAACGTGGCCGGGGTCATCGGATGGATCGGCGTCTGGATCGCGCTCATCGCGGCTCCCATCGATAGGCACTGGATGCTATGGATCTTTATTCCTTACTCCATCTATGGCAGTTGGCGCCTGTTCGTCCAGGTATTTGGATACTTCCCTATCGCTATGCGTAAGCTCCGCATCCTGCGCACATACCCATGGCAGGTACTTCGCGGCGTTCCGAACGGCCTGGGGATCTATCCCGACGTTCTCGGTGATCAGTACGGATGGTTCGAGTTTCCCAACCCCGCCAACCGACAGCAGCAACTCCCACTCGTCGTCTCCAATCACCTCCGCGTGAACTGGTGGCACCGCAGGATGGCACCCCGCGCCAAGCCGCAGTTGAAAGCCCGGATCGAGACGATCTGGTTCGCCGGCGACCCCCGCATGATCGGCATCCTCGCGGTACCTTCACCGAGCGGCCGAACACCTGGCCACTTCAAGATCCTCAGGCAGCGTCTGGCCACGGCCGATCACGCGCTCACCACAGAATGGGGTGCCACAGCTGAGGATGTGGAACGAGGCCGACGCGCCGGTTTTGCCCCATATGTTGACTCGCGCAAGTCGAAAGCGAAGTCCCTGTGACCGAGCCCAGGTTCCTTCTCGACGAATCGGCTCACAACACTGAAGCCGACATCTGGTTCGTCGAACCCGCAGGTTTCACCACAATTCCCATCCGTGCGCTGTTGAACCCGCCCGGCTCCCCCGGAGCCGAAGCGTTGCGCGACGCCATCGCACCGATCCTGGACTCCGTCGAGGACGACCTCGCCCGCCAGCAGTTCCTGGTCCAGCTCGCACAAGGACAGCAGCTGTTGGCCGTTCTCGCCGAGGCCGGTACCACCCGATGCTCAATCGGCCTCCACCGCGACGACGTATCCGACAGCCAAAGCGACGAGAGCATCGCCACGCACCTGTTCTCCCTCTTCACCCTGTCCTGGCGAGACATCGCCACCGCAGCGCCCGCCATCACCGCCGCCCGGGCCGTCGCAGGGGCCGAGGGGCACACGAACATCGAGTACCTCGAACTGCCCTGCGGACCGGCGTCATTCAGCGAGCTCGTAAGCACCCCGAATGCCGAGTCCGGCCTCCCGCAGGAGCCGATCCTCCAGATCTTCGCCCACCTCCCGCACCCGGACGGCAAACGCCTGGTGGTGCTTACGCTGGGCACCACCGCCGTGAGCCGGCGTGCGGAGTACCGAAGCCTGCTGCACCAGATCGCCGAGAACGTCAGCTTCGAGAACCCGCTGCTCGAGGCCGAAGCGATCAACAGGGCCGACAGGGCTACGGCCGGGCCGGACCGTTCGGGCTGAAGAGCTTGGTCAGGTGGTAGTCGAGCGTGGCCCGTACGTCGTCCAGGGTGCGGCGCTCGTGCAGTACATCCCCGCCGAGCCCGACCGCCGCGGCCACCAGCAGGTCCGCCTCGCGCCGGGCGTCCAGGCCGGGGGCCGTCTGCCCGTTCGCCTGGGCCGTGGCGATGAAACCGGCGACGAGTTCCTCCAGGGGGTGCTCGTCGCTCAGGAAGGCCGCCGCGATCGCGGGGTCGGTGAGGCTGCGGGCGTAGTACGCGGAGAACACCCGCAGGGCCATGGCCCGTTGGGCGTCCAGCGGCAGGAACTCGTCAAGGAGCGCACTCAGTACGCCGCGCAGGTTCGCGGGGTCGAAGCGGACGCGCGTTCTGGCGAGGCGTTCGTTCTCGCGGTGGAGCAGGTGCAGGGCGGCGACGAGGAGCTCGTGCTTGCCTGCGAAGTGGTACTGGACCACCCGTAGCGACACCCCCGCCTCGGCCGCGATCTCCCGCATGCTCGCCGCGTCCAGGCCGCGCTCGGCTGCGATGCGCCACACCGCCTCGGCGATCTGCCGTCGCCTGCGCGACCGGGCGTCGGACGATGACGTCGGGCGCTCGGGCGCCGGGACGGGGGGCCGTTTCCGCTGTCGGTAGGCCCTCGCCTGGCAGCTGCGGGAGCAGTAGAGAGCGGGGCGGCCACGCTTGCCCGCGGTGCTCATTCCGGCACGGCAGACCGTGCAGCGGGTTCTCTTTTCGTCACGCACATCTCTCACTATAGGACCTGGATTGTGTGACGTATTCAGAGCATATTCAGAGGTCTATCCCCTGCGTAGACGCATGACTAGAAATTCTGCCGATACGTTCGTAACGTGGAATACGACATCCTGCAGGTCCTCGGCGCAGTCCTGATGTGTTTCTCCGCGCAAGGCCTCATCCGAGTGCTCATCGACCACGACTACACCGGCTTCCTCGGCTGGCTCCCCGGCGGCTTCGCCGTCCTTCTGGTCGCCTACACCGCGGCGCTCGCCGGCGGAGTACTCCTGACCGGCCGGTCCTACACCCGCGCGAAGGCGCTCGGACGTCGTGACTGAGGGGTGCCCGGACTGTTGACGGGTGTCCAACTTTCCCTGATCGTAGGGGAATTCGGCGCAAATAAACGCGCCGCGTTTTAACGGCTGGGGGGAGCCGAACATGCAACCTGGGGACGAGAACACCACGCCTGGCGACGGGCCCAGAGACGCGATTCCTGGCGGGGACAGGGGCGGGGATGGGGATAGGGGCAGGGCTAGGGATAGGGGCGGGGACGGGGACGGCGAAAGCCAGAGACCCACGCCCGAGGCACCCCAATCCGCCCAATCCGCCCAAGCCCCTCAAACCCCTCAAGCCCCCCACACAGTCCAGTTCGGGCCGCCTCCCCCGATCGCACCGCCACCACCCCCAGCAGCCCCACCCCCTTACGCCCCACCCGCACCCCAACCCGCCCCCGACGCCCTCCGCGCCCTCTCCGCCGGGGTCCTCAATCTCACCGGCCTCGGACTCGGCTACGTACTCCTGAAGCAGTGGTTCCTTGCCGCCCTCTGCTGGGCCGCGACGGCCGCGCTCCTCTTCCTCGCGCTGCCCGCCGAGGTCGACGGCGTCCCCGGCGGCGTACTCATCGGGTTCGTGGCCTTCCTGCTCCTCGCTGCGGCCGACGGGGCCCGCCGTGCCCTCCGTACCTCCCAGAGCTGGCCGCTGCGCACGCCGCTCGTCTTCGGGATCGGACTCGTCCTGCTCGCCGTTCCCGCCGGTGGCGTCATCGCGTACGACGCCGCACGTGACGAAGCCGTCGAGGAGATGCTCCTCGACCGGCTCGACAAGGCCGACAAGATCGTCACGGCAGCCGACGGCACCGACTTCGACGCGGCCGAGGACGACTACCGCGCCGCCCTCGCCATCTACCGCGACCTCGGCGACGATCACCCCGGATCAAAGGCCGCCAAGCGCGTGCCGGACAGCCTCACCGCGTACTACAAGTCCGTCGCCGCCCCCTATGACGAGCGCGAGTACTGCGACGCGCTAGCGCCCCTTCAGTACCTCCGCACCCTCCCCGGCTCCCTCGGCAAGGGCCGCCTCGGCACGCTCGCCACCTGGCCCGACGACCGCCTGGCCACCTCCCTCTACGAGTGCGGAAACCAAGGACTCGGCGCCGGTTCCACCGCCGGCGGAGACGAATTCGGCCAGCTCCTGCGTACGTTCCCCGACTCCGACCAGGCCGGGAAGGTCGAGCCCGCCATCCGCGAGGCCATCACCTCTCGCTCGTCGGACCTGAAGGGCTCCGACCCCTGCAAGGCCACCGAGGAGCTGCGCAGCATCGGCACCACCGCCAAGGCCCTCCCCGACAGCGCAGGCGACGGACTTTCCGGAGACGCCGCCGGCGCGGTGGAGTCGGGGGCGTACGCGTGCGGCGTGGACGAGTTCAAGGACGGGAAGTTCAAGGAAGCGGCCAAGACGCTCAACGACTTCGCCGGGACCTACAAGAGCAACGGCAAGCGCGACCGCGCCAAGGACATCGCCATCGCCGCCGAGATCGCCGAATCCCGCCCGGCGGCGGGCCGCAGTCTGCCGCCCGCCAAGTCGCCCGGCGGCGCGAAGCTCGCGTACGTCGTCGAGAACGGCGGCCCAGGACCGCTCGAAGTCCTCTACACCGGCCCGACCACCGGCACCCTCAAGCTCTCGGCATGCGGCGGCTGCAAGACGTACACGAACCGGGCCCAGGGCAAGAAGGCCTGCCTGGCGGGCAAGGGGTATCCGAACAAGACGCTCCACCTGCCCCCGGGCGACTACCACTTCCTCTACAAGCGCGACGCGAGCGCCGTGGGAGGCGTCCGCAACAACACCGAGGGCAGCAAGGTACAGCCCGGCTACCGCTACACGGACTGCTCGTACGTCGTGACGGGCGGCGGCCTCGGTGGCCTGGACGGGCTGGACGGCCTGGACGGCTAGTGCGGCTAGGGCGGCTAGGGCGGCTAGGGCGGCTAGGGCGGTCTCGGTGGCTTGGACGGTCCGGATGGCCTCGACGGGCCTCCATGACCCATGATGTGAGGGTCCATCATGGGGTCAGGTCAGAATGAGACCTGGTCAGAGGGCTCGCCGGGCCGTCATTGCCCGGCGTCACTCACCGTGATACACAGAGTAACCATACGTTTCAGCCAACGAATGACGCCAAGTCGACATGCTCTGGCCCATTTGTCGGCGAGAATGAGCTGTCCTCTGCGCTGCGGTAGACAGAGGTGACGGAACAACCCACTAGGGGCGGTGAGTTACACATGCTTTTGGCAGCCGAAAAAGGCGACATCACCACCATCATCGGCGGGATCGCCCCCGACTGGGGCCCATTCGGGAGTCTGGGCAACGAAGCACGGGTGATGATCGAGGTCGTGATGGCGATCGCCATCCTCCTCTGTCTCGGCATTGCGATCTGGGGCGCGGCGAAGCAACGCATCGGCGCGACGGCGCTGCGCGACACCTTCAGCGCGGAGCAGGGCAAGGGCCTGATCATCGCGGGCCTGACCGGCGTCTTCATCATCGGATCGCTCGGCACGGTCTTCACCATCGTGTACGGCATGGCGGTCTAGCCCCTCACCGCTTCCTCACTCTGTCCCCCTCCGACCCACCCACCCGTCGCGCCCACCGGCTGAGGTTGCAACTCCCTGATGTCGAGTCACCACACCGCGCCCGCGCGGGGACCAGCACGGCTACCGTCGTACGTGGCGGTTCACCGAGAGGTTGAGGGGGCGTACGCGGCATGAGTCTCGACGACGAGCGGAACGACAGCCTCTACGGCGGCTCGGGCGAGACCCGGACGCGGCTCCCCGAGGGCGAGGGGGGCGGTCAGGACGGCTACGGGGGAGGGCGCAGATCCAGCCGTTCTTCGTCACGGAGTCTCGTGACGGTGGTCGGTGTGGTGGTCGTGCTCATCGCGGCTATCGCGTTCGCGAATCGTGGCGGCGGCGGTGAGGAGTCTGCCGGGGGCCGCGGGGACGGCAAGAAGGCGGGGGCGGACCCGACGGCCGCGTCCGGGGCGCGGCCTGTCGACGGGAAGACGTCGGGGATTCCGTCCGGGTACGCGAAGAGTGAGCAGGGTGCGCAGTCCGCTGCCGCGAACTATGCGGTAGCGCTCGGCTCAGCGGACATGTTCAACAAGCCAAAGCGCGACACCGTCCTGCAGGCCGTCATGGCACCGTCAAGCGTGAACCAGTTCAAGGCAGAGCTCGACAAGGCGTACAGCGCCGGCTTCTTCAAGAACGTGGGTCTGAACCAGGACGGTTCGACGCCGAAGGGCTACCAGTTCGTCTCGCGCACGAGCCCGATCGGCACCAAGGTAACCAACTACGCCGTCGGGAAGGCAACGGTGGAGGTCTGGTGCAGTGGTCTGCTCGGCCTTGCCGGGGAGAAGTCCACCAAGCCGGTGACCAGCAGCTGGTTCACCATCACCATGAAGCTGGTGTGGGTCGGCGGCGACTGGAAGGCCGCCACTCACTCCCAGAAGGACGGCCCCGCCCCTGTCCCGGGCGACGAACGCGCGTCCGGCTCCGATGAGATCTCGAAGGCCGCAGAAGGGTACGGAGGGTTTACGTATGCCCGCTAACCGTCACGTACTCAAGCTCGCAGTCGCTGTCACTGCTGTGCAGACCACGGCGGTCCTCTTCGCGACGCGAGCCTTCGCCGCACCAGATGACGACCCCTGCGATCTCATCCACGGCCCCGCCAAGAAGTACTGCGAAAAAGGAAACGACGGCGGCAGCGGAGGGGGCGGCAGCAAATACCCCACAGACGCCCCCCTCGACCCCACCGCCGACCCCCTCTCCTCCCTGGCAAAGGGCTGCGCGGAAGCCGCGTCCTGGACCGTCGACAAGCTGTCCGAAGCCGTGAAGAAGACCGCCACCGTCGACTTCACGAACCCCAGCTTCCTGAAGCAGTACGCGGTCGTCTTCGCCGCGTCCACCATCCTGACCCTGCTCCTCTGGCTCCTCGCCGTCGCCAAACGCGCAGTGCGAGGCGTCCCCCTCACCACCGCGCTCTCCGAAGCCATCGGGTTCCTGTGGCTGACGGTCCTCGCCTCCGCCTTCACGCCGCTGATCCTCTACACGGTCGTCTCGGCGGCCGACGGCGTGAGTGACGTCATCGCGAAAGCGACCGGCGGTCAGACGGACACGTTCTTCGGGACGTTCTCCGAAGCGCTCAAGAAGGGCGACGACATCGGCGGCGGGCCGATCATGCTGATCGTCGTCTCGCTCGTGTCGATCCTCGCGGCCGGCGTCCTCTGGCTCGAACTCGTCATCCGGGCCGCGCTGCTCTACGTGGGCGCGCTGCTCGGCACCGTCGTGTACGCGGGTCTCGTCGACAAGAACCTGTGGACGCACGTCCGCCGCTGGGCCGGGATCATGATCGCGGTGATCCTGGTGAAACCCATCATCGTCATCGTGCTCGGCCTGGCCGGAGCGCTCTCCGCCGGTGACGGACCCGACTCCTTCTCGGCGGTCGTCTCCGGGCTCTCGATCATCCTGCTCGCCATCTTCGCGAGCGCCATGATCTACCGCTTCGTCCCCGGCTTCGGCGACGAGATCGCCAACTCCCGCAACAACCGCATCTCCCAGGGTGCGGAGAACCGCGCCGCGGCCGTCATCTCGTCCCCCGCGTCCCTCGTCTCCCAGGGCATCAAGACCCACAGCTCCCGTGGCGGTGGCGGAGACGGAGGCGGCAACAGCCAGCCGCGGCCCGCCAACCCCGTGAGCGGCGGCGTCGCAGCCCACAGCAGCCGTGGCGGCGGGGGCGGCGGAGGCGGCTCATCGAGCGGCGGCGGATCTGTCCCCTCCGCCGCGCCCCCGCCCCGGGGCAGCGCGACCAGCACACCGCACGCGCGCAACCGCGGCTCGGGCGGCTCAGGAAACGGTTCCACTGGCAGTACCAAACGCACGGGAGGTGAAGGGCGTTGACGACTCAGTCCCACGTGTCGCAACCGATCGCGCCCCGCCGCACATATCTGATCGGCCGCGCGCGGCCGAACGCGATCGTCGGCAAGAACCGGGAGACCGGCGAGATCGCGATGATCATCGCGGGAGCCTTCCTGGGGATGATGTGCGGACTCCTCGTCCCTGTCCTCTCCCTGCGCATCGTGCTGCTCATGGGCTTCCCCATGCTGGCGATCGCCGCGGTCTACGTCCCCTACAAGGGCCGCACGTTCTACAAGTGGTTCGAGATCAACCGCAGCTTCAAGCGCTCCCTCAAGCGCGGCACCGCCTACCGCTCCGCCACCCCCGAGGCGGGCATCCGCTTCGACGGCAGAGAGGTCGAGGTCGGCCCGCCGCCCGGGATCGGCCGTATCAACTGGCTGGCCGCGCCCTTCGGTCCCGATGAGATCGCCGTGCTGCTGCACGCCGACCGGCGTACGGTCACCGCCGCCATCGAGATCGAGGGCCCCGGCGTCGGTCTGCGCGACTCCGAGGACCAGGAGGCGCTCGTCGACCGGTTCGGGACGCTGCTCAAGCACGTCGCGAACGGAGACGGCTTCGTGACGCGGCTCCAGATGCTCGCGCGCACGCTCCCCGCCGACCCCGACGCCCACGCCAAGGACGTCAGCATCAGGGGCGACGACCGGGCACTGCCCTGGCTGCAGCAGTCGTACGAACAGCTCCAGTCGATGGTCTCCACCAGCAGCGAGCAGCACCGCGCGTATCTCGTGGCCTGCATGCACTACTCGCGCGACCTGGCCGCCGAGGCCCAGGCGATGGCCCGCGCCAGCCGTCCGCACGGCGGCCGGAAGCTCGACAAGGACGCAGGGCTCGCGGTCGTCATGGCGCGCGAGCTGACCGACATCTGCTCGCGTCTCCAGGAAGCGGACATCCGCGTACGGCAGCCGCTGGGGCAGGGGCGGCTCTCGTCGCTCGTGCACTCGATGTACGACCCGGACCACCCCATCGACCACATCCAGGCGATGACGAAGCGCAACGCCTGGCCCGCCGAGCTCGACGCCATGGAGCCCACCTACCTCCAGGCCAAGACCCGCGAGTCCTCCACCCGCGCCCCCTGGTGCCACGCCACGGCCTGGGTGAAGGAGTGGCCGATGACGCCCGTCGGCGTCAACTTCCTCGCCCCGCTGCTCGTCCACACCCCGGACGTGATCCGCACGGTCGCGGTGACCATGGACCTCGAACCCACCGAGGTCGCCATCGAGCGCATGCTGACGGAGAAGACGAACGACGAGGCCGAGGCGAGCCGCCAGGCCAAGCTGAACCGCACGGTCGACCCCCGTGACATCGCATCGAACTCACGTCTGGACCAGCGCGGCGAGGACCTGGCGAGCGGCGCGGCCGGAGTCAATCTCGTCGGCTACATCACCGTCTCGTCCCGTTCCCCCGAAGCCCTCGCCCGCGACAAGCGCACCATCCGGGCCTCGGCAGGAAAGTCGTACCTGAAGCTGGAGTGGTGCGACCGCGAGCACCACAGGTCCTTCGTCAACACGCTGCCGTTCGCGACCGGCATCCGACGCTAGAGGCGAGGGCTGTCACCATGCGGGATCCGCTGACCATCCTCACGGACGCCTTCACGTCCTTCCTGTTCGGGAAGGTGGAGACGACCAGACTTCCGGTCCGTACGTCGACGGGGCAGGCCCAGGCGGTCTATCTGCCGACGGCCGCACCCGGCCTCGGCGACTCGGGCGTGATCATCGGGCGCGAGGTGTACTCCGGCAAGGGGTACATCTACGACCCCTTCCAGCTGTACGGGCAGCAGCTCCCGGCCCCGCACTGGCTGGTGCTCGGAGAGTCGGGCAACGGCAAGTCGGCGCTAGAGAAGACGTACGTCCTGCGACAGCTGAGGTTCAAGGACCGGCAGGTCGTCGTCCTTGACGCGCAGGGCGAGGACGGCGTGGGCGAGTGGAACCTCATCGCCCAGGAGCTGGGCCTGACCCCCATCCGGCTCGACCCGACGGCCGCCCTGGACATGGGCATCCGCCTCAATCCGCTGGACCCCGCGATCACCACGACCGGTCAGCTGGCGCTCCTGCGGACCATCATCGAGGTCGCGATGGGGCACGGGCTCGACGAGCGCTCGGGCTTCGCGCTCAAGGTCGCCCACGCGTACGTGAACGAGACGATCGTGGAGCGCCAGCCGGTCCTCACGGACATCGTGGAGCAACTGCGCCACCCGGAGCCCGAGTCGGCGGAAGCGATGAACGTCGCCATAGACGACGTACGGGCGTGGGGTCTGGACGTCGCGCTCGTCCTCGACCGTCTGGTCGACGGTGACCTGCGGGGCATGTTCGACGGCCCGACGACGGTCGGCATCGACCTGGACTCCCCGCTCATCGTCTTCGACCTCTCGCACATCGACCGCAACTCCATCGCGATGCCGATCCTGATGGCGATCGTGGGCGTCTGGCTCGAACACACCTGGATCCGCCCGGACCGCAAGAAGCGCATCTTCCTGGTGGAGGAGGCGTGGCACATCATCAACTCCCCTTTCGTGGCGCAGCTCTTCCAGCGGCTCCTGAAGTTCGGGCGGCGGCTCGGGCTCTCGTTCGTGGCGGTGGTCCACCACCTGAGCGACGTGGTGGACGGGGCGGCGGCCAAGGAAGCCGCCGCGATCCTGAAGATGGCGTCGACAAGGACGATCTACGCCCAGAAGGCCGACGAGGCGAGAGCGACAGGACGGGTCCTCGGCCTGCCACGCTGGGCGGTGGAGATCATCCCGACCCTCACGCCCGGTATCGCCGTGTGGGACGTCAACGGCAACGTCCAGGTGGTCAAACACCTGATCACGGAGACCGAACGCCCCCTGGTCTTCACCGACCGCGCCATGACGGAGTCGTCGGCGGACCAGCTCCTCGCCGACGACGCGCTGCGGGCCGCCGAGTTGGAGGCGGAGGAGCGAGCGGCGTACATGGAACAGCAGATGAACGATCCGTCGGCTCCGTCATCATCGTCGTCGTCGCGTTACGGGGTGGCGTGAGGGATGGGCTACCGGGAGGCTGAGCCCGAGTACCGCGACCAGGGCGGGCGCCGCGCGTCACGGGAGCGGGGCATCCCCGACGGTGTGCTGGTCGGCGGCCTCGCCTTCGTGCTCGGCCTGACGGTCCTGGTCTGGTCGGCGACGGGCCTCGCGGGCACGTTCTCGCACGGCTCCTGGCCCAAGAACGTCACCTTCGGCAATACGCCGGTGGCGATGCGGCACCTGGTACAGCAGCCGCACGACATCGCGGGCGCGTGGCCGGCGACCCCGGCGGCCCAACTCACGGGCTACGGCCTGTTCTGGGGCCTGCTGATCGGCCAGCTGATGGTCCTCGTCGTCCTGACGATCTTCGTCATGGGGACGGTGACGAGATGGCGGTCGGTACGGAGGGCGAGACGCTTTCCGGTGGCGGGGGCGGCCCCGGCTACGGACAGACGTTCCACTCCGGCTCCGGCATCGGCTCCGGCGGGAGAGCCCGTCGAGTACGCAGTCCAGGAGCCCTCCCCCGCTCCCGCTTCCGCTGTGCCCACAGCGCCGGGTGCGGATGACATGGGCGCCAGCACCGACGAGGGGCGCAGCACCGGAACTCCGAGTGCCGAGACCCCGAGTGCCGAGACCCCGAGTACCGAGAAACTGACGGTCCCCACCCCCCGTACTCCCCTGGTACTTGGCCCCCAGGAAACCCGCAGGCCCCTCGCGGCGGAAGCAATCCGAGACGCAGAGGGCGCAGCCCTCGTCCTCACCTCGGATCCCACCCTGTGGGAGGAGACCAAGGACGCCCGAGCGAAACTCGGCCCCGTCCTGGTCTACGACCCCTCACACCTCTGCGACACCCCCGCGAGAATGCACTGGTCCCCGACCGCCAACTGCGAGGACAAGGCAGTGGCGGCCGAACGAGCCACCGCCCTGCTTGCCGCCATAAGGCCGAGCGCCAAACTGGACAGCACCGTCGCCGACACCGCGGAGACCCTCCTCCGCTGCTTCCTCCACGCGGCAGCGGTGGACGGCCGCCCCGTCAAGCACGTACACCGATGGGCCCAGGGAACGGGCGTACAGGACGCGGTCCGCATCCTTCGCACCCACCAGAAGGCGGCATCGGGATCAGCGGGAGAGCTGGAGGCCGCGCTCACCGCGTACCCCGAACGTCGTGACATCGCCCAGGAGTTGACGGCACGCGCTCTCTCCGCCCTTTTCACTCTGAACGTACGAGAATCCTGCACCCCCAACAGAACCGATGCCCTCACCCTGGATTCCTTCATCGATGAAGGGGGCACGCTTTTTGTGGTGGGTGAAGCCATCGAGGACCCCAAATCGCCCAAGGGGCCGGGCGCGATGCCCCTCCTCACGGCACTCGCCTCAAGCGTGGTCGAGCACGGCCGGCGCATGGCCGAACGGTCATCCTCCGGTCGGCTCGACCCACCAATGACGCTGGTCCTCGACGATGTGGCCGCCGTGGCCCCGCTCCCCCAGCTCCCGGAGCTCCTGTCCACAGGAGCCGACCGCGGCCTCCCCACCCTTGCTCTCCTCCGCTCCCGCGAACAGGCCCGCACCCGCTGGCCGCACGCCGAGCTCCCCGGCTAGGACCAGCCACACCCGGCCCGCCCCTCAGGGTCATCGTCCTACCGCGGTACTACCCGCCGCCGCCATCGTCCCGCCCCTGGTCCGACGCCACGCGCCCCCGCGCGCGCCAGCATCAGAAGCATGATTCGGGCATACGAACTCACCAAGCGCTACGGCGACAAGACCGTGGTCGAAGACCTGAGCTTCACCGTCCACCCCGGAACGGTCACCGGCTTCCTCGGCCCCAACGGCGCGGGCAAGTCCACCACCATGCGGATGCTGCTCGGCCTCGACGCCCCGACCCGCGGCCGATCCACGGTCGGCGGCCGCACGTACGCGGCGCACACCGCACCCCTGCACGAGGTGGGCGCACTCCTTGAGGCCCGGTCCATCCATCCCGGCCGCACCGCCTTCCACCACCTCATGGCGCTCGCCCACACCCACGGCATCCCACGCCACCGCGTCGAGGCGGTCCTGGACCTCGTGGGCATCCACGAGGTCGCCCGCAAGCGCGTGAAGGGCTTCTCGCTCGGCATGGGCCAGCGTCTGGGCATCGCGGCCGCGCTCCTCGGCGACCCGGCCACGATCATCCTCGACGAGCCGGTCAACGGCCTCGATCCCGAGGGCGTCCTGTGGATCCGCACCCTCCTCAAGTCCCTTGCCGCAGAAGGCCGTACGGTCTTCGTCTCCTCGCACCTCATGAGCGAGATGGCGCTGACCGCCGAGCACCTGATCATCATCGGCCGCGGCAAACTCCTCGCGGACACGACGGTCGAGACGTTCGTACGCGAGTCGGGCACGGGCTCCGTCAAGGTCGTCACCCCCGAGGCGGGCCTGCTCGGCGAGCTGCTCGCCGCACCCGGCGTACAGATCACGAGTGACGCACCGGGCGTCCTCGACGTACGCGGCACGGACGGCGAACACATCGGCCGCACGGCGGCGCTGCACGGCATCCCCGTCTTCGAACTCACCCCGCACACGGCCTCCTTGGAGCAGGCGTTCATGGACCTGACGCGCGACTCGGTCGAATACGCGGCATCGGTCTCCGCCACCCCCACCCCCACCTCCACCTCCACCTCCACTGCGACAACGCAGGAAGGAGCAGCGGCATGAGCACCGCGACCACCACGCCCACGTCCCCCTACCGCCTGACCTCCGGCGGAATCCTCCGCTCCGAGTGGCACAAGCTGTGGACGCTCCGCTCCACCTGGATCATGCTCGGCGTGGCGAGCGTCTTCACCGTCGCCCTCGGCGTGATCGTCGCCGCCACCTACACGCCAAGCCCCGACGACACTGTCGACCCGGTCACGTACGCCCTGCTCGGCACCCAGGTCGGTCAGGTCGCGATCGCGGTCCTTGGCATCCTCATCACCGCGGGCGAGTACTCGACGGGCATGGTGCGGGCCACGATGGCCGCGGTGCCGCGCCGCCTTCCGGTGCTCTGGGCGAAGACCGCCGTGTTCGGCACGGTCGCGCTCGGGACGCTTCTGATCACCGACTTCCTCACGTTCCCGCTGGCCCAGCTGTTCCTCGGCGGCACGGACCTGGAGGCGTCGCTCGGCGACCCCGGCATCGCACGCGCCGTGGCGGGCTCGGCCGCCGGAACCGTCCTCATCGGCGTCATCGTGCTCGGCCTCGGCTCGGCCCTGCGCAGCATTCCGGGTGCGATCGGCGCGTACGTCGGCGGCTTGATCCTCCTGCCGCAGCTCGCACTGATGATCCCGAACGACACCGTGCAGGACGCACTCGGCTACTTCCCGCTGCCTGCCTCCGAGTCCCTCGCCGCCGTACACACGGCATCCGGAGACCTCTCACCGGGCGTCGGCCTACTGACGCTGTGCGCGTGGGCGGTGGCATCCCTGGCAGCGGCGGCGTATCTCCTGAAGCGACAGGACGTATGAGCAACTCCCGTACGAGGATGAAGCCGTGACCAGCAGCGGAAACGGACACGGAAGCGGAAGCGGCGCCAGTGGTGGCCAGGGCGCCCCGCACCAGGAGTCGCATCGGGAGTCGCACCGGGAGTCGCATCGGGAAGCCCACCAGGGCTCGCACCAGGACTGGTCCGCGAGCGCCCAGCCGCTGACCCGGTACGTCGAGCGCGGCGTCCAGTGGGTGCGCTCCTTCGACCGGCGCCGCCCCCTGGTCTGGGACGCTCTCCTGACCGGCTTCTTCGTCTGCGCCGGGTTGATCGACCTGGTGGGCGACGGCTGGCGGAACATCGCCCACAACACGGACGTCTCCGCCTGGCTCCTGTACGCGATCACGGCGGCCGTCACAGTGCCGCTCCTGTGGCGCCGCAGCCATCCGCTCGCGGTGTACACGGTCATGTTCCTTGCGGGGCTCGCCAACAACTGGACGGGGGCCGTCCTACAGAGCTCGCTCACCCTGCTCATCGTGGTCTTCAACATCGCGGTACGGCTTCCGATGCGCACCCTGGCCTGGGCGTACGGCCTGACCGTCGTACCGCTCCTCGTCAGCCGCGTCCGCTATCCGCGGGGCAGTTGGGACCAGCAGATCGTCCCGACGCTGATGAGCTTCGCGATCGTCGCCCTCCTCGGCATCGCGGTCCGCACCCGCCAGGAGTACATGGCATCCCTCGTGCAGCGCGCCAAGCAGCTGGAAGTCGAACGCGACCAGCAGGCGCAGCTCGCCACCAACGCCGAACGCACGCGCATAGCCCGCGAGATGCACGACATCATCGGCCACAATCTCTCCGTCATCACGACCCTGGCGGACGGCGGTTCGTACGCCGCCGCCAAGTCCCCGGAACGCGCCGCCCAGGCCCTCACCGCCATCGGCACCACCAGCCGCCAGGCCCTGACGGAACTGCGCCGCCTCCTGGACGTACTCCGGGAGGAGGCACCGGAGGCCGCCGCTCTCGCTCCGCAGCCCGCCCTCACCGACCTGGACCAACTCATCGACGGGGTACGGTCCGCGGGCCTTCCGGTACGCAGCACGGTGCGGGGCGGGCCGGGCTCCCTCCCGGCGGGCCGCCAGCTCACGGTCTACCGCGTGGTCCAGGAGGCCCTCACGAACACCCTCAAACACGGGGGCCCGGAGGCGACGGCTTACGTGGAGGTCGTTTACGGGGATGACGGGGTGCGGGTGACGGTGACGGACACGGGTGTGGGGGCGGGGAGGTATGGGGCGGGGGCGGGGGCGGATGTAGGGGCCCTCTCCGAATCGTCCGGCCGCGGCCTGACAGGAATGCGCGAGCGAACGGCCCTCTACGACGGGACACTTGAGGCAGGCCCGCTGCGGCACCCGCCGGGCGGCTGGCAGGTAGAACTCCATCTCCCCAAGGAGTCCGCTCAGTGACCACCCTCCCCAAGGAATCCGCTCAGTGACCACCGTGCTCATCGTCGACGACCAGCCGATGCAACGCTTCGGATTCCGCATGCTCCTGGAGAGCCAGGACGACATGAGGGTGGTGGGCGAGGCCGGCAACGGCAGCGAGGCGGTCCGTATGACGGCCGAACTCCACCCCGACGTCGCCCTGATGGACATCCGCATGCCCGGCCTGGACGGCATCGCGGCCACACGCCGCATCGTGGCGGCGGGCGACCGCACACGGGTCCTGATCCTCACCACGTTCGACCTGGACGAGTACGCGTACGCGGGCCTGCGTGCGGGGGCCTCGGGTTTCCTCATCAAGGACGCCCTGCCGGAGGAGCTCCTCTCCGGCATCCGCGCGGTCGCCACGGGAGACGCGGTCGTGGCCCCGAGCCTGACCCGCCGCCTCCTGGACGCGTTCGCCGATCACTTGCCGACGCGCACCGGCGAGGACCCCGCCCCTTCCCGGGACCCGCGCCTTTCGTCGCTGACGGACCGGGAGCTCGAAATCCTGACGGTCATCGGGCAGGGCTGGACGAATGCGGAGATCGCGGGGCGGCTGCACGTAGCGGAGTCGACGGTGAAGACGCATGTGGGGCGCATTCTCGCGAAGACGGGGGCCAGGGACCGGGTGCAGGCGGTAATTCTGGCGTACGACACGAAATTGACGCGGCCGACGTGACAATAACGGGTGCGGCTACCGCCCCGGGTGTAATTGCCCCTGAACGCAGAAAAGCCCCCTTGCGGGGGCCTGGAACTTGCGGGGGCCTGGAAAGCAGAAAACCCCCGCACCACAAGGGTGCGGGGGTTTCCCGTCAATAATAGTTCGGCGGCGTCCTACTCTCCCACAGGGTCCCCCCTGCAGTACCA
>NZ_JBVIHP010000026.1:0-152010 GCF_055570235.1 Streptomyces sp. NPDC031274 | reverse complement strand
CTCCCCCCAGCCATGATCCCCACCTACCTCACCCACCTCACCACCCTCCCCCAACACCCCAACGGCAAGACCAACACCACCCAACTCCCCCCACCTGTAGCGGACTTCGAGGGTCTCGGGTCGGCGGGCGCGGAGCGCGTGGAACCGAGGGACGAGGTGGAGCGGGAGCTCGCGCTGATCTGGACCGAGGTGCTCGGGACGCCCGCGTCGGTGGGAGTGCGCGACGACTTCTACGCGCTGGGCGGCCATTCGCTGCTCGCCGTGCAGATCGTCTCGCGGGTGCGTGACACCTTCGGGGTCGAGCTGCCGCTGGAACGGATGATCAGCGGTCGGCCCACGGTCGAGGCGCTCGCGGAGGCCGTCCAGGAGATTCAGCTCTCCGACACCGACGAGGCCGAACTGCTCGCCGCCCTGGCCGCCTTGTGACCGTCGGCGCGCGCCGAACGGCCCCGGGGGCATATCCGCCCGGGGCCGCTCGACAAGAGGTGTGGTGGTCAGCCGCGTACGGTCAGACCCACCGCCGTGACGTCGGTCAGGTTGGCGCCCCAGGTGCCCCACGTCAGGTCCTTGGGAAGGGACCCCGCGCCCTGCGGGAGGCCGCGCGAGTACGCGGTGACGCGCAGCGGGATCTCTCCCTTGCCGGTGACCTTCACCGTGATGTCGAAACCGGCGGCGGGGACGCTGTAGAGGGCGAAGCCCCACTTCCACGGCCCGGCGGACGTGGGCCGGTTGGTGCCGCCCTTCACGTGGGCGCCGATGACATCGGCCCCGGCGACGGTGTGCGCGGAGGTGTCGGCGAACAGGCTCACGTACGACGTGCCCGGCTCGGGCTCGATGTGGAGGCGTACGGTGCGGGCCCCGCCCCGCCCAGCCGGGCCGGGCTTCACCGTGACGGTCGGTGCGGCCGGGCCGCTGCCCGATGCGGCCGTCGCGATGTGCGCCTGGGTGGCGAGGCCGCCCGCGAGCGTGGTCGGGAAGGTGGGGAACTCGGCCCGGATGTCCGCATGTTCAGATCCGGCGAGGGCGCTCGTCCACTTCGGCGGGGCGTTGTCGGAGCTGATCCAGTGCCCCGTACCGCGGTCGGCGTCCCACGCGTAGGCCAGGTTGGTGTGACGGGGGTGGTTCGCGTCGAAGGTGTCGAGGCGTACGCCGGTGAGAACCAGCGCGACTCCGGCCGCCAGGGCCAGCCATGTGGTGACCGGCGCGGTACGGCGCGGCAGCAGGCCAAGGAGCGGTACGGACGCCGTGGCGAGCAGCGCCATCACGGCCAGCGGCGCCACCGCGAGGGACAGACCCAGCGTCGGGAAGACCAGCACGATCACCGGCAACAGCAGCGGCACGGCGGTGAGGGCCGCCACTGACACGGCCACCGTGCGCCAGGTGTCCCCGGGCCCCCCGGGCTCCCCGGACTCCGTGGTGCGCAGTGCGACGCACAGGGCCGCGCTGCCGAGGAGTACCGGCCAGGTGAACAGGTAGGCGGCGCCCGGGGCCAGTACGGCGGTGAGCAGTCCGAGGCCGGTGAGCCATCCCCAGCCGCCCAGGGCGAGTTGAGGGGCCGTCGCCTTGCGGCGCAGCAGCAGGTACCAGCCGAGTACGGCCGCCGCGGTCAGCGTCAGGAACGCGGCACGGAACCACCCAGGTCGGTAGCTGTCGCCCATCGAGAGGTCGGCGTATCCGGGCCGTATCGCGCACAGCAGCTCCCAGCCGCCGAAGCCGACCACGGCGGCGGCGAGCAGCGCGAGCGGGAAGGTCAGCGCGGCGCGGCCGATTCCGCCGCGGGCCAGGCCTCGTCGGCCCGCGTACCAGACCGTGACCGCGTAACCCGCCGCTGCGAGCAGTGCGAGCGGCAGGGCCAGGGAGCGCGGGTAGTGGACGAGCAGGCCGGTCACCGTGAAGTAGGTGTCGTCGCCGCCGTCGCGCAGCTCGGTGAGGTCACGGCCTGACAGGTCACGGGCGGCGGCCAGGGTGTTGTCGCCCTGGCTCTGGATGCTCGCCGCGGAGAGGTTCGCGACCGAGTCGCCGGGCGTGTGGTAGTTGGCGGAGCCGTCCACGAAGGCGAAGTTGAGGCCGCCGAAGCCCTCCTTCTTGAACTCGGAGAAGTCGGTGTCGTTGGGCAGGTACGTGTAGACCTCGTCGGCGAGCGACGTGGCGATGGGCCGGTCCGCGCCGCTCAGCGCGGACAGCGCTCCGCTGTTGCGGGGGCCCGACTCGAACATGATCGACGGGCCGGATGTGCCGCGTGCCTCCAGGTTCAGGACGACGGTGTTCGCCGGGTCGAGCGAGCCGCCCGCCACGAAGGCGCGCGCGCCGAGCAGGCCGGGCTCCTCGCCGTCGGTGAACAGCACGTCCACGGTGTTGCGGGCCGTCTTGCCGTCCGCCCGCAGGGCCCGCACCACTTCGAGTACGGCGGCCACGTTGGCGCCGTTGTCGGACGCTCCCGGCCCGGCGGGCACCGAGTCGTAGTGCGCCATCAGGAGCAGATGTCCGGCGTCGGCGCCCGCCGTGCCGGGGAAGACGGCATGGATGTTGGCGACCGTGGCCACCAGCGCGGTGCCTTCCTCGTCGCGGGACACCGGCTGCGCCTCCGCCGTCACCTTGCCGCCGAGATCGGTGAGGCGCCGGGTGAGGTAGTCGCGGGCCGAGGCCGACGCCGGGCTGCCGAGCGGGCGCGGTTCCTTGCCGATCACCTTCGCGTCCTTCAGGGCGCGTGCGGCGGAGAACTCAGTCGGCGATGCGTCGGCCGGCTTCGCGTCCGGCGCTTGCAGCGTCCACACGGACGCACCGGTCAACACCGCGAACAGGGCGAGGAACACGAGCGCGGCCCAGCGCGCTTTCGACGGTGCCTTCGCGTTCGACGGCGCCCCCTTCGTGATCGATGACGCCTTCGTGTTCGATGGTGCCGTCGTGCGCGCGGGAACAGGGGCACTGGCCCCGGAATTGGGCATGGTGAAGCACCAGTCTCTCCGTGTCTCGGAATGTTCGGCGATGTTCGGCAATTCGGGCGGTCGGCTCGGAACGCGTACTTCACCGGAATTATCGAGAGGCCCAAGGTGCCTTGTCGCTCCCATCTGACAAGGTGTTTCGCCGAGGTGACATAGTCCGGGCGGTCCGCCGGGGCGAATTGACAAAGTCCGTCCTTCGTTCTGGCGGCGCCTCGTTCGCTGGCTAGCTTTACGTCGGTATTGAACTTCCCCGTCGAATGCAGAAGCCGGAGAAAAACAATGATCAATGCTGCCGTTGAGACCTACTGGGTCGTCGTCAACGACGAGGAGCAGTACTCGGTGTGGCCGACCGGGCGTGAGGTGCCGGAGGGCTGGCGGACCGTCGGAGTGACCGGCCCCAAGGACGAGTGCCTCACCTGGATCGACGCGAACTGGACCGACATGCGGCCGCTGAGCCTGCGCCGTTCCATGGGTGACGCCCCGGCCGCCTCCGCCTGACCTCTCCCGCCGAACCGCCCAACCGACCAACGAGGGGGAACGAGCTGTGATGGCCCATTGGCAGCAACTGCTCGATGAGCTACTGGCCCAGGGCGGATCCGCCCGTGGGCTCGAGATCGCCGGGGACGCCTGGAGCGGCAAAACCCGCCGCCTGGACGAACTCGCCCGCCGTGCCGCGAACAGCGGCTGGTCCGTCGCCCGTGGCCGTCCGGGCCGGCTCCAGGACTCGGCGCCGTTCGGGCTGTTCCTCGACGCCCTGGACGATGTGGTGACCGCGCGGGGCGGGGAGCTGCGCGCCCGGCTCGGTGAGGAGGAGCAGGAGCGGCTCGCCGCCCTGTTCCCCTCGATGAGTCAGGGGGTGCCGCACGACCACCCCTCCTGCGACCTGTACCGCGAGTGCCGGGCCATCCGCACTCTGATCCATGAACTGGCGGCGGACGGCGGCCTGTTGCTGATCCTCGACGATCTGCACCGGGCCGACGCCGACTCGCTCGACCTGCTCGGCTACCTCCTTGAGCGGCCGCCCGCCGGGCCCGTGCTCATCGCGGTCGCCCACCGCCCGCGCCAGCTCGACCACCGCACCCACACCCTGCTCGCCGACGCGGCGGCCCGCGGTTTCGCGCACCGCGTCGAACTGGCCCCGTACGCCCTGGACGACCCCGAGCTCACCGCGCTCGTGCCGCCCGGCGCCGACGACCGCACCCGGCGCACCCTGCTGCGGCGCAGCGGCGGCAACCCCGGGCTGCTGCTCGCGCTCGCCGCGACCGGCACCCAGGCGCCCTTCGCCGTCCCGGCCGAGCCGCCCGCCCGGGTGGCCGCGGCCACGCTCGGTGACTTCCAGGGGCTCGGACCCTCCGGGCGTGCCATGGTCGGCGCCGCCGCCGTGCTCGGTGACGCCTTCGACTTCGCCATCGCCGCCGCCGTCGCGGGACTCGACGAGAGCGCCGCGCGCGCCGGGCTCGACGAGGCGCTCGCCGAGGACCTGGTGCGGCCCGTCGGCGAGGGGGCCGACTACTGCTTCCGGGACGCCGTCGTGCGGGCCGTCGCCTATCACTCGGCGGGCCGCGGCTGGCGCTCGGGCGCCCACGCCCGTGCCGCCGCCGCCCTGCGCTGCCATCAGGGCCCGGCCGAACTCCGTGCCCAGCAGCTCCTGTACGCGGTCGAGGTGGCCGACGACGAGGACGTACGCGCTCTGGTGGACGCCGCCGAGGACGCCGCTCCGCGCGATCCCGACGCGGCCGTGCGCTGGGCCCGGCACGCGCTGCGGCCCGCCGTCACCGCCGACGTCGCGCTGCGGGCCCGCGCCCAGAGCGTGCTCGGCCGGGCACTGCTGCACAGCGGTGAGTTCGAGGAGGGCGCGGCCGTACTGCAACGCCTCCTCGCCCCCGGCGCGGACGTTCCGGCCGCGCAGCGCTCCCAGGCCGTCGCCTCGCAGGCACTGGCCCACCGCTTGATGGGCCGCCCGGAGGCCGCACGCCAATTGCTGCACGCGGAATTCCCCTCCCTCGCCACGTGCGAGGGCGACTGCGCCGCTACCGCCGACACTGGGGACGGGGGAGCCGCCGGGCCTGGCTGCTGTGCTCTCCGGCTCGCCATGACGGCGCTCGTCCTGGAGGCGGGCGGCTCGTGGAGCGGAGCCGACCGGGCCGCTCTCACCGCGCTGGGCGCCGCCGCTCCCCGCGACCCGTCCGCGCTCGCCGCACTCGCCGCCACCGAGGCGCAGTTCGGGCGTACGTCCGCCGCCACCGAGCACGCCGAGCGGGCCGCCGCTCTTGTCGACTCGCTCCCCGACGAGATGCTCGCCGCCCACCTGGAAGCCTTCCAGTGGCTGGCCGGGACCGAGCTGTTCCTCGGCCTGCCGCGCGCGGCCGAGACCCACCTGGAGCGGGCGGTCGCACTGGCCCGCCGTTTCGGGCAGGAGCACCTCGCGCCCCGGCTGCTCGTCGGCCTCGGCCAGGCACGGCTGCGCCTCGGCTACTTCCCCGAGGCGCTCGCCTGCGCCGACGAGGCCGAGCGCATCGCACGTGCCACCGGAGCGACGCCGATGCTGGCGCTCGCCGCGGGGCTGCGCGAGGAACTTGACCTGCTGCACGGCGTGGCCCGCCCGGCCCCGCAGGAGCCGGCGCCGCTGCTGCCCGAACTGAGCGGACGGGAGCGGGAGATATCCGTCCTGGTCAGCCAGGGCCACACCAACCAGCGCATCGCCCACACCCTCGAACTGAGCCCGAAGACCGTCGAGACCTACCTCGCCCGCATCTTCAAGAAGCTGGGCGTGTGCTCACGGGCCGAGGTCGCCGCCATGGTCGGCCGCGCCGCCCACCTGGTCGCCCAGGAGCCGGTACCCACCGCAAGGCCCGCCGCATGAGGCGGCACCCGGTGCGCCGAAGTACCGGAAGCGACCTGAGCGACCTGGGAGCCCAGAGCCCCCTGCGCGCCCCGCGAGAAGGGACGGCGTCATGACGGCCGCACCCGAGGAAGCCGAGCTGACCGGCGGGGCGGCGACAGCCCCCACCAGCCTCGGCGGACCCTTCTGGCGGCTGTGGACCACCACCTTCGTCGCCTCCTGGGGCGACGGACTGCGGCTCGCCGCGCTGCCGCTGACCGCCGCACTGTTCACCCGCGACCCCCTGCTGCTCTCCCTCGTGACCTTCGCGGGCCAGCTCCCCTGGGTGCTCGCAGGGACCTTCGCCGGGGCCTTCGTGGACCGGCACGACCAGCAGCGCGTCATGTTCTGGTCCGACGTCACGCGCGGCGGGGTCGCCGCCCTGTTCACGCTCGCCCTGTTCACGGGGCACGGTCACATCGCGCTGCTCATGGCGTTCGCCCTGGTGATGGGGGTGGTGGAGACCCTGCGCGACAGCGCGGCGCTCGCCCTGCTGCCCCGCCTGGTCGCCGAACCGCTGCTCGACAAGGCCAACAGCCTGCTCCAGGGCGGCGCCATGCTCTGCGTGGAGCTTGCGGGGCCGCCGCTCGCCGCGCTCCTCCTCGTCTCCGGTACGTCCTTCCCGTACGCCGTCGACACGGCCACCTTCGTCCTCTCCGCGTTCCTGATCGCGGGCCTCGCCGGGCGCGTGCCGCCACCGCCCGCCCGTACCGCGAAGACCTCACTCCTGGCCGACGCGGGAGAGGGCATCCGCTGGCTGTGGCGGCACAAGGCGCTGCGGACGGTGTGCGCGCTGGTCGGCGCCTTCAACTTCGCGCTCAGCGCCGTCGTCGCGGTGGCCGTCCTGTACGCCTACGACGTCCTGGGCGTCGACAGCGTCGGCTACGGACTGCTCATGGCCGTCATCGCGGTCGGCGGGGTGGTCGGCGTGGTCGTCACCCCGGCGCTGACCCGCAGGCTCGGCCGCGAGCGGACGGTGCTCCTCTTCTGCGGGCTCGCCCCGCTCTCCTTCGCCGTCGCCGGCGCCACGTCGCAGCCGTTGTTCGCCGCCGGGGTGCTCAGCACCGTCGGCATGGCGCTCGCCGTCATCACCATCGTCACCACCTCCCTGCGCCAGGTCCTGGTCCCCGCCCACCTGCTCGGCCGGGTCGGCAGCTCCTACCGGCTCGTCGCGGTCGGCATGTCCCCGCTCGGCGCCCTCGCGGGCGGCGCCACCGCCTCCCTCGCCGGGATGCGGGCCCCCTTCTACCTGGCCGCCGCCGTCCTCGCCGTGGCCTGGGCGTTCAGCCTCCCCGTGCTCTCCCGCCCCCCGAAAGGAACCTCATGACCACCCCCAGGACCGCGCGCACCGGCCCGGCCGTGATCGCCATGTGGAGCCCCCCGCGCTGCCGCTCGACCGCCTTCGAGCGCATGATGATCGAGCGCGGAGACGTGACCGTCCTGCACGAGCCCTTCAACGTCCTTGTCAGCAAGGGCAGTTACGAGATCGAGGGCCGCGCTCTGCGCAGCGAGACCGAGCTCCTCGACGCGATCATCGAACTCGCAAGGACCGGTGGCCGCCCGGTCTACTTCAAGGACACCACCGACTTCCGGTACGCCGAACTGCTCGCCGACCCCCGGTTCACCACCGAGATCCAGCACACCTTCATCATCCGCGACCCCGCCGAGGCCATCGCCTCACACTTCGCCCGCAACCCCGAACTCACCGTGGACCAGGTCGGTTTCGGCCTCTGCCACGAGATCTTCGAGGCCGTACGCGCCGCCACCGGCACCGTACCGGCCGTCGTGGACGCCGACGACCTGGTGGCGGACCCGGCGGGCACGGCAGCCGCGTACAGCCTGCGCACCGGACTGCCGCACCGGCCCGACGCGCTCAGCTGGCAGGCCGGCGAGCGCGGCGAATGGCAGGTGTTCGAGGAGTGGCACCGCGACGCGGCAGCCAGCACCGGCATCCACACCCGCTCCGGCGACTACGCGGACACCGTCCACAACAACCCGCGCCTCGCCGCCCTGCACGCCGCGCAGCTCCCCTTTCACGAGGAGCTGCGCGCCCACCGCATCGGGGACCGCGTCGCCGTGCAGGGAGGAGCCGCCGTATGACAAGCCGCTTCGAACAGCTCGCCGTGGACTGCCTTGACCCGCGTCGGCTCGCCGCGTTCTGGTGCGCCGTCCTCGACTACACCGTGCACGAGGACCGCGACGGCGAACTCGTGGAGATCGGCCCCGCCGCACTCGCCCCGCTCGACGAACTGCGCCGCACCCCGGTCGCCCCGCAGATCGTCTTCGCCCGCGGCCACACCACGAAGATCCGCAAGAACCGGCTGCACCTGGACGTCTGCCCCATCGACAGCGATCAGGCGGCCGAGGTGCAGCGCATCATCGCGCTCGGCGCCCGCCCCATCGACATCGGCACGGCCAAGGAAGCGAGCTGGACGGTGCTCGCCGACCCCGAGGGCAACGAGTTCTGCGTACTGCGCAGCCTCGCGCCCGGTCACTTCGAGGAATAAGAGGAGCGGTAGGGGCATGAGCGGTTCATCCATCCCGTCCTCGGCGCAGACGCAGACGCAGACGCAAGGGCAGGGGCAGGGGCAGGCGCAGGACGAACAGCGCCGTGCGGCGGCGGCAGGTTCGCCCTGGCTGCGGACCTGGCACTCCGGCGGCCGTACCCGGCGGCGTCTGCTGTGCCTGCCGCCGGCCGGTGGCGCCGCGCACGTCTATGGCCGGTGGGCGACACGGCTGCCCGCCGGGACCGAAGTGGTGGCCGTCGAGCTGCCCGGCCACGGCACGCGCTTCGGCGAGCGCCCGCTGACGCGGATGGCCGACGTCGTCACCGGCGTCGAGACGGCGCTCGACGGCCTCCCCGAACTCCCGCTGGTGATCTTCGGCCACAGCATGGGCGCGGTCGTCGGCCTGGAACTCGCCCGTTCGCTGCGCCACCGCCACGGCCACCCGGTGCACGCGCTGATCACCGCCGCTTCGCCCGCCCCGTCGACGCCGCCGCCCGACCGCTGGGCGAAGGGCGCGGCCACCCCCGACGAGGAGCTGCTCGCCCTGCTCGACCACTCCGGCAGCCTGCCGGACCAACTGCGTCAGCACACCGAGTTCCTCGATCTCTACCTGCCGGTGCTCCGCGCCGACCTGGAGATCCTCTCCGGCCACCGGGCCCGCCGCGAAGAACCCCTGCCGTGCGCGCTGCGCGTGTACGTGGGCGCCGACGACCCGCTGGTCTCCGAGGCCGAGGCATGGCCCTGGTCGCCGGGCGACATCGCGGGCGACCGCCGCCTCCGGGTCTTTCCCGGCGGCCACTTCTTCCCGCACGAGCACCCCGGCCCCGTCCTCGACGGCCTCGCCCGCGATCTCGCCCTCGTCACACCCGGCGCCTGAGCCCAGGAGCAGCAGATGAACCCCCAAGCCCCACTCGCCGAGACTCTGGCCGGGCTCACCCCGCAGCAGCGCGCGCGGCTCACGCTCGAACTGGCCCGCCGCAAGGCCGCGAAGAACCCGGCGGTCCCGGCCCAGCCGCGCACCACGGACGGCGAACAGACCTTCCCCGCCTCGCCAGGACAGGAGCGGCTCTGGTACCTCCACGCCCTGGAGCCCGACTCCACGGCGTACGTCCTGCCCATCGTCCTGCGGCTCGGCGGCACCGTCGACACGGCCGCCCTGCGAGGGGCGCTCAGTACGCTCGTCCGGCGCCACGAAGTGCTGCGCACCGTGTTCCGCGAGGACGCGGACGGCCTGATCCGGCAAGTGGTGCGGCCCGCGAGCGAGGTGCCGCTGCCGGTCATCGAGCTCGCGCCGGGAATCACCGATGACGCCCTCTGGGAGCGGGTGCGCGGAGAGACCGCCCACCCCTTCGACCTCGCCACCGGACCCCTGGTGCGGGCCTCGCTGCTGCGCCGCACCCCGACCGAGTGGGTGCTCGTGCTGTGCGTCCACCACATCGTGGTGGACGGCTGGTCGCTCGGCGTCCTGGTCGGTGAACTCGCACAGGCCTACGCGGCCTGCGCCGAGCGGCGCGCCCCGCAACTGCCCGAACTCGCCGTGCAGTACGCGGACTTCGCCGTCTGGCAGCGCGAGCGCCTCTCGGGCGAGCAGCTGGCGGAGCACCTGACGTACTGGCGTGGCCACCTCGGCGGCGCCCCGGTGCTCGACGTACCGGGCGACAGGGCGCGCGCCCCGGAGCAGTCCTTCGCCGGGGACTCGGTGCCGCTGGACCTGCCCGCCGCCCTGGTCGGACGGCTGACCCGCCTTGCGGAGAGCGAGTCGGCGACCCTGTTCATGGGGCTGCTCGCCGGGTTCTCGGCGGTCCTCGGGCGCTGGGCCGGACAGCCGGACGTCGTCGTGGGCACCCCGGTCGCGGGCCGTACCCGTACGGAGCTTGAGCCGTTGGTCGGCTTCTTCGTGAACACCCTCGCGCTGCGCGTCGACGTGGGGGGCGGTGCCTCGTTCCGTGAGGTGGTGCGGCGGGCCCGGCAGACCGCGCTCGACGGCTTCGCCCACCAGGAGGTGCCGTTCGAGCGCGTGGTCCAGGAGCTCGGCGTCGAACGCGGCACCAGTCACCCCCCGGTAGCCCAGGTGATGCTCGCGCTGCGCAACGTCCCCATGAGTCCGCCCGCCCTTGGTGACCTGAGCGTCGACGTGGTCGAACTTCCCCGCCCCGTCGCCCAGTTGGACTTGAGCGTCGAGTTGGCGCCCACCCCGGACGGCGGCCTGAGCGGCGCCCTCGAATTCTCCTCCGAGCTGTACGACCGCGCCACCGCCCGGCGTCTGGCGGCGGGCGTCGTCGCGCTCCTGGAGGCGGCCGTCGCGGACCCGGAGGCCCCGGTGGCGCACCTCGACGCGGTCGGCGAGCGGGAGCGCGCGCTGCTGCACACCTTCGGGGGCAGGGACGTCGAACCCTTCGCGCCCGCGTTGTTGCACGAGTTGGTGGAGCGCCGGGTGGACGTGGACCCGGCGGCGACGGCGGTCTGTGGTGACGGTGCGGGTGAGACGGGCAAGTGGTCCTACTCGTACGGCGAGTTGGACGAGGAGGCGAACCGGTTCGCGTGGTGGTTGCGCGAGCGCGGGGTGGGTGCCGAGTCGCTTGTGGGGGTGTGTCTGGAGCGTGGGCGTGACCTGGTTCCGGTGTTGTTGGGTGTGCTGAAGTCGGGTGCCGCGTATCTGCCGCTCGATCCGTCGTATCCGGCGGACCGGATCGGTCATCTGGTCGCGGACGGGCGTCCGGCCCTGGTGGTGACATCGGCGGGCGCGGACGCGGTCCTGGCGGGTGCGGCCACAGACACGGTGATCGTCCGTGTCGAGGACCTCACTGACGACCTCGCGACCCGGCCTGCGACCCGCCCCGCCGTCCCGCTGCACCCCCTGAGCGCGCTCTGCATGCTCTACACCTCCGGCTCGACCGGCCGCCCCAAGGGAACGCTGCTGCACCACCACGCCCTCACCAACCGGCTGCGCGGCATGGTCGACCAGTACGGCTTCCATCCCGGGGACCGGGTCCTGCACAAGTCGCCGCTCGGCTTCGACCCGCACCTGTGGGAGTGCTTCGTCCCGCTGATGACGGGCGCCCGCGTGGTCATGGCGGCGCCCGGCGGCCACCGCGACCCGGGGTACCTGCTCGACCTGTGCGAACGCGCCCGGATCAGCTGCGCCGACGTCGTGCCGTCCATGCTGCGCGCGCTCCTCGGCCACGGCGGGCTCGACGCGCGCGCCGCCGGCCTTCGGCTCATGCTGTGCGGCGGCGAGGAACTGCCCCCGGACCTGGCCGCGGAGTTCGTGCGCCGCCTGCCGGGCGCCCAGTTGCACAACATGTACGGGCCGAGCGAGACCACCATCGACGCGACAACGCACCACCTCACCGCCCCCGTCCCCGACGGCCGCGTCCCGATCGGCCGCCCGGTCCCGGGCTCCCGGGTGTACATCCTGGACGCGTCCCTGGGCGAACAGCCGGTCGGCGTCCCCGGCGAACTCTGCGTCGGCGGCGTGCCGTTGGCGCGCGGCTACCACGCCCGGCCGGGCCTGACGGCCGACCGCTTCGTGCCCGACCCCTTCGAGGCGGGGGAGCGGCTCTACCGCACCGGCGACCTGGCGCGCTGGCGGCACGACGGCACGGTGGAGTACCTCGGCCGCCTCGACCACCAGATCAAGATCCGCGGCCAGCGCATCGAGCCCGCCGAGGTCGAGGCCGCGCTGCTCGACCACCCCGCCGTCGACCAGGCCCTGGTCACCACGGAACCCGGCGCGGACGGAGCCGCCCAACTGGTCGCCCACCTCACCGGCACGGGCGCCCTCGACGCCGCCGAGCTGCGCGGCTTCCTCGCCGAACGGCTGCCCCCAGCCATGCTGCCCAGCTCCCTGGTACGCCTCGACGCCTTCCCGCTCCTGGCCAACGGCAAGGTCGACCTCAAGGCCCTGACCGCCGCGCCGGGCGAGCGCCTCGTCACCGTGACCGCCTACGAGCCGCCCCGCGACGCGCTCGAAGAGGTACTCGCCGGGATCTGGGCCGATGTCCTGAAGGCCGAACGGGTCGGCGCCCAGGACGACTTCTACGACCTCGGCGGACACTCCCTGCTCGCCACCCAGGTGGTCTCCCGCATCACCGCGATGCTGCGCGTCGAAGTCCCGCTGCGGGCCTTCGTCGGGGTGTCCACCGTCCGCAGGCTCGCCGCCGTGGTGCGCGAGACAGCCCGGGGCGAGGGGCTCGACGTCGACCAGATCGCCGGACTCGTCCTCCAGATCAGCGGCCTGGCCGCGGACGAGATCACGCAGCAGCTCAAGGACTGACCACCCCACAGCTCCACCACTTTGGAGGTACGACACCGATGGCCCTCGCGCCCTTCTCCGCCGAACAGCAGAAACTCCTCGATCAGCTCCTCGACGGCCAGGGAGTGGCCCGCCGGTCGAGCGCCATCGAGCGCCGCCCCGACCCGGCGGCCCCGGCCCCGCTCTCGTACGCGCAGGAGCGTCTGCACTTCTTCGACCGGATGCAGCCAGGATCGCCGCTCTACTCGATGACCGGCCTCGTCCGGCTGCGCGGCGCCGTGGACGTATCGGCCCTGGAGGGCGCGCTCGGCGACGTGGTGGCCCGGCACGAGGTGCTGCGCACCGTGTTCCGCTCGGCGGCCGACGGCACGGTCCACCAGATCGTGCGGCCCGCGACGCCGGTGACGCTGCCCGTCACCGAGGCGCGGGACGGCGGCAAGGCCCCGGACGGCGCTGAGGACCCGGTGCGCGAGCGGGTGCGGCAGGAGAACGAGCGCGGCTTCGACCTGGCCGAAGGCCCGCTGCTGCGTGGCTCCCTGATCCGGCTCGGTGACGCCGAGTGGGTGCTCGTGCTGTGCGTGCACCACATCGTGGTGGACGGCTGGTCGCTCGGCGTCCTCGTCGACGAACTCGCCGAGACCTACGCGGCCAGGGTGTCGAACCGTCCCGACGAACTCCCCGAACTTCCCGTGCAGTACGCCGACTTCGCCCTCTGGCAGCGCGAGTGGCTGACCGGCGAGCGCCTGGAGCGTCAGCTCGCCTACTGGCGCGGACAGCTCGACGGCGCGACCGCCCCGGAGGTCCCCGGCGACCGGCCCCGTCCGGCGGTGGACTCCTTCGCGGGCGACTCCGTACGCGTGGAGGTGCCCGCCCCCGTGGTCGCGGGCCTCACCCGGCTCGTGGAGGACGAGTCGGCGACCCTGTTCATGGGCCTGCTCGGCGCGTTCTCGGCGGTCCTGGGCCGCTGGTCGGGCCGTGGTGACGTGGTGGTCGGCACGGCTGTCGCGGGCCGTACCCGTACGGAGCTCGAGCCGTTGGTCGGCTTCTTCGTGAACACCCTCGCGCTGCGCGTCGACGTGGGAGGCGGTGTCTCGTTCCGTGAAGTGGTGCGGCGGGCCCGGCAGACCGCGCTCGACGGCTTCGCCCACCAGGACCTGCCCTTCGAGCGGATCGTGCAGGAGCTGAGCCCCGAACGGCACAGCTCGGGCCGCATCCCCTTCGTCAACCACATGCTGGTCCTGCACAACACGCCCTACCCCGAAGTGCGGTTGCCCGACGTCACGTTCGAGGTGGTGCCGCAGCACACCGGCACCGCCAAGTTCGACCTGGAGCTGGAACTGGCGCTCACCGCCGACGGCTCGCTCGCAGGCGCCCTGGAGTTCTCCTCCGAGCTGTACGACCGGTCCACCGCCGAACGTCTCGTCGAGGGCGTGATCGCCCTGCTGACCGCCGCCGTCGAGAACCCCGACGCGCGGATTGACCTCCTGGACGTCATGGGCCGCGAACAGGCAGCCCGCATAGGTGAGTTCAGTGGTCTCGGTGTCGCACCCTTCGCCCCCGCGCTGCTGCACGAGCTGATCGAGCGCCGGGTGGACGTGGATCCGGCGGCGGTGGCGGTGTGCGGTGATGGTGTGAGCGATGCCGGTAAGTGGTCTTACTCATATGGCGAGTTGGACGAGCGTGCGAACAGGATCGGGTGGTGGTTGCGCGAGCGTGGGGTGGGTGCCGAGTCGCTTGTGGGCGTGTGCCTGGAGCGTGGTCGCGATCTGATTCCGGTGCTGCTGGGTGTGCTCAAGGCGGGCGCCGCGTATCTGCCGCTCGACCCGTCCTACCCGGCGGAGCGGATCGATCAGCTGGTGGCGGACGGACGTCCGGCTCTGGTGCTGACATCGGCGGGCGCGGACGCGGTGCTCGCGGGCATGGCCTCAGACGTGGTGATCGTCCGTGTCGAGGACATCGCCGACGACCTCGCGACCCGGCCCACGACCCGCCCCGCCGTCGCGGTCGACCCACGCAATCCGGCCTACGTCCTGTTCACCTCAGGCTCCACCGGCCGCCCCAAGGGCGCCGCCAACTCCCACCACGCCATCACCAACCGGCTGCTGTGGATGCAGGAGCGGTACCGGCTCGACGCCACCGACCGGGTGCTGCACAAGACGCCGATCGGATTCGACGTCTCCGTATGGGAGCTGACCTGGGCGCTCCTTACCGGCGCCCGGATCGTGCTCGCCGACCCGGGTGGCCAGCGCGACCCCGAGTACCTGGCGCGGGCCACCGCTGCCGCCCGCATCACCACCGCCCACTTCGTGCCCTCCATGCTGAAGGTGTTCCTCGACACCGCGGAGACTCTGGGCACTGCCGGGACCGTGGGCGCCGCGCTGCCGGAGCTGCGCCGCGTGGTGTGCAGCGGCGAGGAGCTGACACCGGAGGTCGCCGGTCGCTTCCACGCGCTGTTCCCGCACGCCGAGCTGCACAACCTGTACGGGCCGACCGAGGCGTCCATCGACGTCACCGCCCACCACGTCACCGCTCCGGTCACCGGCCGGGTCCCGATCGGCACCCCGATCACCGGGGCCCGTATCCACGTACTCGACGCGGCCCTGCGCATGCAGCCGATCGGCGTCGCGGGCGAACTGTGCATCGGTGGCGTGCCGTTGGCGCGCGGCTACCACGGGCGGCCCGGTCTGACGGCCGACCGCTTCGTGCCCGACCCCTTCGAGGCGGGGGAGCGGCTCTACCGCACCGGCGACCTGGTGCGCCGCAGGGCCGACGGCGCGGTCGAGTACCTCGGCCGCCTCGACAACCAGATCAAGATCCGCGGGCAGCGCATCGAACCCGCCGAGGTCGAGGCAGCGCTTGTCGGCCACCACGCGGTCGACCAGGTCCTCGTCACCACCGCGCCCGACGCGGACGGCACACCCCAGCTGGTCGCCTACCTCACCAAGTCCGCGAAGCCCGCCGCCGCCGGGCACGATGCGCAGGTCGACCGGTGGAGCGAGGTCTTCGACCAGATCTACCGGGCAGGCGAGCAGCAGACCGCCGACCCGACGTTCGACATCTCCGGCTGGATCAGCTCGTACACCGGGGAGCCGCTCGGCGCGGACGAGATGCACGGGTGGGTCGACTCGATCGTGGACCGCGTGCTCGCGCTGCCGCACCGCCGGGTCCTGGAGATCGGCTGCGGCACCGGCCTGCTGCTCTTCCCCATCGCCCCGCACACCGAGTACTACCGCGCCGTCGACGTCTCCGAGGTCGCCGTCCGCGACCTGGCCGACAAGCTGCACCTGCTGCCGCCGGGCTCGGGCGAGGTGGAGCTCGTGCACGGCTCGGCCGAGCAGTTCGACGGGGTGGCCGACAACAGCTTCGACACCGTGCTCATCAACTCGGTCGCCCAGTACTTCCCCAACGCCGACTACCTCGCCGACGTCCTGACGCGGGCGCTGCGCGTGGTCAGGCCCGGCGGCGCGGTGATCGTGGGCGACGTACGCAACCACGCGCTGCTCGACACGTTCCACGCCTCGCTCCAGCGGACCGATTCCGGCAGTGAGCAGGAAGAACAGGGCCAGGAAGGGGAGGAGTTCGAGCGGGCTGTCGCCGAGCGGGTCGCCCAGGACGCCGAACTCGTCATCGACCCCCACTTCTTCACCGCGCTCGCCGGTGACCGCCCCGAGATCGAGGGCGTCTCCTTGCTCGCCAAGCGCGGCCACCACCGCAACGAGCTGGTCAAGTACCGCTACGATGCGGTTCTGCACCTCGCGGACCAGCATCCGGCCACCCGGCCCGCCGACCTACAGGCCACCCCGCCCGGCGACGCACAGACCGCACCGCCCGCCGACGCACCGGCCACCTGGTCCTGCGCGCCCGTCGCCGATCTCGCGGCGCGCCTCGACGCCGAACGGCCCGAGAGCGTACTGATCCCGGACGTCGCGGACCAGCGGCTCGCCGCCGACCTCGACGCCGCCCGGGGCGACAACGCGCTCGACCCGGCAGAACTGGCCGCCGCGGTGGCCGACTTCGGGTACGAGGTGGTGCCGGCGCTGCGTCCAGAGCGCCCCGGCCACCTCGACGTACTGCTCACACGGGACGCGGACCGCGCCCTGCGTCCCGTACGCGAGCTGCCGCTGCGGGCCCCCGACCGGGGCTGGGCCGCGTACTCCAATAACCCGATGGAGGCCGCCTGGCGCAGCTCGCTCGTGCCGGAGCTGCGTGCCCACCTCCAGGACAGGCTGCCCGAGTCGATGGTCCCGCGGCACTTCCTGGTCCTCGACGCCTGGCCGCTGAGCGCCAACGGCAAGCTCGACCGCAAGGCGCTGCCCGAGCCGAGCGCGGGACGCGACGCCACCACCGCCGTGTACGTCGCGCCGCGCACCCCCACCGAGCGGGCCGTCGTCACGGTCTGGTCGGACGTCCTGGGGGTGAGCCGGGTCGGCGCCCTGGACAACTTCTTCGAACTGGGCGGCCATTCGCTGCTCGCCACCCGGGTCACCGCCAGGCTCGCCGACGCGTGCGGCACCGAGGTACGCCTCGGCGCCTTCTTCCAGCACCCGACGGTCGCGGCGCTCGCCGCGCACATCGACGAGGAGGCGACTCGGCAGGTCACCGTCCGCGCGCCCGTCCGCAGGGCCGACCGCAGCCGCTACCGCGGCACCCGTCAGGACCCCGCTGCCACCCCCGTCCCCACCGAGGCGACGGCCTGAGAACCGGGCCCAACCCACCAGGAGAGTGACCACCACTGTGACCACGACGACCACGGCCAGGCCCGAGACCGCGCCCGCCCCTCCACACCTCCCCCCAGCCCCGGCTCCCTGCCACTGCACCTGCGGTGCCACGGTCTGGCTGACCGGCCTGCCCAGTGCGGGCAAGAGCACCATCGCGGGACTCCTCGCCGACCGGCTCCGCGCCGCGGGCCGCCGCGTCGAGGTCCTCGACGGCGACGAGATCCGCCGCTTCCTCTCGGCGGACCTCGGCTTCTCACGCGCCGACCGGGACACCAACGTGCGGCGGATCGGCCTGGTGGCAGAGGTGCTCGCCGCCAACGGCGTGATCGCACTGGTCCCGGTGATCGCGCCGTACGCCGACAGCCGCGCCGCCGTCCGCGCCCGCCACGCCGCCCGCGACGCCGCCTATCTGGAGGTGCATGTCGCCACCCCGGTCGAGGTGTGCGGCGCCCGCGACGTCAAGGGCCTGTACGCCAGGCAGGCGTCCGGCGAGCTGACCGGCCTGACCGGTGTCGACGACCCCTACGAGATCCCCGTACGCCCCGAACTGCGCCTGGACACCCACCGCAGGAGCGAACGGGATTCGGCGGACGCGGTCTGGGCGTTGCTGGCCGACAGGGGGCTGGTGTGATGACCACCCTGACGAGCGAGCTGACGACGACGGCTCTGACGACGGCGCCCCCCGCCCCGCTGACCCACCTCGACGACCTGGAGTCCGAGGCGGTGCACATCTTCCGTGAGGTGGCGGGGGAGTTCGAGCGGCCGGTGATCCTGTTCTCCGGCGGCAAGGACTCCATCGTCATGCTGCACCTCGCGCGCAAGGCGTTCGCCCCCGCCGCGGTGCCGTTCTGCCTGCTGCACGTCGACACCGGGCACAACTTCCCCGAGGTGCTCGACTACCGTGACCGCGCGGTCCTGCGGTCCGGTCTTCGCCTGCACGTGGCGTCCGTGCAGGAGTACATCGACGCGGGCAAGCTGCGCGAACGCCCGGACGGGACACGCAACCCCCTCCAGACGGTGCCGCTGACCGAGGCGATACAGGAGCACCGTTTCGACGCGGTGTTCGGCGGCGGGCGCCGTGACGAGGAGAAGGCCCGCGCGAAGGAGCGCGTCTTCTCCCTGCGCGACGAGTTCTCGCAGTGGGACCCGCGCCGCCAGCGCCCCGAGCTGTGGCAGCTCTACAACGGCCGCCACGCACCGGGCGAACACGTCCGCGTGTTCCCCCTCAGCAACTGGACCGAGCTGGACGTCTGGCAGTACATCGCCCGCGAGAACATCGAACTCCCCGAGATCTACTTCGCGCACGAGCGGGACGTCTTCCAGCGCTCCGGCATGTGGCTGACAGCGGGCGACTGGGGCGGCCCGAGGGAGGGCGAGAAGGTCGAGAAGCGGCTCGTCCGCTACCGCACGGTCGGCGACATGTCCTGCACCGGCGCCGTCGACTCCGACGCCACCACGCTGGACGCCGTCATCACCGAGATCGCCGCGTCACGTCTCACCGAGCGCGGCGCCACCCGCGCCGACGACAAGATGTCCGAGGCCGCCATGGAAGACCGTAAGCGCGAGGGGTACTTCTGATGACCACGATCGACCTGAGGACGGCGGCAGCGACCGCCACCGCCACCGGCGCCACGCCGACACCGCCCGCCGTGCCGACACAGCCCGTCGCACCCGCCGTCGACACCCTGCGCCTCGCCACCGCCGGATCAGTCGACGACGGCAAGTCCACCCTGGTGGGCCGGTTGCTCCACGACTCCAAGTCGGTCTTCACCGACCAGCTGGAGGCCGTGGAGGCGGCCTCCCTGAGGCGCGGCCAGGAGACACCGGACCTCGCGCTGCTCACCGACGGCCTGCGCGCGGAACGCGAGCAGGGCATCACCATCGACGTCGCCTACCGCTACTTCGCCACCGCGCGACGCCGCTTCATCCTCGCCGACACCCCCGGCCACGTGCAGTACACCCGGAACATGGTCACCGGCGCCTCCACCGCCGAACTGGCGGTCATCCTGGTCGACGCACGCAACGGCATCGTCGAGCAGACCCGCAGGCACGCCGCCGTCGCCGCGCTCCTGCGCGTCCCGCAGGTGGTGCTCGCCGTCAACAAGATGGACCTGGTCGGCTTCGAGGAGCGGGCGTTCGCCGCCATCGCCGACGAGTTCACCACGTACGCGGCGTCGCTCGGCATCCACGACGTGACGGCCGTCCCGGTCTCCGCGCTGCTCGGCGACAACGTGGTGGACGCGTCCGCGAACATGGACTGGTACGCGGGCACCACCGTCCTCGAACACCTGGAGACGGTCGCGGTGGGCGGCCGTGCCACCGAGGTGCCCGCCCGCTTCCCGGTCCAGTACGTCGTGCGCCCGCAGAGCGCCGAACACCGCGACTACCGCGGTTACGCGGGCCAGATCGCGTCCGGGGTCCTTCGGGTCGGCGAGCAGGTCACGGTGCTGCCCGCCGGGCGGACCAGCACCATCACCGGCATCGACGTCCTCGGCGAGCCGAGCGCGAGCGCCCGCGCCCCGCAGTCGGTGACCTTGCTGCTCGCCGACGACATCGACATCTCGCGCGGCGACCTGATCGCACCGAGCTCCTGCGCTCCCGCGGTCACCCAGGACGTCGACGCGACCGTCTGCCACCTCGCCGACCGGCCGCTCACGGTGGGGCAGCGGGTCCTCCTGAAGCACACCACCCGCACCGTGAAGGCGATCGTCAAGGACATCCCGTCCCGGCTGACCCTGGCCGACCTCAGCCGCAGCCCCGAGCCGGGTTCGCTGGCGGCCAACGACATCGGCCGGGTGGTGCTGCGCACCGCGGACCCGATCGCGCTCGACGCGTACGCCGACTCGCGCCGCACGGGCTCGTTCCTCCTGATCGACCCGGCGGACGGCACGACGCTGGCCGCCGGGATGGCGGGGGAGGAGGACCTCTCCACCGACTGACGCCAAGTCGGCCTGCCCGCACCCGACTTGGGTACGGGCAGGTCGTCACTGCGTCCGGTACTCCTGCTCGGGACGCCCCGTGGTCCCGTACCGCAGGCTCATCCGCAGGAGGCCCGAGGTGACGAGCGAGGCGAGGTAGCGCTGCGCGGTGGCCCGTGAGACGCCGATCAGTTCGCCGACCTGCCCCGCGGACAGCGACGTAGGAGAGTTCCGTACGGCGGTCAGTACCGCGTCGGCCGTCACGGTACGGGTGGTGGTGGGCCGACGGTCGGGGCGGCGGCCGACGGTCTCCCGCAGCGCGCGGTACGTGCTCTCGACGGTGCTCTGGTCCACGGACTCCGCATCCGTCAGCTGCCGGAACCGGGCGTAGCCCCGGAGCTTCTCGGCGAGCAGCTCCGGCGGGAACGGTTTGATCAGATACGCCAGTGCCCCCGCCGACAGCGCGCGCCGCACCACGGGCCCCTCGGCCGCCGCGCTGAGGACGAAGGCGTCACAGTCCAGGCGGCGCAGCAGGTCGATGCCGGAACCGTCGGGCAGATAGACGTCGACCAGGGCCAGATCGACGGTGGCCCCGGCGGCCGTGAAGGCGTCGACGGCCTCCAGCGCCGCCGTCGCGGTGTGCGTGGTACCGGCCACCCTGAAGCCCGGCACCTCCTCGACCAGCGAGGCGTGGATACCGGCGACGCGGAAGTCGTCGTCGACCACGAGGACGGAGAGGGGCTCGCGGTCGGCGGCTGCGCGGTCAGTCATCGTCCTTCGTCCTTCTTCCTTCGTCCCGCCTCCATGACATCGGGGAGCCGGGCCACGAACACCGCGCCGCCGGAGATCTGTTCGGGGGTCCGGTCGACAGTCGCGTCGGCGTCGGCCGTCGGGCGGCCACCGCTTTCCGCGATGTAGACGTCACCACCCCTGGTGCGGGCGATCTGGCGGGCCAGGGCGAGGCCGATGCCCCGTCCGCCGACGACCGAGGCGTGGTTCTTCGTGGACACGCCTTCGCGGAATACGTTGTCCTCCGCCTCCGGGGCGGCCGGGGCGGCCGGGTCGACCGGGACACCGTCACCGGTGTCGGCGACGGTGATGAGCAAGGTGGTCTCCTCCGTCATGAGTTCCACTTCGACGAACTTGGCGGCCCGCCGCCCGTGCTGGGCGGCGTCGATCGCGTTGTCGACGAGATTGCCGAACACGGTGGTGACATCCACGGGCGCGTCGAGGGTGCCGTCGACCCAGGTGGCGCTCCCGATGACCAGGGTCACGCCGCCCTCCCGCGCCTGTGCGGCCTTCGCCGAGAGGAAGGCGCGCAGGTAGGAGTCACGGACCGCGTCGATGCCCGGCAGCGCTTCGCCGAGCCTCCCCGTACCGAGGATCGTGTCGATGTACTCGGTGGTCTCGGCGAGGTGCCCGCCGTGGGCGAGCGCGGAGACGACGTGCAGCCGGTTGGCGAACTCGTGGGGGGGGGGGGGGGGGGGGGGGGGGGGGGGGGGGGCCGGGGGGGGGGGGGGGGGGGGGGGGGGGGGGGGGGGGGGGGGGGGGGGTGGTCGTGCCCCCCCCCCCCCCCCCCCGAGCTCATGGCCTGCACCGCGTCGAGCTGGCGCGTCAGGGACTCCACATCGGTACGGTCCTTGACGGTCAGGAGCGTGCCGAGATCGCGCCCGTCCCGGCGCACCTTGCGGGACGAGATCACAAGCACCCGCTCGCCGACAGCGGTCATGACAGGACCTTGAGCGTGTCCGTGTCCGTGTCCGGGCCCGTGTCCGGGGCCGGGGCCGGGGCTGGGGCTGCGCAACGCGTCGACCACCCGGGGAGTCAGCCCCAGTTCCCCGAGGTCACGGCCGGAGGCGGCGTCGGGCACGAGCAGCAGCCGACGCGCCTCGTCATTGACGACCGTGACCCTGCCCTCCGTGTCCAGGGCGAGGACGCCTTCGCCGATGCCGTGCAGGACCGCCTCCTGTTCCTGCACGAGCCCGGCCAGTTCCTCCGGTTCGAGCCCGAGCGTCAGACGCTTCCACCGCCTGGCGAGCAGCGCGGACGCGGCGACGCCGAGCAGCAGGGCGACCACGAGCCAGCCGAGGCCACCGAGCAGGACGCGCAGGAACTGGGCCTGTACGGCGGACACGGCGAGCCCCGCGTTCGCCTCGCCGACGACCTCGGTGGCCGAGCCTGGGGCGTACACCGGGACCTTCGCGACGACCTCTTCACCGAGGTGGGCGCGGTGCCGCGCGAGGACCTCGTTTCCGGCGAGCGCGCCGGACGGGTCGGTGCTCACCTTCCTGCCCAGCTGTGAGTGCTCCGGGTGGGCGAGCCTGATGCCCCGGTCGTCCGTGACGACGACGAACAGTGACCCGGTCCTGACCCGCGCGGCCTCTGCCACGGTCTGCGCCGTGCCCTTGGCGAGCGTCGCACGCGCGGTGTGCGCCGCGCCGCTTCCGGGGCGGTCGTTGGCCGCGGAGAACTCGGCGGTGGCGCGCCGGACGGACGGCTCCGAGGCGATGGTCCTGGCCACCGCGAGCGCACGCAGCTGGTACTCCCGGTCGAGCCGGTGCTCGTTGGAGTACGCGAAGGCGGCGAAAGCCGCGGCGAGGGTGACCGCGACCACCGCGCACTGCAGGAGCAGCACCTGGGTCCGCAGCCGCAGCCGGGGCCGCAGCCTGGGCCGGGGCCTGGACCGCGGCCGGGGGCGTTCCAGCCCCGGCGGTTCGACGATTCTCACCAACCGAAGGTAACCCCGGCGCGGACCGTGCACAGAATGCGCAGAACGCTCAGAACAGGGGTTTCACGGGTTACGAGCACAACCTGGAGGCGCCGGGCGACCGGCCGATACGTTCCCGCCGGGACACAACGAGCCGCATACCAGGAGTTTCCTCAATGACGACGGCACTCACCGCATCACGCCCGCGTACAGGCCTGTCCACGGGCCCCGACGGCCGCTCGGGAGGCCGACTGTGACGGGCCACACGTGGACGCTGTTGATCATCCTGGCGGCAGCCATCGCCGCGCTGATCACGCTGATCAACTCCCGGCTCCGGTTCCACCCCTTCATCGCCCTGATGGCCGTCTCGGTCGGGGTCGCCCTGGCGGCCGGACAGCCGGTCGAGAAGATCGCCGAGTCCCTTGAGTCGGGCGCGGGCGGCATCCTCGGCGACGTCGGCGTCACGCTCGCGTTCGGCGCGATGCTGGGACGGCTGCTCTCGGCATCGGGTGCCACGGACAGGATCGCCCGCCTGATCGTCGACCGCGCGAGCGCCCGCTCGCTGCCCTGGTACGTGACGGGCGCGGCCTTCGTCATCGGCATCCCGATGTTCTTCGAGATCGGCCTCATCGTCCTGCTCCCGCTGATCTTCAGCGTGGCCCGGCGCCTGGAACGTACGCACAAGATCAACGGATCCCCGTACGTGTACCTGGCGGCGCCCGCGATCGGCGCCCTGTCCACCCTGCACGGCATGGTGGCCCCGCACCCCGGCCCGCTGGTCGCGGTGGAGGGCCTGCACGCGAATCTCGGCATGACCATCGCCGTGGGCCTGGTCTGCGCGATCCCCACGATCATCATCGCGGGCCCGGTGTACGGCCGATGGATCGCCCCGCGCCTGGACGTGCGCCCCGACCCGGAGCTGATAGCCAAATTCACGGGGACCGGCGACGAGCCCCAGGAAGCTCAGGAGTCCCCGGAGGCTCAGGAACCGCGAAAGAACAAGGTCCGCACGGGCTGGGCCCTGGCCGCCGTACTGGTCCCCGTGGTCCTGATGCTCCTGCGCACCATCGCGGAACTCGCGTACGACGAGTCCAGCCAGGTGCGGCACGTCCTGACCTTCACCGGTGAGCCGGTGATCGCCATGCTCATCGGCTTCCTCTTCGCACTGTTCGCCCTCGGCTACCGCAGCGGCCTGTCCCCGGACTCGATCCGCTCCTCGCTCGCGGACAGCCTGAAGGCCGTCGCGGGCATCCTGCTGATCATCGCGGGCGGCGGGGCGTTCAACCAGGTCCTGGAGGACTCGGGGATCGGCCAGGCCGTCGAGTCCGCGGCATCCGGCATGCACATCAACGTGATCGTGCTCGGCTGGCTGATGGCCCTGCTCCTGTCCTTCTCCACCGGCTCCGCCACGGTCGGCATCGTCGCCGCGACAGGCATACTCGCCCCTCTCGCACAGGGCGGCAGCAGCCTGCACACCTCGCTGCTCGTGGTGGCCATCGGCGCCGGTTCGATCGGCCTCAACTACGTGAACCACGCGGGCTTCTGGCTGGTGAAGGAGTCCTTCGGAATGACACTGGGCCAGGCCACGAAGTCCCACACGGCCATCCAGACCATCGTGAGCGTCTGCGGACTGCTGATGGCGCTGCTGGTGTCGACGCTGGCCTGACCGTCTGCACATGACGTACGCGACGGTGCCCTGCCCGGCGTGTGCCGCGTACCGCCTCCGTCGTCGTGCGCTTTGATCTGTGAGGGAAGCGTCGTGTCGCGGATCGCGTCCGGCCCGGCAACAGATCGTCAACGGAGCGCTCGGCATGACTGCGGACGAGGCAGAGAAGGCGGAGAAGACGGAGAAGACGGAGAAGGCGGACGAGGCCGAGAAGACGGGGGAGGCGCGGGAGCCCGGCACCCCCCACTGGCTCTTCGGCGACCAGCTCGGTCCCCATTTCGTCGACCCGGCGCGGGGCGGCCCGCACAGGGACGCGCCGCTCCTCATGATCGAGGCCCGCGGCGTCTTCCGGCGGCGGCGGTTCCATCGTGCCAAGGCCCACCTGATCCTCTCGGCGATGCGCCATCGGGCCGCCGAGCTCGGTGACCGCGTGCGGTACGTCAAGGCGGACACCTACCGCCAGGGCCTGCGCGAGGCAGTGGGGGACACCCCGGTGACCGTGCACCACCCGACGTCCCACGCGGCCGGCGCCTTCGTGCGCGCGCTGCCCTCCGTACGGGTGCTGCCGGCCCGCGGATTTCTCGTGACGCACGACGAGTTCAAGGCCTGGGCGGACGGCCGGGGCACGAAACACCTCCGTCAGGAGGACTTCTACCGCTGGGTCCGCCAGTCGCACGACCTGCTGATGGAGGGCGACCGGCCCGCAGGCGGCCGCTGGAACCTCGACCACGACAACCGGCAGCCCCCGCCCAAAGGCGCCGCCGACCTGGGCGTTCCCGCGCCCTACCACCCCCGGGAGAGCGACATCGACGGCGAGGTGCGGGCCGATCTCGACCGGTGGGAGCGCGACGGTGACGTCGAGTTCGTCGGCGAGGACGGGCCACGCTGGTTCCCCGCCACCCGCCGCGAGGCACTCGCCGCGCTCCGCCGCTTCGTCGAACACCGGCTCGCCACGTTCGGCGCGTACGAGGACGCGATTCTCGCCGAGGACGTGACGATGAGCCACAGCCTGCTCTCCTCGTCGCTCAACCTCGGCCTCCTCGACCCCGCCGAATGCGTCGAACGGGCCGAGGCGCAATGGCGGTCCGGCGACGTGCCGCTCAACAGCGCCGAAGGCTTCGTACGACAGATCGCGGGCTGGCGCGAGTACGTCTGGCACGTCTACTGGTACTTCGGCAAGCGCTACCGCGAGAGCAACACCCTGCGCCATCACGCGCCACTGCCCGACTGGTTCACGGAACTGTCCCCGGACGGGACCGAAGCGAACTGCCTGACCCACGCCGTGCGGCAGGTCAGGGAGACGGGCTGGACGCACCACATTCCGCGCCTGATGATCCTGGGCAGTCATGCGCTGCAGCGCGGGTGGGAGCCCCGGGCCGTCACCGACTGGTTCCACCGCAGCTTCGTCGACGGCTACGACTGGGTCATGGTGCCGAACGTGGTGGGCATGTCGCAGTACGCGGACGGGGGCCGCATGACCACCAAGCCCTACACGTCCGGCGGCGCGTACATCGACCGCATGAGCGACCTCTGCGGCCCCTGCCGGTACAAGCCGTCCGTACGGGTCGGCGAGGACGCCTGCCCCTTCACCGCCGGGTACTGGAACCTTCTGCACCGGCATCGCGACCGGTTCGAACACAACGCGCGGATGTCCCAGGCCGTACGGGGGCTCGACCGCCTCCGCGATCTCGATGAGCTCCTTGAGCAGGAGCGCGAGCGCCGGGACTGAGACCCTTGGAGCGGATAAGAGCGGACAAGAAGCGGCGGAGAGGAACAGCACGTGGGTCAGTCGGCCGGAGAGCCCGCCTCGGGAGAGCCCGAGCAGCAAGCCCTCTTCGGATGGTCGGAGGCCCCACCGGCCCAGGCCGGAACGGCTCAGGCCGGAACGGCTCAGGCCACGCACGGGCTGTTCCGGGACAGCCCCCAGGCACGCCGGATGCTCGACGTACGCGAGGTCTACGCCGAGCCCGCGGCCCTCGACTCACCGCGCGGTCAGCAGATCATGGCCCGGCTGCCGCAAGCCCGCGTGACAGAGGTCGCCAGCCACTGGAACATCCCCGCCCTGCACGGCAACGACGGCAACATCGCCCGGTGGGTCCGCATCAAGACCGAGACGCTCGTCCTCGGGGTCAAGCACACCCTCACCACGCGCCCCAACGGCAGATCGGCCGACTGGATCGCGCCCGGCCCCTCCAACGGCTGCGCGATGGCCTGCGCCTACTGCTACGTGCCCCGCCGCAAGGGCTTCGCCAACCCCATCACGCTGTTCACCAACATCGAGGCGATCGTGGCCCATGTCCGGCGTCACGTGCGTGCCCAGGGCCCCAAGGCGGAACCCAACCAGTGCGATCCGCAGGCCTGGGTCTACGACATCGGCGAGAACGGTGACTGCTCCGTCGACGCCCTGGTCTGCGACAACACGGCAGATCTCGTCGCCGCCTTCCGCGGCCTTCCGACCGCCAAAGCCTCCTTCGCGACCAAGTTCGTCAACCCCGACCTGCTCGCCCTCGACCCGCGGGGGCGTACTCGCGTGCGCTTCTCCCTCATGCCGCCCGACGACGCCCGCCTCCTCGACATCCGCACCAGCCCGATCGACGAGCGGATCGCCGCGGCCGCCGACTTCCTCGACGCCGGATACGAGGTCCACTTCAACCTCTCGCCTGTCGTCCTGCGCCCCGGGTGGCAGCGCGACTGGGCCGACCTGCTCACCCACCTCGACGACGTCCTGCCCGCCCGCGTGAAGGAGCAGGCGGCGGCCGAGGTCATCATGCTGACCCACAATGAGCAGCTCCACGAGGTCAACCTGGGCTGGCACCCCCGCGCCGAGGACGTGCTGTGGCAGCCGACCGCACAGGAGACCAAGCGCTCCCAGAACGGGGCCGTGAACGTTCGCTACTCCCTGGAGATCAAGCAGCAGGCCCTGACACGCATCCAGCAACTCCTCGCGGCGCACGCACCGTGGCTGCGCGTCAGGTACGCCTTCTGAGCGGACCGGACCGGACCACCTTGTCGCCGACAGCGTGCTCGGAGTGGACGTCCTCCGCCAGTTCGGTTCACTGGGAGGTTGAGAAGCGTTTCGGTTCCGCCAGAGCGGCGCGCGCGCCGACGAAGTCGGCCAGCCTTGCCGACAAAGTGGCAACGGCCAGCCGTTGGGGGAGTGCTGCCGAGAACTTCAGGCCGCGCACTGCCCGCTGGTCGACGTCAGGCAGGACCAGCGTCGGCTCGGCCTGTGCGGCGTCCAGTGCGGCGCGCCACATGCTCAGGTTCAGATCTTCCCGTAGCCGCAGGTAGCAGTCCGTCGGCCGCTGAACAGGATCAGCGATGGACGAGAGTGTCGCGCCCAGCGTCGCGTTGGCGCGATAGCCCGCCCACGTCCACCAGCGGACGTCGTTTCCGCGCCGCGAGATCAGCGTCCCGCCGGGGTGGACGAGATGCTGGGCGTCCTCGTCACGCCACTCCTGGAGGCAGACTCCGGCTCGTCGGGTGAGCGATACCTTCGGGTCGGTGCCGAGGAGGACATCCCGCATGGCGCGCGTCAGCTCGTACGAAAGCCCGACGAGCGTGCCTCCGGACCACTTGGCGACCCCACCCCCGTCGACCGGCTCGACGAACACTCGCTTGCGGCCCCAGTCGATGAACGTCACCTGCCAGCTGCGGCCCGCGAGCAGTAGTCGTCGGGGGCCCGGACGTTCCTCAGTGAGTACCGACGGATCCATCCGGCCGATCTCGGAGCGGCCGGACAGGACGGTGAACTGTGGTGGCGCGGTGAAAGACGCGGTCAGTTCGATGAAGTGACGTCGCCCGAAACGCCGCTCAGCTTCCAAGCCGATGAACAGCATGCCTTCGTCGGTGTCCAAAAAGCCTTCCTCCGTCAGGTGACGCAGGATGGGAGTGGCCGAACGGTCGAAGGGAGCCAGGCCGTTCCACTGCTCCGGCCACACCTGATCGCCCAGCTTGTGCTCCTGGAGTGTGGCGGCAAGGAGCTGCTGCGCGACCAGATGCCGCGGTGCGGGTGGTGCGACGACTGGCTCGACCCAACCGCGGCCCCAGAGCAGCAGCAACGCGGCGGCCTGCAACAGAGTGTCCTTGTGCGTGGCCAGAAACAGGCAGTTGCGGGTGTTCCCCGCGCGACGCCCTGTACGGCCGACGCGCTGAAGGAACGAGGCGACTGTGCTGGGCGAGTCGATCTGGACGACTCGGTCGAGGTCGCCGACGTCTATGCCCAGTTCCAGGGTGGACGTGGCCACGATGACGCAGTCACGGGCCTCGGCGAACGCCAGCTCGGACCGGGCCCGCTCGTCTGCGGACAGAGAGGCGTGGGACAGGAACACCGTGACGTCACGTGCCCGTAGTGCCGCTCCCAGCTCCTCCACCTGCCGTCGTGACTCACAGAAGACCAGCCGCTTTTCGCCCCTGTGCAGGGCCGCGATGACCTTGGCCGCGTTGGACAGAGAGCCCACGTAGTCGAGTTCGATCTCACCGGGCGGGGGCCCGGTCACGTCGTCCGCGGGCACCCCGTCGGAGGACGCGTCCGAGGAGGTTGTGAACTCTGGGCCGATGACCTGCCCCGCGCGCCGACCGGCGCCGGATCCTTGCAGCCAGGTGAGCAGCTGGCGGGGATTTCCGACGGTCGCCGACAATCCGATCCGCTGGATGGGATGCCCGGTGACCCTTTGGAGGCGTTCGAGGACCGCCAGGAGATGCCAGCCCCGGTCGTCGCCCGCGAACGCGTGCACCTCGTCGACGACGACGGCCCGGACACCGCCCAGCAGGTGCGCGTGGTCCGTCTTCACTCCGATCAGCATGGCTTCCAGTGACTCGGGCGTCGTCAGCAGGATGTCGGGCCTGTCGGTACGGATACGTTGACGTTGCGACTCCTTCGTGTCCCCGTGCCACAGTGCCGCGCGTCGTCCGAGCCACTGTGCGTAGCCGTCGACGCGAGTCACGAGATTGTTGAGGAGCGCCTTGAGCGGACAGAGGTAGAGGACCGAGGTGCCGGTCCAGCCCCGTTCGGACATGGCCGACAGGATCGGCAGACAGGCCGCCTCGGTCTTGCCTCCGGCGGTGGGGGCGAGCAGGACGGTGTCCTCGCCGTCCATCACCGGGTTGATCGCGGCTCGTTGAAGGGGGCGCAGGTCCGGCCAGCCGAGCGTGTTGACCACGTGGTGCAGGATGACGGGGTCGAGCCGGTCGACGGGTTCTGAGGCCGGATCCATCACAGCTCCAGGTCGACTGCGTCGGCCGACGACGCCCCGGCCAGGTTCCGCTCCACATCGGTGAGTTCACTGCCGCCGACCGTGAGCCGGTAGTGCTGCCGTGGGTCGAAGTCCGGGAACTGATCGATACGGTCGAGGACGTCGCCGACCAGCTTTTTGAGGAAGAGCCGGGGCGCGACCCCTACCTTGCCCGCGAGGGCCCCGCCCACCGCACGGGCAAGATCGGCAACATACGCGTCGTCCGCCAGCGCCTTGACCCGTTCGGGAGAGTCTGCCCCGGACGCGAAAAGGTCCCGGATGGTCACACCGAGGCCGGTCAGCGACTCCAGGGTGAATCCGGGCAGACGCAGTTGGACTGCCCGGGGGTTGTCGAAGCGGGGATCGGTCGTGAAGTCCGTGGCGAGTCGCTGGGCGAGCGGCGGGAGTCGTTGCACGCCTTGCTGGCCGTCGTAGAAGGCGGGTGTGCCGGTGATGACCAGATAGAGGCCGGGGAACCGTCCCGAGTGGACTTCGTCGATCAGCTGGCGCAAGGCGTTGAGTGCCTTGTCCCGGGCGTCCGATCGCACTCTCTGCAGGGTTTCCACCTCGTCCAGTACGACGAACAGTCCTCGGTGGCCGGAATCCCGCAGGACGGTGAGCAACCCCTGCAGGAAACCCAGGGCCCCGAAGTGGTCGAGGTCGCCGCGTACCCCCGCGGAACGGCGCGCAGCAGCCGCCACATGGGGCTGGCCGCCGAGCCAGGCGAGGATGGCCGCTGCCGTCGCCTCGTCGCCCTCGGAGAGAGCGGTTCGGTAGCCGCGCAGCGCGGCCGCGAAGGACGGCGCGTGTCGGGACACCTCGGTCAGCCGGGCGGTCAGCAACTCCTCCACCGCGCCGCACAGATCATTCTCGTCGGCACCGGCGGCGAGAGCGTCCTCCTCCAGGGCGTAGAACCACGCGTCCACCACGGGCCGCAGGGCACTCGGTGGGAAGCTCGGGGTGGACAGCCGCTCGGTGAGACGCCGGTAGACGGTCTCCAGCTTGTGCAGCGGAGTTTCCGTCTCCGAGACCTGGATCTCGGCAACGGCGAAGTTACGCTGCCTGGCGCGCTCTCCGAGCCACCGGGTGAAGAAGGTCTTGCCGGAACCGTACTCACCTCGCACAGCCTTGAAGACCGAGCCACCCGAGGCGACCGCATCGAGTTCCGCGTCGAGCGCGGACTCGAAACGGTCGAGGCCGGTGGCAAGAAGATCCAGGCCGTTCTCGGGCACCGCACCGCGCCGGAGCGCGTCGAGGGCGGTGCGTCGCCGAGCGGCGGAGACGGGAGAAGGACGCGGATCGATCACTCGCTCATTGTCCCATCCGTGCATGGTGAGGAACCGTTCTCGCGCATGGTGAAGAACCGTCCTCCGGGTCACCTGCGCCGGTGGCTGCCGTATCCGAGGTTGGTCGTGAGGTAAGAGACGAATTCGCTGCTCTTCGCGGTCTTGTCGGCCCCCGAACGGTTCTCTCGCTGGAAGTTCTCGAACTGCTCCTGAAGCGATGCCCACAACGATTCGAGGCGCGCCGCGCTCGGGAAGACCTCTTCTCTGGCGGCGTTGTCCAGGGCTTCCGGCTTGCTGAACACGCGGCCCATGAGGTCGACCGCGCCGAGCATGGCGAGATGGAAGTGGAGATTCGTGTGCAGTGACCGGGAGACGGGATCCGACATCGACTGCAAGAACTCGTCCACTTGGCGCTGCGCTTTGGCCAGCCACAGGTAGACGGGAAGTTCCGTCTTCGCCGAGAAGACGCGCCGGTAGTCGGTGTCGGACTTCAGCAAGCTGGAGGGGCGGGCGCGGGCGTCGTCGGGCCGTCCCAGCGCCATAGCCATCACGGACTGTGCCAGCAGGGGAATGCTGACGATACGGTCGGCCGGCTTGCCTTGGTTCCGATAGAAGTTTTTGCGCCGGTCGTAGAACCAGTCGTGCTCCAGGAAGTACGACTCGATCTGCCGTTGGATGTCGTCCGTGGCCCGGAGAGAGGCGACCGGGACGCTCGTCTGCCGGTTGGTGGCGCGGATGACGGAGTCCCGCGCGGCTTGGTCCACGGTGACGAGGATGCGTACCTGCACGAGCCTGTTGAAGACGGGGTCGGTCGGCTCGGTCAGGTAGAGGTCGTGCAGCGTCTCGTGGAGCGTGTACGAGGTCTGGAGACCGTTGACTATCTGTACGTCGGAGAGGCTGAGCCGCTTTCCGACGGAGGTCGCCTGCGAGCACACGATGGTGATGCCGTTGTTGAGCCACCAGAACTCCGGCGCCTCGGGGTTCTGGAGGGAAGCCGTGATCTCCCGGTTCACCTCGACATTGCCCTGATAGTCACGGACGTTCCAGTCGAAGATATGGGACTTGATGGACCCGGTCTCGTCGCTGAGGAAGTCGAGGTACTCGCCAAGACCGACCAGGGCGATGTGGCTGGTGCCGTGGGTGATGCTCTCCCTGTAGGGCAGTTCCAGGGTGTACGAGGGGAGAGTGCTGGCACGCTGCCAGAGTTCCGCGGGGCCGAGGAACTCGACCTCACCCGTGGAGATGGCGAAGGCGTTGGAGAACTGCGTCTCCAGGATCTTGGCTTTTGCCTGAACCTTGGGGTGCACCTCGCTCGCCTCGCCGCGCGTCACGTACGAGAACTTGATGAGGACGGTCGGGTGGCGCGTGAGGAGACGCGATAACGCGGTTCTGAAAAGTCTGAAGCGGGCGAGGAGATCGGCGGTGTACAGCACTCCGACGGTGCTCTCGTCGACCTCCATGTTCAACAGGTTCGCGCAGGTGGACGCCGCCTTGTCCAGGGCCGTTTCGGAGAACCCCGCGCTGGTCTTGGCCTGGATGAGCCACAGCGTGAGCTGGCTTCCCTGCTCCACGTTCGAGACAGCGGAGTGCTGCTGGAAGATCTCGCTGTCCTCGTGCAGGAGCCGACCGCCGAGGAAGACGTAGGCCCCGTCGATGCCGCCGTCGTTGGCGCCTCCGATCACGCCGGCCTCGATCTCCTCCTCGGAGAGGCCGAAGCCGTGCAGCGCGTGCTCACCGGCGAACCTCTCGAAGGCCGCGTCGAACGTAAGCGGGACGGCGCGGGCGTTGCGCCGCTCCTCGATCATCTGGTTGATCAGCACACGGTCGTTGGCGCTCATGGCTCCTGGCTCATCGGTGGAAGGGACGTCGGATGGAAGGTCAGGCTAGGTCGAACTGCAGGCGCAGCAGGGCGAGATCGAGGCGGAGGGTGCGCCCGTCCGGCAGGGTTTCCAGGACTTGCACCCCGTCGTAATTGAGCAGTTGGCGCAGGATCGCGGCGAAGCCGTCAGATCGGGTCACCGGGTAGGACACGCGCTGCGCCAGCGCGGACACCGGCAGCGTGCCACCGGCGTCGAGCAGGGCTCGAATCGCCCCTTCGACCTTGTCCATGGGCGGCTTGCGGGCGAGCAGGCCGATCTGTCCCTGGAACGCCTCTGAAGCGAAGAGGGACGAGACGAGGGTGTCGTCGGGACCGACGAGGGCGGTGGTCACCAGCGCTCCCTCGCTGTCGGGTGCCGGAACCAACGCGACCTCGAACAACGAGTCGTGCGTACGGGCGACCTGGGCCTGCGCCTGAACCTGTGCCTTCGTCGGCTTCTGCCGCGCCTGCCGCTTTGCCGGGGCTGTCGGGGCGGGCGGAATGCTGACAGTGGGAGGCATGGACCCGGTAGGCAGCCACCAGGCCGGTCGCTGATCCGCCAGCTCCCGCCAGACCGGAGGAGGCGTCGCTCCGAAGGGCAGGAAGGCCAGCACAGGAATGGTGAACTCGGCGAGGGACGCCCCGCCGTGGTACCCGGCCTTACGAGCTGTGTACCGCGAGTCGGCGTCCCACAGCGCGGTGATCGATCCACCGGACTCCGGCGCGATGACCCGGGGCCCGTGCAGCGCAACTTCCGTCGGGCCCACCCCGCCGTCCGGTGTCCGGTGACGGGCGGACTGCGGCGAGCCGGTGTCCACCTTCACCCCGTGCCGGTCCACGACATGCCCGTGGTCGCTGGTGATGACCACGGCCATCCCCTGCGAGGCGGCGATCCGCAGCAGATCCGGAAGGCCCGGAATGTGCCCGGCCTGCCAGGCGCCGTCCCCCAGCTTCTGCTCCTTGGCCAGTCGGTCGTCGATCGCGTTGAGGACGACGGCCACATGCGTGCGACCGTCCATGAGCGCTTCGGTGAGCTCGGGCCCGAAGGTGTCTCCCGCACTGTCGGCACGCAGGCCGTCCTTGTGGAACACGGCCGCCTGCGCACCGTTCCAGAACGGAAGTGCGGGAAAGAGCTGGGCTTCGTCTTTCTGCGATCCCTGCGCCAGCCTGCCCGCGAACAGCGAAGTGCGGGACACGGAAGTGAGCGTGGGAAGAGCTGCTGCCATCGCGCGGCGGAGCGGAGCGCCCTCAGCGGCCACCGGATCGAACTCGGCCCATGTGGCGCGCAGTTCCTCGCCCAGTTCGGTGGCGATGGCCGCACTCATCCCGTCCAGGACGATCAGCAGCACACGTCGGTCGGGCGCCCCTCGGACCACCGGCTTCACCACCCGGTCCAGGAACGTCTCGACCGTCAGCATTCCGCCGGGATCAGTACCGGCGGCAGTCCAGGTCGCCAGGGCGCGCGCGAATTCACGGTCGATCTCGTGGCGCCGCTCGCGCACGCGCACGGCCAGTGAGTCGTACGCGGTCCTCAGCCGGTCGTCGGAGTCCCCGCCCGCCTCGATGTGTTCGAGGGCGCGATCCACCCAAGCGGTCTCTTTGAGGTGCCGTTCTATGGCTCCGCCCACGTGTGACGCCTCGGTCTGCGGCTCGGTGGCCAGCCACCGGACGAGCCGCTGGGCCATGCGGGTCCGCTCGATCCGTGACTGGACCTCCGGCCCTTGTGCACGCCGGTGCTCGCTCAAGGAACGCACGGCGGCGTCGAGCGGACCCGGCTCACCGGCGGTCAGGGCCGTGCCGACAGCTGTGAACCTGGCGTCCAGACCTGCTGACAGGAGAGGACTGGCTCTGGCGGCGGCTTCCGCACCGAACTGGCGGACCAGCACCGAGGCGCTGTCCAGCACCGTGTCGCTGGACCGTCGTGCCTCGCGGACCGACTCCGAGCCCGCAGCCGCGGAACGGTCCCTGGCGGCTGCGGCGAGCAGTGTGCCCACGTAGTCCTCCGAGGCCCGGCCGAAGGCGGTCGCCATGGCGTCGAGCTGCTCCCCCTGCGCCGAAGGACGCTCTCCGAACCAGCGCTCCGCGCGACCGCGCGCTGTGTAGACGGCGGCGTCCGGTTCGGCGTGGCACCACAGCGCGGCGCAGACGAGTCCGAAGGCCACCGCGTCCGGTCCGTGTTCGGCCTCGACGAGGTCCAGAAGTGCCCGCCCCGCGAGTCCGGCGCGGTCGTCCTCGCTCAGGAACCGGGCCAAGCCGCCGCGTTCGGGTCCGCGGAGGGCCAGGAAGTGCTCCGGACGGCCCTGAAGCAGGGACCAGTCAAGGAGGGCGTGGGTGTCGAGGCGGTCGGCGGACGTGGTGTGGTCCTGGCGGGCCGCCTCGTCCTCGTAACTGCCCAGTCTCAGGCGCCGCAGCGCGAGTGCCGACAACGCGGTGCCGCGCGACAGGATGCCGCCTCCAAGACGGGGCCAGCCACCCCTCGGCGGTGCCGCGTCCAGCAGTGCCTCCGCGGCCCACTTGTCGTCCTTGAGCCGTTGGTCGACCTGATGAGCTCCGAACGCGTCCCGCACCACGTCCCAGCTGTCCACCGTGTCGATGCGCTTCTTGTGGGTGCGGGCCAGGATTCCGGGGTCGAGCTCGTTCGGTTCGCGGTCGGTCAGGACGACGAGTACGGCAGGACCGGCCGCGCCCGTGTCCGACAGGTGGCCGAGCAGCAGTTCGTGCACGGCGAGCGGGGAGGGCGCCGCCACGATCCGAGCCGACAGACCGTCGCCCCATATGTGTTCGGCGGGGCCGTCCCACTGCGGTGCGGAGCGCAGCAGCACGGCCCGGCGCCGGCCCTTGTCCTCGTCCGCCAAGGCGTCGGCCAGAGAACTCTGGGTCGACAGGTACTGGGTGATCGTCGCGAGGTTCAGCCGCACGGCCACCGTGCTGGTCGTCGCCGTGCTCATCGTTCGACTGCCCGCCAGGTGATCTCGACCTCAGTACCGGGTTCACGCGCCGCCAACTCGGCAATTTCGGCTTGGAGTTCGGCAGCCGCTCTGGAGGCGGTCGTCCGCCCGCCCCCGGAGCGCTTCAGTCGTCCCGGAGCGGATGCGCCAGAGGTGCCCGCTCTCTGTACAGGGATGGCCGGATGACTCGTCCTGGTGTCGAGGCGTACATCACCGGGGCCGGGCTCCGGGCGAGCAGGCGGCGGAGGAGGAGTCGGATTCGACTTCGCACGGTTGCGCTTCACCAGCGCAAGGACGTCGCGCTGCGTCCTGGCCAGCGCCTCCTTCAGGTCGTTGGTCCGCTGGTCGCTCTGTGCCACGTTACGCAGGGACTCCAGCAGCGCTTCTCCCTCCGGCCCCTCCGAGGTGGCGAGGTCGAGGGTGGTCCAGGACGCCGAGTCCAGCGCCTGCGCGACCGCACGAGCCTGCGTGACGGAGGTCCCGAACCGGTCGGCGCCGACCTGGCCGAAGTCGAAGGCGGCCAGGGCCTCGACGGTCTTCCGTGCTCCGGCGGCTCCCTGACCGGCCGAGCGCGTCAGCTCCTGGAGCAATTCGACGCTCCGTCGAGCGAGGGCGAGGCGTCCGCCCTCGGCGGTTTCGTCGAGGTGGAGGAAGCCGGTGTGCCGCTCCAGCTGCGTCACCAGCTCGCGGGCAGCCTCCAGGTGGGCGCCCGCCTGCTGAGCGATCTGCCGGGCGAGCTGGTTGACCATGCGGCCACGTCGCAGCGTGGGTGCAGGATCGCCGAAGACCGTGGAGAAGCACTCGCGGGCGGCAGACCAGTCCTCCTCGGAGGGCAGCGGCTGGCTGCGCAGCGCGTCATGGTCCTTGATCTCGTTCAGCTGGGGCGCCGGGTCCAGCGGCGTGCCCGCGCGAACCCACACCCGGTCGTCCATCTCGGCGAACGAGGCCACTATGAGGCGGACGAGGAAGACCGGCAGACCGCGCGGTGCCGGCCGGTCCGTCCAGTCGGCCAGGGTGATCAGGCTGAGGTCCCCGGTCACGCCCTGCCCCCTGGCGAGCTGCCGGAAGTGATCGGCCCAGTACTCCGACACCTCGAAGTACGCCTCCTTCTGCTGCCCGAGCCGCAGCGGGGCGGCCACTCGGCGCATCAGGTTCCGGTCGGTGGCGGGGACTTCGGCGCGTCCGTCGCGGGCCTCGGCGGCGGCCCGTACGTGCGTGAAGACCTTTCTGGCATCGGCAGGCTTGACGACGGTGCCGTTGCCTTCGGGGTCGAGGTTCGGGTGGTCCGGGTACTGGCTCGCGAGCAGCTTGCCCGCGATGTGCCGGATGCCGTCCCGCAGCGACTGGCCGAAGGAGAGCGTCAGGCCATCGACCTCGCGCAGCGACTGCAGATGGTCGCCGAAGCCGAGTTCCACGTCGGTGGCCTTCTTGTCGGCGAGACCGTAGGCCTGCTTGAAGGCCGCCTTCACGTTCTTGAGCAGGGACTCCCGCTGGGTCTCCAGGAGCCCCTTCGCGCGGGCCCGGTTGTCGGGGCTCAGGTGGCTCGCGTACTGGCCGTCGAACCGCTGGCTGTCGGAGAGGGCCTTGTCGATGACGACGAGGCGGCGGAAGTCGGCGTACCGCTGGCTGGAGAGGTGGGTGGGAAGCCAGGCGACGCTGCGGGACGGCTCGCCCTGCCGCTCGCGCAGCCGCTGCATCCGCATGGCGTCCTCGCGCGGCCCGTACTCACTCTCGTCGAAGGGAAGGTCGATCACGAGCCGCCAGTGCCCGTCCTGCTGCGGCATGAGGTCGTGGTCCGGCAGCTCGTCCGTGTCGGCGACATTGCCGAACAGCACCTCGACACTGCGCTCCGTGCCCCGCCAGGCGAAGTGCAGTTCGTTGATCAACTGGTCCTGCTGAACACCGAGTTCCTCGACGAGGAGCCGCTTCGCGAGGGCCTCGCGGTTGCCGGGGTTGTCGTTGACGTTGGCGTTGGCGATCACCGAGTCGACGTCGACGCCCGACAGTTCGAGCCGGACGCCCGGGTTGGCCTCGGTGCCGGTCTCCTTGATCTCGGGGAAGCGGCCCGCCCACTCGGCCACCTTGTTCTTCAGGATGCCGTACTCGCGGCCCGGGATCGGGGCGGCCACCGAGCCGTAGTTGAGCGCGGACAGGCGGCGGATGGTCAGATCGGACAGGGCCGGGACGCTCGGGGCGAGTGCCGAGAGCAGCAGGGTGCCGACGATGCGGTTGTCACCGGTGAACTGCTTGATCCGGGGGAGCAGGTCCGGGTCGGTGATGCTGTCAGGCCGGTGGACGTACTGCTCGATGACTTCCTCCGACACGTTGTGCGTGAGGAGGAGATAGGGACGTAGCTTCGTCCGGTACAGCTTGTCGGCGGCCTCGAAGACCACCTTGAGACTGTCGGTGAACGGCTTGTCCCCGCCCGCTGTAATCAGCGGATACAGGTCGCCGACCGGGATCAGGTCGCCGAGCCGTAACTCGGCCCGGTGGTCGGCGAGCAGCTGTCCCATGAGCTTCATGCCGGTCCGGTTGCGCTGGAGCGCGGACGACACGTGTACGAGGGTGTCCATGAACGCCGGTGAGAAGGGGTACGTCAGCCGGAAGCTCTCCTCGTCCGCACCGACGCCGTCGGCACCGCGGTCGGAGCCCAGGAGCGTGTCCCACACCTCCTGGCGGATCCTGCGGGTCTTCTCGAACTCGGCCTCGACGAGGGCGGCGGACTTGTCGTCCTTGGGCTTGAGTAGGCGGGCGTGCGCGACCTGGGGGAGGTTGCGGTCCTCCAGCGTGATCTTGTCGAACCGGCCCGAGGCCAGGTTGAGAGTGTCCTGGATGGATGCCTCGGCCGCTCCCGACACTTCCTCGCCGACCAGTTCGCGCAGGTCGCGCTGACGGGCGATGAACGAGATCACCGGCACGGCACGGCGGGCGTCGCCGCCCTCCACGAAGTTGGTGATCTTTCCGGCTTCCCGGGCCACGAACTTCTGGTCGTGGATGAGGGTCGCGAGCCACAGGATCAGCTCATCCATGAAGAGGATAAGACCGTCGTAGCCGAGCGACTTGGCGTGCTCGGCGATCACGGACAGGCCGGCGTCGAGCGAGACGAACCCGTGCTCGTCCTCGGCGGCGTTCTTCGCGAAGCCCGGCAGCAGATGCGTGCTCGCGTCCTGCACAAGGCGTGCCCGCAGCTCGGCGGGCGTCGACGGACTGACCAGGTTGAGCGCCTGGCCGCCTTCGTGGATCTCCTCAGCGGCGAGGGCGGTGTCGAGGAGTTGAGGCGTCCATCCGAACGCCTCGCCCCACTCGTCCTCCTCGTCCGCGGTGCCGCCGCCGTCGTCCGCCGAGATGAGACCGCCGATGACCGCCTGGTCGCCCATGCGGGACCGCATCGCGCGAATGTCCTCGAACAGGGCGTCCGTCCGGTACACCTGCGGCGTCGGAGCCTCGGGGTGCAGCTTCTTGACGTGGCTCACGTACCCACCGAGGATCCGCTGCTCCAGCGCCTTCGCACCGAGCATGTGGTACGGCACGAGCAGGAATCGCTTCCCCTCCGTGCCGAGCCACTCGTGCTTGGTGAGCACCGGGTCCAGGTCCGTTCGCGCGCGAGCCGCTGGGGCTCCGCTGAGCAGTGCGTGGAGCACCGCCATGAAGTGCGACTTACCGGAACCGAACGACCCGTGGAGATAGGCCGCCTTCGACGTGTGTCCGTCTAGCGCGGCCCGGATAAGACCGAGCGCCTCGTCGAAGTTCTCCAGCAGCCGTTCCGTGACCACGTAATCCCGGAGCGCACGTTCGGCGCCTTCCGGGGCCGTTGCCTCCGAGAGCTGGAGGACGAAGTCGGACGTGGATATGGACTCCTTGATGTCGATGACATCACGGAGTAAGAGCGGCTGTTGGGCCATGAACGATCACTCTCCGACGGGCGTCTGCGCAGGGTCATCCGATCGTATGACTTTCTACTGTCATCGGATGACCTCTTTCCGCATATGCCCGACTACACGAGGACGATTGCCTCCGACTCTGCCTCGGACGTCGGACTCACGAGCGAGCGCAACTTGTCGCGCGTCTCAGGGTCCGTCGAGTAGACGACCGTGCCGACCATGCCCCGGGTCAGCAGCACTTTGTAGGTGTTGCGGATCAGCCGGTCGATCTCGCTGTCCGGCGTCGCCTTGGTGAAGATCGGATCCTTGGACGCCGACCGGTCCACGACCCAGTGGTCCGTACGCCACACCAGGTCGGGCCCGATGATCACGCCCGACCAGTCGTACTCGAAGCCCTGCGCGGTGTAGACGCAGCCCACCTGCCCGAAACCGTCCGGGTCGGTGGCCCACAGGGGCGCGGGCGGCGCGCCGAGGAGGGACCGGTCGCCGTACACGTTCCAGGGCCGCGCCCACTCGCCGATGACGACATCGGTGGGCAGCTCGGTCATGCCCGGGGTGACCTTGGTGGTCCACTTCCAGCAGTAACCGGCCGACATCCGTGCGCCGTAGCCCTCGGCCCGGCGGGCGACGAGGAAATCCTCCAGCTCCTGCGGGCTCTCCGCGGTCCGCAGCTCCAGCTTGCCGTCCGGCTCCCACGAGTGGGGCGTGCCGTTCTCCAGGCCGAGCAGGTCGACGACCCACTTCTCGTACGCGTCACTGCCACCGCACCGGAACTGCCCGTCCAGCGCCACGACCGTGCACTCAAGACCCTGAGCGGCGGCGGCCCGCTGGATCTCCGCCTTGGTGCCCATCTCACCGGGCCGCACTACCTGGTGCTGGTCGAGCAGGAACACCGGCACCCGAGCCGCGTCGATCAGCTCCGCCACCTGAGGGCGGCCGGTGCGCAGTTCAGCCTTCGTGTAGCGGTTGGCGGACGTCTTGCGCAGCCGGTGGGCCTCGTCGCAGATCAGCACGTCGAGGTCGTTCGGCTCGGCGTCCATGAAGCTGTTGAAGTACATGAACAGCTTCTGCACGGCGGGCTTCCGCGCTCCGGCGACCTTGCGCATGGTCTTGGTGAACGACGCGGACCCGGTGGCGTGCAGCGCGGTCACCCCGCGCCGGTACAGCTCACCGAGCAGCGACAGGGCGACCACACTCTTGCCGGAGCCGGGACCGCCGGTCACCACGACGACCTGCTTGTGGTTGGACTGCTTGGCCTTGCGGACGGCGGACATCACCTTCTCGTACGCGACCCGCTGCTCGGCGATGAGGACGAACTGCTCGCGGTCGCGGATCTCGGCCGCCGCGAGAGCCATCAGTTGCTTCGACGGCCGGATCTTCCCGTCGAGCAGTACGTCAGCAGCCTCCGCGCCGGGCTTGGCTGCGAGCCGCGAGCGCAGGAAGTCCAGGAAGGCGCCGCGCTGCTCGCCGGTGTACAGCCGGCCGTGCTGGTCCTCCTCGACGCCGCGCAGACCTGCGATACGGGACTCGGCGGCGTTGTGCAGAAACGCCACCCCGGCCACAGACTTCGGCATCCGCTCCAGAGCGCCGTTGAAGGACAGCAGGTACTCGCAGTAGCCCCGGACCTGCTCGATCGGATTGAGCACGGCGTCCGGATACGCGTCGATCCGGCACAGCAGCGGCTCGTCCTCCTCCGGGTAGGCGGCGCTCCACTGCTTCAGCTCGACCACGACGTACGACGGTTCGCCCGTGGTGGGGTGCACGCCCGCGAGTACGGCATCCGCGCGCTTGCTGGTGAGGGGCAGGCTGTACTCGATGAGCACCTCGACGTCGTCGAGCCCGGCCTCGATGAGGGCGTTGACGAGAGCGGGGAGACTGCGTTCCCAGGACCGGATTTCCGACTGCCCGGCGCTGTGGCCGTGCAGATGACGGAAGTTCTCGGTCAGATGCAGCGCCAGCGACCCTTCGAGGATGCGGGCGGCCACGGACGCCGCGGATTCACGGAACAGCAAGGCAATGCCCCCAGGCAGCACGAAGAAGACTCGTGCGGGTGGGGGCATGTCCTTCGTGCTCCGCCACGCGATGTCGCGCGGCGGGTCAGGAAGCCCGTCGGGCCGCTGAGATTGGTTCTCGCCATCCTAGGTGAGGGCGTTGATCATGGGGAGGTGGTCGGTACGGAGTCGGCCATGAGGGGGGTGGTGTTGTCATCTGGGCTGCCTGCTCCGGGCGTTCACCTCGGCGAGGAGGGCACTCAGCAGTTCATCTTGGGTGAGGATGCGGAGGCGGTCGGGGTCGGCGTCCCACTCCCGGCCACCGGCGAGCGGACGCAGTTGGACGTACGGGCCCTCGTGGCCCATGACCCGTCCGACGCGGTCGCGCTCACTGTCGTGGACGGCCTCGCCGACGGTGGGTGCCCGGTCGGCGGCGTCCTCCGTCACCCGGTGATCCCCTTTGTGATCACGTCCGCGAGCATGAGGGCGATCGGGGCCGAGCACACGCCGAGGTGGACGAGGGCGTACTGCGCTTCGGCCTTACGGTCGTCCGCCCAGGGGGTGCGGATGTCCATCGCGGGGAGCTGGATGCCCGCTTGGGAGAGCGCGGCGGCGAGGGCGTCGCGGGCTTCGACGGCTTCCTGGACCTTGGGGGTGTGGGGAGGGGGCGGTGTGGGGTTCATGTGGGTCCTTGTTGGTGCTTCTCGGCGGGGTTCTTGGTGTGGTTCCTGAGCTGTTCCGCTGATTCCATGACCCGGCTGCGCTGCGCCAATTACGCTGTGTAGTCCGGTCGTAACGAGAATGCGCCCGGAGGTGGGCGGCCGGTCTGTGGGCGGGGTGGTGGTTCCTCGCCGCGCGGAGGTGGTTCCACACGTTCCACGTCGGTCACTCGTACGTCCCGGAGGGAGCGGTATGCCGCAACGACGCGTCATCACCGGCCGCAGTCAGGAACCCCGCCAGCGGTTCGCCGAGGAGTTGCGGAAGCTGCGGGGCGAGAGCGGGGTGAGCCTGCGGGCGCTGGGCGAACGGCTGGGGTGGGACTGGTCGTTGTTCGGCAAGATGGAGAAGGGCGAGACGCTGGGTAGCCCGGAGGTGGTCCAGGCTCTCGATACGCACTACGGGACGCCGGGGTTGTTGCTGGCGCTGTGGGAGCTGGCGGCCGGGGACCATACGCAGTTCCGGGAGCGGTATCGGCGGTATATGGCGCTGGAGGCGGAGGCGGTGAGTCTTTGGCACTTCGCGGTAGGCGTGCCTCCAGGGCTCCTTCAGACGCCGGGGTACGCGAGGGAGGTTCTGGCGGCCGGGCGGCTCAGGGGGAAGGAGCTGGAACAGCAGGTCAAAGCTCGGTTGACCCGGCGCGACTTGCTAGAGGGAGAAGACGCACCGCACTTCCGAACGATCCTGTCCGAGACCGTGCTGCGGATGCCGTTGGGGGACACTGCTGCCTGGCGTGAGCAGTTGGAGCATCTGGTCAAGATGTCCGAGCGATCCCAGGTGGTCATTCAGGTTCTTCCGCACAGTGCAGGACCACATAGCCTTTCGCATACCGACGTCATGTTTCTGCGAGTACCGGGCGGCCTCACTGTGGCCTACGTGGAGAGCGCGATCCGGGGCGACCTCATCGAGGCGGCCAGCCAGGTCGAGGACCTTCAGCAAATGTACGATGCGGTGCGCGACTTGGCCCTGTCCCCGGACCAGTCGCGGAAGTACATCCTGCGGGTGTTGGAGGAAGTGCCATGCGAACCATCGACTTGAACGCCGCCACCTGGCGCAGGAGTAGCTACAGCAACTCGGATGGTGGTCAGTGTGTTGAGGTCTCCGATGACTTCGCCACCGTCGTTCCTGTGAAGGACAGCAAAGTGCGAAACGGTCCGGTGCTCGTGTTCCCGGCTGCTGAATGGTCCTCCTTCGTTGTAGCCATCAGGGACGGGCAGTTGAGCGGCTGATCAGGCAAGGCAAAGCGGCCCCGCGATCGGTTCGGATCGCGGGGCCGTTGGCGTCGCTGGCAGGCTACTTCTTGGTGGTGCGGCGCCCTCTGGTCGCGGCGGCCGGGCGCCAGGCGCGCAGGTCGTCGTCCGTGAGGCCGTGCTTGCCCTGTTCCATCTGCCGGTCGCCCTCGAAGAACTTGGCGGGGGTCGGGGAGAAGAGCGGGTCGGGCTCGTTGTGCCACTGGTTCAGCCAGGGCTGGAGTTCCAGCAGCCCGGCGAGAAGCGGGGTGACGTCTTCGGTGGTCAGGCCCTCGTGGGTGGCGATGTAGGTGTCGAGCGCGATCGCCTGCTCTCGGTGGTCCCAGCCTGCCCAGCCGTACAGATCGGGGGTTGCGACGTTGGCCCTTGCGTACGAGATGAACCGCTCCTTGGGCACGTCCAGCTTGCCGCGCGCTCGCCAGTAGGAGGGGCGCAGGAAATCGGCGGAGGTGTACTTCGGCGGTACGGGGATGCGGTTCCGGATCTTTCGCTTGGCCGGCTCGTCGGGAGCGGCGTCTTCCTCCCGCTGTAGATCCCAGACGTGCTCCCAGTCCGCGCGCTTCTTGAGGGCGGCGGGCTTGTAGCGCAGGGCGGAGAGGAAGGGCACATGCTCGTCCGACATCAACTCGGCGACGACGGCGCGTAGTTCCTTGTGAGGTGAGTAGATCTTGGCGACGGATACGAAGTCCCCGTCGCGGGAGAGATTGTCGGCGAGGCGGGAGAGGGCGACGAGGGTGGGCATCCCGTTCTCGTCGAACCAGTGAGTGCGATCTTCGATCCGGTCGAGCAGCCAGCTCTGCAGGGCTTTCTCTTGGAGTGAGTCCCACCCTTCCGTGGCCCAACGCCGCTTGTACTCGGGTCGCTCGATCATGCCGAGGGCGCGGGACGATTCGATGGCATCGATCCGCTTCTGAACGACCTTGCGGTAGGCGGTGGGCCAGTGGGAGGGGATCTCAGTGATGGGCGTAGACCCGTGCCGTTTGAACCACTCGTCACTGGCGTCGCCTGCTGCTACACGCCGTGCAAGCACGATCTCGAATGCGCGCTCGCCGAGGGTGAGTTCAGGAATATCGGGAGAGTATGGCTCTTCGGAGGCGCGCAGGTCTTCGGAGTGAAGGTTGTAGAGAGAATAGACTTGCCAGTCTAGTTCCTCTTGAAGAGCGATCATGCGCGCCCGGGTTGATTGCCAGGCGGCCTGACCTTCACGCAGATTGTAAGCGGTGGGTATGGTGCTGGCTGCGATTCCTGCTGGACTGTCGGCGGCGAGCTGATGAGCGCAAGCGTCAATAGTAACCACAAGTGCGAGTGGGTATTCTGCCGGAAGGGGGAATGTTTGGAGCTTAGTCCCCGTGAATTCGTAGAATTGCTCCCAATGCTCTTCCGCAATGCCTCCTCCGATTCCCCCACCTCCCTTGTTGTGGCTGACCATCTTGAGCCAGAAACAAGCGGTGGAGCTGCTTAGGAGCCCGACAAGTCGCAGGTGTTCATCCTCGGTGACGTCCGGTTGGAGCTTGATCACTCGGGCAGTCTGCTTGAATACTTTTCCACCTCGATCAAGCGCAAAATGGTTGTGGGTGGCAACAAATGCGAACGTTATACTGAGGGATGTTAGAAGCTTATTGGGGTAAAGTTCCTGGAACTCATACCAAGTGAGCCCGCGCTGGAGCATTGGGGTGCCGAATCGGCGGCGGTGTGAGATCGCTGATCTGTAGGGCTGTAGATAGCGCTCTATGTTCGGGGCTTGTGCGAGGGGAAGCACCTTGAAGTCTGGTGTGTAGACCCACACTGCCTCGAATGCCGGGGTGAGCTGGTAATCGCGAATCACGTCCCCTGTGACCATGGGTCGTGCTTGTTCGATTCTGTTGCGCCCGACACTTCCGTTCGGAGGGAGTAGGTAAAGGTCGTCTTCGCCTGTTACAGAGGTGATCCCCGATTCGGTCGTAATATCCTGCATGAATCTGGCGGCCTCGGTGGCAAGTTGCTCAATCATTTCAAGCCCGCCGTCGGCCAAAACCCAAGGCTGTCTTCCGAAGAAGCGTCGGCGATCCAAATCGTCAACGGAGACCCATTGGCTGATTGACCCAGGCTCGTCGATTTGCGCGATAATCGCTTCCCATACTTTGCCGTCTGATCCCGTATCCGGCGCCGTAGGCTCGCCTTGGACGCTACGCACAGTGCGAATTGTTCCGGACCGTCTGTTTCCCCCGCGCCGCGTGCCTACCAGAATGACAGTGGGGGTCCCGTGTCCCGGAATGTACGCCCCAGAAGTGTCTATTACCTCACTCAGTTCCACTTCGTGGCCGAAATACGTCTCGATCAACCTGGTTCCGAACTCTCTCTTCATGAAGGAATTCGCCGTGATTTGGCCAACTAATCCGTACCCGTGCCCACTGTCGGCGTCCCCAGCCACCGCCAGCTCGAAGAATCGTTGCGCAAACGGCACCGATAGCGCGTACTTTCCGGCGCACGCGTCGTATAAGCCTCGGTAAAGCTTATTGAGCTTATTGTCCTTCACTGTAATGTAAGGCGGATTTCCCACCACCACGTGATATCGCCCCGGCTCTAAAATCCCCGGGTGCTCATGCACATCCTCAGTCTCGTACTTGAAGTCGGCCAGCTCATCAGCCCCCTCCTCCTCCAAGCCGTCAAACAAGTTCCCCTGCTTGTGCCGGTGCTTAATGAGCGAGTCGCCCACCGCCAGATGAATAGGCCACTCATACTTGGCCGCCTCCGCCAGCGTCCGAACCCCACCCGCAGCCATAGCCGCCACCAGCAACCGGAACCGAGCAACAGCCACCGCGAACGGGTTCAAGTCCACCCCATGCACGGAGTCCAGCGCCTCCCGCACCCGCTCGTGCACGTCCTTACCGGGCCGCCCATCCGCCCACAGCCGCACCAACCGCCGAAACGCCCCCAGCACAAAGTGCCCCGACCCACACGTAGGGTCGATCATCTTCAGGCCCTCGTACCCGAACTCCCGTACCGCCGGATTCATCGTCCGGTCGAGGATGAACTCCTCCACGAACTCCGGTGTCTGAAGCAGCGCGTACGTCTTACGGGCCGCCTCGCTCAGGTCCTGATACAGGTCACCCAGGAACCGCGTATCCCAGCCCCGCGTCCCGTCCCCGTCCTCCTCCAGAGGGTCCGTGAAGTCATGGACAAGTAAGCCGCCCTCATCCCGCCCCCGCCAAAAGTCCACCAACTCCCGCGCACCGTCATGCGACAACGGCACCTGGAACAGCGGATTGTGCCGCCGGTCGAACAGCAGCCGCCCCGCCTGCCCCGCCCCGAGCTCCTCGAATGCCCGCTCAAGCCAGCCCCGGTACGTCGGGTCCTCGGACTCCGCCACGTACTCCTCGAAGCGAGCCAGCGCCAAGTCCCGCCGATCCGGTTCCGGGGCCGTCAGGTACGGCTCGGGTATCAGCCCGTTGTCCTCGCAGAACCGGACGAAGACCGTACCCAGCACCCACGCCACCGCGACCTGCGTGACCCGGTCGTCCAACCACGAATTCCACGTGGCCGCCGTGCGCCCCAGCTTGCGTGCGCGCTCGTACTCGGCGCGCAGTTTCTCCCCCTCCGCAACTACCTTGACCTGCTTGCCGAGGTCGGCCTCGGCTAACTTGACCTGCTGCTTAAGGTCATTCAACAGCCCCTTGCGGTCGATCACTTGTGCTCCCCCTCGTTGCGTTCACGTCCACGGCACCCACATCCCCCGCCGTCCCGGACAGGTAGTCCTTCTTGACCCACGAGTCCGGAAGATCGATCCATTCGCCCAGGCCGGCCTGGTAAGCCACTGCCGTGTGGCCCAGCTTTGGCTCCCGCCCCGGGTCCGCCTGCGGCACCAGCAGCCACAACCCACGCCCACCCTGCCGCGCCGCCCCCGCGAGCCGGTCCAGGACGCCCATGCCGTCGTACCGGGCGAACACGGCCGCCTCGGTCAGCAGAACCGGGCCCGAACCGGCCCCAGGGTCCAACAGCTCCCGTACCTGCGGTTCCACCGCGCCCCACGCGGTCCGCGCGTACTCGCTGAATTTGAGCGCACCCCGTGAGCCCGGCTCGGCCACGTCCGCCTTCAAGAGCGTCTCCCACGTCGGCTTCGTGCCCGGAGGGACAAGCGCGTGCATCGACGACAGGAAGAGTTCGGTCACGGAGACCGCCTGCGCCCCGATGCGGTGGCCCGCCAGCCTCCGTACCGCCTCGACCGTGCGGGCGTGGTGCACGGTCAGGACCCGGTAGCCGTCCCGCCGGGCCGAGGCGAGGAGCCGCTCGTCCGCGCGGACCCCGCCCGCGACCAGCGGGTCATCGGAGTAGCGCGTCACCGCGCCGGCCTCCGTCGACTGCCGCCAGTCCGCGACCGTCAGATAGGTGGACGCACTGTCCATCCGCGTCGGCAGATAGCGGGGCGTCCTCGTGTCCTCGCGCGTCGAGAGGGTGAGGTCGAATCCGGCGTCGCGCAATGCCTTGGTCAGCGGGCCGCCGGTCGGCAGCTCATGCGTGCTCGCGCCCCGGCTGTCCTTGATGACCAGTTCAGGGAAGCGAGCCCGTACCCGCTCGTTGACGTCCTCGCCCGTCAGGCCGGGCTGCCGGGCTTCCGGTACGCCCGCGATCAGCCGTACGAGACCGGCCTGGGTGAGTCGTAGGGCCCGTACCAAGGGCAGATCGCGCGGATAGATCTCCAGGCGGGGCGTGGCCGCCGCGTTCACGGACGCGGCGGCGGCCAGTTCGACCAGTCGCCGTTCGTCCCAGTCCACGACACCGGGCGGTGGGGTGAGTGCGCCCAGTTCGCTCAGGACCGTCGTGGCGGTTGGCAGGGTGTCCAGACGGGTCAGGCGGTCGGCCGTCTTGCCCAGGCGGGTCGCGTAGTCGAGGAGGCCCGGGGCCGTCGGGGTGTCCGGGGCGTCCCCTTCCCGCACGTCCAGCGCGAGTAGGCCCGCCGCCAGTACGTCCTCCGTCGCCCTGCGGTTGGCCTGGTGCTGGAACTCGGCCTCCTCCGGCTGGAGTTGCTCGACCTCCACGACGGCCCGCACCGCCGCCAGGGCGAGCGCGCGACGCTGCTCGCGCCCCGGCAGCTGCGTACCGCGTCGTACGGCGAGGGCATCGGCGATCTCCACGGCGGGGGCGACCCGGCCGAGGCCCACCAGCAGGCCGACGATCTCGTCCCGCAGGGCCTGGACCGCAGGGTGCTTCTTCCAGCGCTTGCGCTCCTCCTTCAGCATCTGCGGAATGCGCCCGGCGGACAGGCCGAGCGCTTCCGCGACGTCCTTCTGCTTGGGCCAGACGCCGATGCCGGGCAGCTCTCCGCGCTCGTCGGGCAGCCGCAGCAACAGCCGTACCATCTCGACCTTGTTGCTGTTGGAGCGGTTGTTGTTCAGCTCCGGAACGAAGAGGGTGGCGAGGGTGTCCAGGCTCACCGAGCGGAGGACGGACTCCGTCAGCCGCGATGCTCCCTCACCCACAACCGTGGCTCCGGCCACCGCTGACCCGGTGGCGGTGAGCTGGGCGAGCTCCTCCTTCGCTTCCGCGCGGCCCTTCGGGGTGAGCGGCGAGAGCGAGGCCTCGCGCAGCAGCTTGCCCCACTGGCGCTGGCGTCGCTGAACCTCGGTGCGGGTCTTGGTGCCCAGGCCCGGAGCGTTGAGGAGCTTGCTGCGGCTGTAGTCGAGAAGGCCGCCGACGGTTGTGATCCCGAGGCCGTAGAGGAAGGACTCGGCGGCCGGGGTGAGACCCGCCGCGGACAGGTGCGTGTCGCGGGTGACGGCCGCCGCCAGACGCTCACGCTGTTCGTCCGCGGTGAGCGGCTCGGCGTCCGCGATCGCCGTGGACCGCTCACCGGCAGCGGTCTCCTGTGGTGCGGGCTCGGGGTGGCGGGAACGGTGGCTGGACGGCACCGTCTGCGTGGCGTCCAGGAAGATCTTCCGCCAGGCGTCCCGCATCGGCTTCAGCTCGGCGAAGCGCTTCGACGCGTCCCGGTGGAGGGCCTTGCGGAAGAAGGCGACCAGACTGTCCCGTACGGCGGGCTCGAAGGCGTCGGCCTGGACGGTCGGGTACGGGAACTCCTTCGCGTCCGTCATCCTCGGCGGGAGCGAGCCGTCGCCCCATTTCGGCAATTCGCCCGAGGCCATCTGGTGGAGGGTGACGGCTATCGCGTACCGCTCGGCGTGCGAGTCGTACGCGGTGCGGGTCAGGCTGCCGATGAACGGGTCGAGGTAGCCGTCCGTACCGGCCTCGTAGTCCTTCGCCGGGTAGCCCGCCAGGGAGAAGTCGATGAGGACCAGTTCGCGGGTGCGGTTGGGACGGATGCGTATGGCGATGTTGTCCGGTTTGATGTCACGGTGCCAGACGCTCTCGCCCTCCAGGAAGTCCACGGCCCCGAACAGGTAGTCGCCGTAGGCCTCCAACTGGTCCATTTTCAGGCGGCCGTGCTCGCGCAGCTGGCGTGCGACGGTTTCCTCGCGGCGGCGGGTGCGCGTGTTGGTGCTGGCGCCGGTGCTGGAATCGGAGGGCTCGGCGTCCGGCTCAGTGGCCTCGCGCTCGTCGCCCACGTACTCCAGGGCGAGGACGGTACGCGAGCCGATGTGCAGGGGTTCCGGCTCGACGAGCCGGATCACGCGGGAGTCGGGGCGCAGCCGGTTCATCACCTCGGCCTCGTGGACCAGGACTTGGCCCCTGCTGTCCGAGAGGGCCACCTTCAGGACGGCAAGGGGCCGGGTCTTGCGCGCTTCCGCTTCCAGGTCGCGGACGAGGAAGGCTCGGCTGGTGGAGCCGGTTCCGAGGCGGCGCCGGACTTCCCAGCGCCCGCCGAGAACATCTCCGGCCACCGCTTCGAGGGGGTCCTTCTCGGGGTCCTCGGCGGGTTCGGGGTCGGGTGCCGAGACCGGGGCGGTCAGGCCGTCCTCGACGATCTCCAGCATCTCCAGGAACTCGTCGACCGAGGAGAGACGTTGACCGGGGCGGTAGGCGGTCGCCGCCTGCACCAGGAAGTCGATGTCCTCGGAGAGGTCGTCGACCAAAGAGCTGGGGCGAAGGCCCTCGCCGGCTTCAAGGCGGGCCAGCAGCTCGGCCTGGCTCGCGGCGGGGGCCCGGCCCGTGACCAGGAGGTACGTGAGGACACCGAGGCCGTACACGTCCAGGTAGACCGGGTCGGCCTTGAGAGCGGTCAGCTCCGGGGCGAAATACGGGTCGGAGCCCTCCGCCAGGTGCATCGCCGATAACGCGGTCGGTGCGAAGCGGGTCGCTCCCTGCCCGCTGTCGCCGTCCGTGCCGGACGCGCGCTGGGTGGCGATCTGCCAGTCCGATATCTCCAGGCGGGGGGTGAGCCAGGCGGCGTCCTCCCCGACCGCCCGACCGCGGCGGCCCCGGTCGCGGGGGACCACGTGAACGGCACGGGCGGCCAGCGCCCGGTGGTGGATGCGGGCGGAGTGCGCGGAACGTATTGTCTCGGCAAGCTGGCGGACCAGTGCCATCCTGCCGAGGATGTCGAGCCCCTTGCCGTGCTGGAGCAGGTACTCGTCCAGGCGCAGCGTGCGCGGGTCGTAGTCGAAGATCAGGGACGGGCCCGCGGAGTGCCCGGACGGGTAGTACTGCTTGAGCTGGACCACGCCCGGGTGCTTGAAGCGTTGCAGCACGGCTGCTTCGCGGCGGGCCGCGTTCTCCACCGACCGTCTCAGCGAGGCGTCCGACCCGCGCTCGCTGAGGTAGACGCGGACCCGGGCCACCTCGGGCAGCTCGCTGTGGCTCGCCTTGTAGTCGGCCCAAGTCGGTCCGGAGTCGAATGACTTGCGGTCCAGTTGGTACGGGCCGACCTTGTACTCGGCGTCACTGCGCCGGATGCCGATCCGTTCGAGCTTGGTCTTGATCTCACGGGATTCGACGGCGTTGATGCGGCGTCGCTCGTCGCGCGGCGGCTGCTTCAGCATCGTGACCAGCTCGTCGACCGTGTGGACGCCGTTCTGATCGTGGGCGGGCAGGCGGACACGTAACCCGCCGTCGGTGAAGCAGACGGCCTCGCCGACCCACACCCGCCTGCCGTTCTGGCCGAGCAGCGAGGCCAGTTCCTTCGCCTTCTTGTTGACGAGGTGGAGCGGGTTGCCGTGCGGCCGACGATGGCCACCCGGGGTGGTCTGCACCCAGGTGCCGTTCTCGCTGGTCACGGAGCCGTGCCAGTCCTTGAGCTCGATCATGTAGACGCCGCCTGGCGCGACGACGAGGAGGTCGACCTCGCGGACGTGTCCGGTGTGGGCGGTGAAGGTGAAGTTCGACCACGCGCGCCAGGGATCGGCGTCCGCCAGCCTCTCCCGGATGGCTTCCAGGCCACGGTGTTCATGGTCGAACTCCGACTCGGTGACCGTGGTCCACCGGCCTTGCCGCATGTGCTGTCCCCGCCCCTTGAATCTGTCCCCAGCCACTGTCCGTTGGTGTGTCTACATGCCGTTCCACCACGTCACGGATTCAAGGAATCCTAGCGGTGGCCGACAGCGGCGGGTAAGGCGTGGGTGGATCCGCAACTGTCGATGCTGGGGGGCGCGTGCAAGGGGCACGCGCGGAAATAGCCGTGGCAGCACTCCCACACGCCCCCATTTCGGCCAGCTCGGCCGAAGAAGTACTGGTCGCGGCGGACGGCTTTGCCGAATACTCATGAGGCATAGGCGGGGGACGGGGGATCTGATGCTGCTCGCCATGGCATTACTGGTGATCGGTGGCACCGCGCTGGTGTCGCGTTGCGGCGGTCCGACGGCCTTCCACCGGCCGTGTCGTCGTAGACGCAGAGGGCTGTTCGCGCGCTGCCGCGACCACACCTTCACCTTGGTCACGATCACCGATCTGGCGGGCCTCGCGTTGTTCGGGCTGGCCGGTGGCATGTTTGCGCTCTTCGGCCCGGCCGTCTGATGCGGCGCAGACGGAGCCAAGGAGGCTGGGCGGCAATTCCCTGGTGGGCGTGGGGGATAGGGGGCCTGGCCGGAATCAGCGGTCTGTGGCAGGCGGCCGCGCAGTGGCCGGTGCGGACGGGCAGTGTGTTGGCCGTCGCGGCAGTGGGATTGGGGCTGAAGCCGGGGAGGCTGGCCCTACGGAGGTGGAGTGGGCGCTCGGCGCTTCCTGCGGGGCCCGTGCGATATTCGCTGGCGCATCTCGATGCCCTGGATCCCCGGGAGTTCGAGCTGGCGGTCTGTTCCTTGCTGAGTCGGGACGGACTGGCCGCGGAGCATGTGGGCAGAGCCGGGGACAAGGGCGCCGACGTACTCGTAGTCGACCGTTCGCGACGACGGGTCGTCGTGCAGTGCAAGCGGCTGCGGCCGGACCGCAGGGTCGGGGACCAGGACGTACAGCGAGTCAACGGCACGTACCGCCACGACCACGGTGCTCACTTCGCGGTGATCGTCACCACCGGAGGATTTACGGCGGCCGCGAGGGCCAGCGGTCCACGCTATGGGATCCACCTGGTGGACCGGGACGCGCTGGAGAGGTGGGCGGACATGGGCGAGTCGCTGTACAGAATCCTGCGGATCGCGGACGTGGACGCACCACGCAGGCGCTGGACGACCGCCGCATGGCGACGGGAAAGATCACGAGGCTGACGGGCATCAGGAGCGCGGGTAATCCTGGGCGCAAGTAAGCGAGTTGGCGATATGAGGGAGAACATGTCCGACGAAATCGAGTCCGCGCAGATCCAGGTTTTCGGTGCCGACCCGCGGCATGCGGAGCTAGAAGCGCGAGAGCTACGCGATGCTCTGCGCAGGCTGAACGGAGCCCAGGTGCGCTTCGCCCCTTCTGAAGGGCAGGGAGACGCGGAGAGTGCGAAGGGGGCGGAACTGCTGACCCCGGAGGTCGTGCTCATCCTCACCACGGGCACCTTCGCGCTGGCGCGAACTGCCATCAAGGCGTGGGTCGACGTCCGTAAGAGCCGCAAGGTGCGTGTCGTGCACTCCGACGGCACGGTCACGGAGTTCCAGGGCGGAGTGTCCGGGCGTGAGGTGAAGGCGCTACGGGACGGCCAGGACGGACGGAGCGCCGGTCCGGGAGACGAGCGATGAGCCGTCAGCATGCCTTGCTCGTGGGCACCGCTGTCTATGAGGACGCGCAATTCTCCGCTCTGCCTTCCGTACGCGCGGATGTTCACTACTTGAGCCAGATCCTGGAGATGCCTGCGGTCGGCAGGTACGAGAAATGTGTACGGGTCGAGGACTCGTCGAAGGCGGCTATCAAGCAGGCCGTCGAAGAGTTCCTCAGGGACCGTGAGCCGGACGAACTGGTCGTGCTCTATCTCAGCGGCCACGGGGCGTACGACCGTGAGGACGGTCAGCTCTACTACGTCACCACGGACACCGAGGCTGACCGGCTCCAGCAGACAGCACTCGAAGCCTCCTACGTTACCGACCAGTTGGAGAAATGCGCCGCGCGGCGCAAGGTCCTGCTGCTCGACTGCTGTTTCAGCGGCAGCGCAGTACAGGGCTTTCGCAGCAAGGGGGCCACTCACTCGGCCACTGCACCGGTGGTCGAGGCCAGCGGTGTGTACGTCATCACCGCTTCGCAGCACTGGGAACAGGCCTTCACCACCGATGCGGACCAGCCCTCGCAGTTCACCAAAGCGATGGTCGAAGGTCTGCACTCGGGACAAGCGGACCTGGACGGTGACGGGAGGGTCTCGGCGAACGACCTTTTCCAGTACATCAGCCGTGACCTGCGTAAAGCACCTGACGGACGCAGGCAGACACCGACGCAGTCCAGTCTGCAGGTGACCGGCGACATCTATCTCGCCACTGCCTCCACCGGCCGTCAGATCCCCGCCCTCAAGCCGTTGCCTGCCGGTCTCACCGCAGTCTCCGACGGAGCGGGAGGCGTGACACCGGCACCGGTCAAGGCTGCCGAGGCAGCGCACGACGACTCTTCCTTCACCGACGCTGACTGGAGTCGGCTGCTGGCGTACTACCAGCACTGCCTGGAGGCGGAGAATTCCACCGACGAACTGCTGCCGCTGGTGGGCAGCGACCCTCCACGCGCGGTCTGGCCCGCTGGGGAGGAAGTTCTGCTCTCCGGTACGGAATCCACAGTACAAGCGCCAGAACGCGTCGTGGACCTCGCCGAGCGTGCGCAGAAGGACAGTGCGGACCTCTGGTACGGGTACCCCGCCGCTGTTCTCTACGACGGCAAACGGCAGATGTGCGCGCCGCTTGCCATGCGTCAGATCGAGGTCGAACGCGATCCGCAGGGACGCAGCGTGGTGATGCCCACCGGGCCGATCGTCCTGCATCCCCAACTTGTTCTCGACCGGTTGGGCAAGGACGAAGGAAGGGAACTGCTCGCCGCCTACCAGCCCAACTGGCGTCCGGGGTTCCGGGAAGACATGGTCCGTGACCTGCGGAGTCTGCTGCAGGAACTGGGGCTGCCCGATACAGAGCACCTCGATCCCGGATCGCTCGGCGACGGCAGCTCGCTCTACGCCGCGCACGAGGGCGCCCGCAATGTGGCGATCGTTTTCGCCGCACGGTCGGACTCGGCGGCCACTGCACAGCTGATGAAGGACTACAAAACGCTGCAGAAGAGCGTCGGGCAGTTCCCGGACACCGCGCTCGGGGCGCTCACCGCGACGGCGGACCAGGCGGTGGACGAGAGCGCTGAGCAGGAGGTGCAGGTCGTCGCACCGCTGGAACTGAACGAAGGACAGGAAGCGGTCATCCGGGCGGCGATGGTCCGCCCGCTCACCGTCGCCACCGGACCGCCTGGCACCGGGAAGAGCCAGCTCATCGTCAATGCGGTTGCCACGGCCAGAGCGGCCGGCCAGACCGTGCTCGTAGCCTCCACCAACAACAAAGCGGTGGACGAGGTCTGGGAGCGCTGCGAAGCCCTGGCTCCGGGTCTTCTCGTACGTACGGGCAACCAGACAGCCGTCGATGAAGAGCTGCGAACGTTGGAGAAGCTGACCCGCAGCGTGCAGCCCCACCAGTCGTCCCAGATGCACCGAGGCGAACTGCGGAACCATCTTCGCGAGCAGAAGACGCTGCGCCGACAACTCTCGGAGGCCGCCGCCCGGGAGCGGGAGCTCGCCGACCTCGGACGGCTCCGCTTCGCCTACGCCGAACAACACCATGGCGACCCCGAGACGCTCGCTACGGCTCTGGGCGACGATGTCTCCCTCGGCAGGTGGCTGCGCCGGGCTCGCACGGCAGCGCGCCTCGGGATGCTCGGTGGGTGGCTGCGAAGACGATGTCTGCGCGGTCTCGCCCCGCTGTCCGCGCAGGCCGCAGGGCGTCGGGAGTTCGACGACCTGGTGTGTTTCGCGAAAGCAGAGGCCGCTTGGCGGCAGACGGGCGCCGAAGCCGCTGCGGCCGCGGACGACACCCAGCTCCTGACGACGCTTCGTGAGACCGATCGACGGGTTCGGGAGGCGGCGGCAGCACTCCTGCAGACTTCGGTGGCAGAGCAGGCCACGACCGCCCGCGCGGCCATCCACGACCGCATCGAAGCCGTGAAATCACGGTCGCCACGCCAATGGTCGTCCTTGGAGCGCATCCTGCCGCAGGTGTCGGGCTGGGCCGTCACCGCGAGATCCCCACGGCGATTCCGGGACCGCGCCGCCCTCTTCGACCTGGTCATTGTCGATGAGGCAAGCCAGTGCTCCACACCGGACGTGCTCCCTCTGCTCTTTCGCGCACGTCGGGCCCTCGTGATCGGCGACCCCATGCAGTTGCAGCACATCACCACCCTTCAGCCCCGGCAGGAGGCCGAGGCACACCGTGGGGCGGGGCTGCGGGCCAGCTGGCTCGACGAACACCGGCTCGAGCACCGGCGATACTCCTCGTTCCATGCGGCCGCCCATGCGGCGGGGAAGACCCTGCTGCTGGACGAGCACTTCCGCTGCCACCCGGACATCGTCGGCATCTCCAACCGGCATTGCTACGGCGACCGGCTGACCGTCCTTACCGAGCCTCGCTCGTTGCGGCGCCTCGAAGGGGTCGACGCGGTGCAGTGGCTCGATGTGGAGGGGACGGCGCGCAGAGGCGGCAGCGGGTCCTGGATGAACCAGGAGGAGGCGGACCGCGTCCATATTTCGGTGGAGCGGTTGCTGAAGCGGCTTCCTCAAGGCTCGACGGTAGGAGTCGTCACCCCGTTCCGCGCCCAGAAAGACTTGATCGCCAAGCGCTGGGAGCACGAGCCGCGCGTGCGGGTCGGTACGGTGCACACGTTCCAGGGAGGGCAGCAGGACGTGATTCTGCTGTCACTGGTCGCGGGCGAAAGAATGCGCCCCAGCGCGGTCAGCTGGCTGTGCCGCGAGGTCAACCTGTGGAACGTGGCCATCACTCGTGCTCGTTCGCATCTCATCGTGTTCGGGGGCCGTGACTTCTGGTCGGTGCGTGCGGGGATGCCGCGCGCACTCCTGGACGCTGCTGAGGCCAAAACTGCACGGGTCTCGTCCGCCGCGGAGTCCGGACAGGGCGACGAGCTTGTCGGCGACCGGCTTCAACATCTCCTGACGGGCAAGATCTCCGGAGTCCAGCTCGACCGGAACATCACGGTTGACGGCTATCCCTACGACTTCGACGTCCGCCGGGGCACGGACGCGGCCCAGGTCCAGCTGGATCACGGGGCGCCCGCCGACATGGAAGGCGCACGCCACCTGAGGCTCGCGCTCAGTCACGCGGCCCTGTTGCCGAACGGCGTGCGACTGCCCGCCTGGCACGTGTGGGCCGGCCGAGTGGAACGGGTGATGGACCGGCTCAGCGGCCAATGAGGGCGAAGCGCGGAATTTCGTAGAGATCAACCTGAATATGCCCGCCGCCAATTCCTGCACACTACAGTGGAGTTGGGGGATCTCACTGACTTGACCTGCACGACGGCGGCCACCACCGGCCCGTCAGCATGTCGTCCGAGCCTCTCCGACGACCGCTTTCTTCGCAGCCCGCCAGGAGCTCAATGTGCCGTACACGGCAGAGATCAGCCGCAGCAACCCGACGAGCATCATCTTCCTGGTCGATCAGTCGACCTCTATGAGCGATCCCATTGGCGGTGAAGTTCCCCAGCAGAAGGCTGATGTCGTCGCCGATGCCATCAACCGGCTACTCACCGAACTCTCGGTCAAGTGCGCAAAAGAGGAAGGCGTACGCGACTACTTCCACGTCGCGGTCATCGGCTACGGCGCCACCGTGGGCTCAGCCTTCGCGGGGTCGCTGGCGGGCCGGGACATCGTCCCTCTCAGCGAGGTGGCGGACAACCCGGCCCGCGTCGACGAGCGAAGCAAGAAAGTGCCTGACGGTGCCGGCGGCCTGGTGGAAACAGCGGTCAGCTTTCCGCTGTGGATGGACCCGATCGCCCACGGCGGAACTCCCATGAACCGCGCGCTCCAATACGCCGAGAGCCTTGTCGCCGGGTGGACCGAGCGCTTCCCGGCCAGTTTCCCGCCCATCGTCATCAACCTGACGGACGGAGAGTCCACCGACGGCGACCCCACCGCGGCTGCCGAGGCCGTCACCTCGCACGCCACCGCCGACGGAGCGGCGCTGCTGTTCAACCTGCACGTGTCCGCTGCAGGCGGCACTCCCACTGCCTTCCCGGACACGGACAGTGGTCTCCCCGACAGCTACGCCCGGACCTTGTTCGCCATGTCGAGCCCGCTACCCAGCCACATGCGTTCGTACGCAGCCTCACAGGGGCAGCGGGTCAGCGAGACCACCCGGGGATTCGTCTACAACGCGGACATCACCACCGTCGTGCAGTTCCTCGACATCGGCACTCGGGCCACTGAACTGCGGTGACGACTTCCACATCATGCGTGTACGTCACGCAGTTCGTGGCTCCCAAGCACGGAAGTACGGACGCGGAATGCGAAGACGCTGTCGCCGTGATTCCCGGCCGCCCGCACGACGACGAGCTGCAGGAGCCGCTCACAGCGGGTGTCTGCGACGGTGCGACGGAGAGCGCACTGGCCAAGGACTGGGCCAGGCTGCTGTCCCGTGCGGCGGCCGAGTGTGCCATGGAACGGCCGGACCTGTTGGGAGGTGGCGCCGCCTTCGAGGACTTCGCATCGTCGGCTGTCTCCCAGTGGGAGCCCTGGCTCGGGCAGTACACACAGGCGCGCCACGACGAAGGGCGCCCACTGAAGTGGTACGAGCACACCAAGATGGCAGAGGGTGCCTACGCGACCCTGCTCACCGTGCGCGTCGACCCGGTCGCCGCTTCCGATTCCGGTACGGCTGAACCGACCTGGCGATGGCGCGCTGCGGCGCTCGGGGACAGCTGCCTTTTCCACTTGCACAACGATCAGCTGGTACAGGCGTTCCCGGTGTCGACAGCCGAGGAATTCGGCTTGACTCCCGATCTGTTCGGCAGTCGCAACCATGACGTGGCATTGCTTGCCCGCCGCACGTGCTTCACCGAAGGCCGGTGCGGCCCCGGCGACCGGCTACTCCTGATGACGGACGCCCTGGCCGCGTGGCTCTTGTCAGTCTCCGACCAGGAGGACGCCGTGAATCAGTTGCTGGAGTACGCCGGGCCTGACGACCTGGACAAGTTCAAGAATTGGCTGAGTGGTCTACGGGAGCGCCGGCAATTGCGCAACGACGACGTGGCACTCGTACGGATCGATTTCGAGGGGCGGTGAACGTGGGCCCGGCCACCGGTCCGCAGCGTCAATTTCCGAGCGGTGCCGAATACGCGGAGGCTTTGCAGCACACTCAGTTGTGCTTCCGGCACCCCGAACTCCAAGGCGCACGGCCGGAACTGACCAAGCTCGGCCTACCTCGAGCCATCTCCGGCGCCTTCGCGAGTGTCTTCTCGCTGACCTCGAACACCTCAGGTCGGCGTTACGCGATCAAATGCTTCACCCGACACGTCCCGGACCAGGAGCGTCGCTATCAGGCCATCAGCTCCCGGCTCGCAGGACTGAACCCGGCCGAGCTCTCGCAACCGTGGAATCTTGGATTCGAGTACCTCCCTTCCGCCATCAGCGTCGGGCAGGATCACTATCCCATCCTGAAAATGGAATGGGCCGAGGCCGTCACACTGTCCTCCTGGCTCGACGACAATCATGCCCACGGGTTCGCCGTCGACCGTATGGCAGACCGGTTCGAGGCGCTGACCCGTGATCTGGCCGCCCACGAGATAGCCCACGGCGACCTTCAGCACGGCAACCTGCTCGTAGCAGGCGATGACACGCTACGACTGGTCGACTACGACGGGATGTACGTCCCCGCACTCGATGGAATGGGCGGTACTGAGCGAGGACACCGCAACTACCAGTCGCCCATGCGCGGGAATGATGACTTCGGGGCGTCACTGGACCGGTTCTCCGCCTGGGTCATATTTCTGTCGCTCAAAGCGATCGCCTCCGATCCCGCTCTGTGGAATCGGCTGCACGAGCCGAGTGGCGAGTTCCTGCTGCTCACCGAGGATGACTTCAAGAGTCCGGGTGGCTCCACGAGACTGCAGACGCTGCTGGCCCACCCCGACCGGACGGTGAGCGGTCTCGCCGACCAGGTCCGGTCCTTGGCCTTCCAGCCGTTGGACGTGCTGCCGCCGCTCGCCCTGGCCGTTCCCAAGCAACGGGTCGCCGCGACGAACTCAGCGGCAACGGCTGCCGGCCCTGCAGCTACTGCTCCAGGTCCAGGCGGCCTGCCGGGATGGATGACGGGGCATGTCTCTCCGCAAGCCATGCCCATGCCGACTGTGTCCTCGGACGCTGCCCCGGACGGCTTCCGTACCCGGACGTGGCTGGATATTGCCACTGCCGTGCTTCTTCCGCTGATGTTGGTCGCGACCGTCCTGATGGGCATCGTGGGGTTCTCGGCGTCACCGATCGGACCGGGGATGCCCGTTCTCGCTGCGGTCGCGTTCACAGCGTTCGCCCGGAGCCGCCGTGCGGAGCGGACTCACGCACGGGCGGCCCTTGCCAAGCTGACGAATGAACTGGCCCAGCTCGACGACCCGATCAAGGCAGCAGAGAAGCTGCACAAGGACCGGGCGAAGTTCGACGCAGCGGAGGCGAAGCGGACCGCTGCCTTCCCGCGCGCCCAGGGCAAACTCACGGCCCAATACCACGCCGAGCTCAAGGAGGCCGAGAAGCGCAAGGTCCGCAAGCAGCGCGACATGGATAGGAAGATCGACGGGCTCGCGGAAGAACTCCGCAGAGCCCTGGCCAAGGCGCTCTCCGAGAAGCAGTCGGCATACGTGCGGGATCAGCTCGGCCGACGGCTGATCGCCCAGTCTCCGCCGACAGGCATCGGGCCGAAGCTCGCCTCGCGCCTGGCGGCGGCGGGCATCCGAACAGCAGCCGACTTCACGGGCTATCGACCCGTGCAGAACACCCACTACAACAGCACCGGTGCCGTCCTTGTGCTGAGCAGTGGCCGGGTCATCGACGTCCACGGCATCGGCGAGGCCAAAGCCATCGCTCTCGATGTCTGGCGCAGACGCCTGGTTGCTTCCGCTGAGGCACGGCAACCGACCTCGCTCAGTACGTCGGAGCGACAGCCGATCGAGCAAGGCGTCGACCGTCGGCGAGCCCAGTTCGTCGCCCGGCGCAAGGATGTGGAATCCGAGACCGATGCTCTGCGAGTGAAGGCACGGAAGCAGATGGTGGACGGTCAGGACCGACTGACCCAAGAGAACTCGGTTGCGGGCGATCGGGCCCGACAGCAGCGGCAGGATTTCGGTAGGCGCACGGTCGGACTCCAGCAGAACAGCGCGCTCCACGGGACACTGAGCGACTCCGTCGAGGCTGCCAAGCTCCGGCAGCGCGAACTATCGTTGATGTGCTATTTGCGGTTCCTCTACATCGGTCGCTGAGGTCACGACCGCCTGCCGAGGGCATCGGAGGCCTTTGCGGCGGTGCCGGTGGCCGTTCTTCCGGCATCGACATCATGTGCCGCCATTCCTGGTGGCCAGAACCCGGTGGAATGAGAACGTGGCTCCGTCGGCGGTGAGCCTCTCTCGGTCGGCAGGAGCCGCATCACCGACGACACGGCTCCCGCCGGAGCCCTTCGTGGGTGGGAAGAATCCCGCATCTCACCTATGGAGGGCACCGCGCGAGGAAGCGACGAGGGGGAGCCTCGTTCCTCGCGTCCCGGACGGCCGTCGCCGCCCAGTGCGCGGCGGCCGCCATCAACCAGCCGCTCCGATCGCACCACCACGACGTTACTCCCTCTTTGCTCTAACGTCCGCACACATGTGCGGAGTTGATGCGAACCGTTGCCCCCTGTCGGTCCCTCACCGGCCGGGCAGCGCCTTCGGTTGAGCGGCGCGTGTATCGGCGATACGGGCGGCGATACGGCGGACCTCGCTGCTGCCCGCCGACCGAGGCGGCGGAGCGGGAGACGCGAGCCCCCGCTCCCCACCCGGCAGGGCAGGCGGTCTCGCCGGAGGCGGGCCACGAGACGTTCGGGTCGTCGACGTCGCTGCCCAGCATCCAGAAGGCGGGCCAGAATCCGTCGCCGTCCGGCAGTTTCATGCGGGCGCTGACCTTGCCGTACGTGGGCCGGATTCGCCGTGTACGCCTCGGGACGGAGGGAGCGGAGGTCAGGGGAAGGAGACCACCGTGGACGGCACCGTGTCGGAGCCCGATGTGGGGTTGCCGGTTCCGTTGATGACGTGCGCGTACTGGCCCTTGCCGCCGAGCGAGACGACGAGCAGGTGGTGGAACTTCACGCCCGGCTTGTTCGGGGCCTGGAAGCCGTGCTCCTGCACGATGTTCGGAGCGACGTTGTAGAAGCAGTAGCTGCCGAGCCCCCAGCCCTCGTGGGTGGTGACGGAGTCGGCGACCTTGTACGAGGCGAAGCCCCGGATGCTGCCGTTCTGGATGGCGGCCTGGTTGGGGGCGTCGTACGCCTTCTCGTTCTGGTAGAAGATCGTGCGCCCGCGCTCGCCGTTCCACTGCACGTCGTACTTGTTGAAGTGCTCCACGAACAGGCCGGTGGCGAGCACGTCGGCGCCGTTGACGACGACGCCGTAGTCGGCCCGGTTGGTCTCCCAGCCGACGCCGTCGCCGTGGTCGGCGCGCCAGACCCAGGTGTGGTCCACGATGGTGTGGCGGCTGTTGACGACCATGCTGGTGGTGGCCTTGCCCGCGCCCGCACCGCCGATGCGGATGAACACGTCCTGGACGGTGGTCGGGTTGCCGACGTGCGAGCCGCTCGCGCCCCCGGGGCCGATCTCGACCAGCGTCTTGGAGTTCTGCGTCCCGGCGTCGACCAGGAACCCGGCCAGGCGCACCCCGTCCACGTCGGCGGTCTTCACCGCGGTCACTCCGTTGTCCGGTATGAGGGTGGCGTAACCGATGCCGAGGACGACGGTGTTCGCCTTCTTGACCTCGATCGCCCGGTCGAGGTGGTAGATGCCGGGGGTGAGCAGGAGGTGGAGTCCCCGGTCGAGGGCGGCGTTGAGCGTGGCGGCGCTGTCTCCCTCCTTGGCGACGTAGAAGGCGGAGAGGGAGAGCGACTGCCCCTGCGGGGTGCCATGGCCCCAGCTGGTGCCACGGGCGTTGGTGCGCAGGGCGGGCAGGAAGACCTTGTACTCGCCGCCGTCGAGGTACAGGAAGGGCTTCTCGCGGGAGTACGGGGTGTTGTTCAGGGTGGTGTAGGGCGGGTTGGGGAAGGAGTCGCCGGGGGCGCCCTCCACCCCGGAGGAGACCATGTTCCACACCGCGTTCAGCCAGCCCCCGATCGAGCTGTCGCGGGTGTACCACTGCTGCTGGGAGTACGGCTGTACGGTGCCGTCGATCCGGCTGTCGGCGATGTAGCCGCCGCTGGCCCAGCCGTAGCCGTTGGGCGCGAGGTTCAGGTCGCCGCGCACGTGCATGCGGCGGAACGGGGCGGCCTGGGAGACCGCCCAGCGGTTGGCGCCGCTGACCGGGGAGAGGGAGAGGTTCTCCGCCGAACGCCAGAAGTTCTGCGTGGCGTTTCCGTTGAACCAGCCCGCGTCGACGGTCACGTCACCGTTGAAGTGCGTGTCGTCGGGGGACAGGCCAAGGCCCATGATCGAGGTGTAGAAGCCGATCTGGGCGTTGAGTCCGCCGTAGGTGCCGGGCTTGAACAGCAGGGCGTAGCGGGACTTGCCGAACTGCGCCGACTCCTGCTTCTTGAAGACCTCGTCCAGCTTCGCCTGGATGCCCCCGGTGGACGGGTCGAAGATGATGACGTTCGGGCCGAAGTCGGGAGCGAGGGCGTTCGCCGGCTGGGGGCGGCGGGCGGCGGGGGCCTGCGCCGACGGCGAGTCGGGAGCGGCGACCGCGTGGGAGGCGAGCAGACCGGTGGCCGGGACCGCCAGGGCGGCGGCCAGGGCGGTGCGGCGGGAGAGGGTGGTTCGCGCGGCGGGCGAAGGCATGTGCTCAGACATGGCAAGTCTCTCTGTTGGTGGGGTTTCTGAGTCGCCGATGGTGCGGGTGGGGTGCGTGGGTGGGGGTGGGTGCGCTGATGGTGTGGGGGTGGGGGGTGCCGCTCCGGGGTGAGTGGGGCTCTGGGGTGGGGTGCCGCTCTGGGGTGGGTGCCGCTCTGCGGTGGGTGGGCAGAGCGGTGCCGTGTGCGTTCAGCCTGAGTTCAGAACATGAACGGTGGTCGCTGAGAGAGCGCTCTCTCGCGTTGGATAGTTGTGTCTGCGACAAGGCGCGTCAAGGGGGTGCGCACGATGTCGCACTGACTCGGCGGAGAGAAGTCAACTAGGTGCCTCTGTGGGCAAGTTGGCGCCAAACGCTCATACGTGGGTGATATGTCCGGCGGCGTGAGGGGGAGGGGCGACTGGGTTCAACTGGACGCCAGATCTGCTCAAGTGACGTCTCATCAGGGGCGGAGACCTGAACATCAGCCCACCTGATTGCTATAAAGACCCCGTGACTGCCGATGCCCTGCGCCCCGCACGCCCGGTGACCCTGGAGGACGTGGCCCGGACGGCGGGGGTGTCGCGCGCCACCGTCTCCCGGGTCGTCAACGGCGCGCCCACCGTCGACCCGGTGCTGCGCCGCAAGGTGGAGGAGGCCGTCGAGGCCACCGGGTACGTACCGAACCAGGCCGCCCGCTCCCTGGTGACCCAACGGACCGACTCCATAGCCCTCGTGGTCTCCGAGCGGGAGCGGCGGCCGGTCGCGGCTCCCTTCGTCGGCCGGATGTTCTCCGACCCCCACTTCGGGCGTGTGGTCGGCGGGCTGCTCGACGTGCTGCGACCCGCGGGGGTGCAGATGGTCCTGATGCTGGTGGACGACGACACCTCGCGCCGACAGTTCCTTTCGTACGTGCGGCAGGGCCACGTGGATGGCACGGTGGTCGTCTCCTCGCACGCCTCCGATCCGCTGCCCCGGCTGCTCGCCGAGACCGGCCTGCCCGCCGTGCTCGCCGGGCGCCCCGCCGAGACGGTTCCGCTGCCGTACGTGGAGGTGGACCAGCGGGCGGGGGCGCGGATGGCCGTCGACCGGCTGGTCCGCGGGGGCCGCCGCCGGATCGGCACCATCGCCGGTCCGCAGGACATGCCCGCCGCCCAGGAACGCCTGGAGGGTTTCCGTGATGCGTTGGCCGCTCACGGCGTCACCGGTGCGCCCTGGGCGGAGGCGGACTTCACGCGGGTGGGCGGCGCCGAGGCGATGCGGCGGCTGCTGGCCGAACACCCCGCCCTGGACGGGGTGTTCGTCGCGTCGGACCTGATGGCGCAGGGTGCGCTGCAGACCCTGCTGCGGGCGGGCAGGCGGCTGCCGCAGGACGTCGCGGTGGTCGGCTTCGACGACAGCGAGGCCGCCGGGGCCTGCGAGCCCGCGCTGACCACGGTCCGGCAGCCGGTGGAGGAGATGGCCGCCGAGATGGCCCGGCTGCTCCTCGGGCGGATCAAGCAGCCGGGCGACTCGCCGCCGTCGATGGTGTTCCGCCCGACGCTGGTGGAGCGGGCGTCGGCATGACCGGGACCGAGGCCACCCCGGGTCCGTAGCCCTCAGGCCCAAGACGCCGCGCCCGGAGCCGAGACCACCCCAGGCCCACGCTCAGGACAGCAACATCACCAGCGTGACCGTGGTCCCGGCCTCGTTGACCGTGACTTCGAAGTGGTCCGTGAGGGCCTGGGCCAGCCACAGGCCGCGGCCGTCCTCGGCGTCGTCGCCCTCGGGCAGGGTGGCCGACTCGCACGGCCTCTCCCGGATCATCCCCGGACCGCTGTCCGTGATGACGCACCGCAACCCGTCCCCCGTATAAGTGAGCCGGACGCGTCCCTTGCCGCCGCCGTGCACGACGGCGTTGCTCGCGACCTCGTGCACGGCGAGCACGAAGTCGCTGAGGCGGGGGTCGCACAGGCCCGTGTCCTCGGCGCGACGGGTGACCAGGAAACGCAGACGTGCCAAGTCGGCCATGGTGAAAGGGAGATCGAGGAGGGCTCTGCCCGGCGCGGGGAGGAGAGTGTCGTTGATGTGTTTCTTTCGGTGGAGGGCCGGGTCGCCGCCGTTGTCGTCGTTGCCGATGCCGCGGTTGAGAACCACTTCGCGGATCACCTTTCGCCCAGGACGAGTTGAGGCACTTCGGCGGCTCCGCAGAGCCGTATCGCTTTGTCCTGCGCGGGTTGGCAGCGGATCGACAGGAGGTGTCCGCAGGGGAGTCCGCTCGCGAGCCGTACCAGTGTCGACGCGCCGCGCATGTCCATGAAGCACAGCTCGGACAGGTCGAGCACGCGCGGGCGGTCGGGACCGGCCAAGGCGTGCGTCAGTGCCGCGTCGAACTCTTCTTGTGTCGCGAGGTCGATGTCTCCGGCGATCTTCAGTTCGGCGCCGGTCCGGGTGATGGCCAGGGCGCCGAGGCGCTCCAGGACCCGCTGGGGATGCGCGAGGTGGATCCGGCCCAGGAGGCCGTCGCCGAACTTGCGCCGGTCGTACTCGCAGACCGCGGTGAACCCGATCTTGGTGAAGAGCGGCGAGAGTTCGGTCTCGTACTCGACCAGGAGATCCTCGTCGATGCCCGGCTCGGCCGCCCAGCCCATGTCGCCGACCACCCGGATGCCGGAGAAGCCGTCGAGACGGGCCCTGTCGGTCAACTCCACCCAGATCTCCGCTCGTTCGGACGGGTCGAAACCGACGGCCGGGTCGTATCCGGGGACTTCGTTGACCACGACAAGACGTCCGTCCATGAGTGCGGGACCCAGCGGGAAGCCGCCGGCGCTCAACTGCTCGGCCGCCACGGCGGGAGTGGTCGCACGGTCGGTGAAGATCAGCACTTTCTCGCCGCGCGAGAGGCCGATGTCGGCGTACGCGGCACGGACTTCCCAACGGGATTCGTCGTCGTCGAATCCGAGGCAGGCGTGATCCCCGGAGTTCATACGGGTGACGGAGACCGTCCTGGTCACAGAACTGGCATCCATGGGGCAGACCCTAGGGTCCGCGCGAGGAGCCACGGTGTCCGTGATCACTGTTGACTGAAGTCGTTCCTATCGCTCGACAACTCGATAATTCGTTGCGGGGCGCGATCGCCGGAGGTGATGATCCACGCATGGTTCCGACACCTTCCGACGGCCGCGCCGGAATCGACGCGGCCCTGGTGAAACGACTCGTCGCCGCGCAGTTTCCACACTGGCGCGACCTGCCCGTCAGACCGGTGGACGTAGACGGCTGGGACAACCGGACCTACCGTCTCGGGGATACCCTGACGGCCCGGCTGCCCACGGCCTCCGGCTATGTCCCCGCGGTCGCCAAGGAGAACGAGTGGCTGCCCCGGCTCGCGCCGTCCCTGCCGTTCGCCGTTCCGCCGATCGTGGGCCAGGGCGCCCCGGGCGAGGGCTACCCCTTCCCGTGGTCGGTCCGCGGCTGGCTGGACGGTGAGACGGCTTCCCCTGAACGCATCGACGACATGCGGCAGTTCGCGCTCTCGGTGGCCGAGTTCATCCTCGCCCTCCAGCGCTGCGACGCCACCGGGGGCCCGCTCGCCGGCGAGCACAGCTGGTACCGAGGGGCGTCTTTGGCGTACTACGACGAGGAGACCCGGCGCTGCCTGACCGCCCTTGAGGGGCGTGTGGACACGGGCAGGGCCGCGGCGGTCTGGGAAGCCGCCCTCGGCGCGGAGTGGCACGGGGTGCCCGTGTGGTTCCACGGTGACATCGCCCCCGGCAACCTGCTGGTCGCCGACGGCAAGCTGACGGCCGTCATCGACTTCGGCACATCGGGCGTCGGCGACCCGGCCTGCGATCTGGTGATCGGGTGGGGGATGTTCTCGGGCGAGAGCCGGGAGGCGTTCCGCGGTGCGGTCGGCCAGGACGAAGGCACGTGGGCACGGGCTCGCGGCTGGCTCCTGTGGAAGTGCCTGCTGACCCTGACCGAGCACATCGACACCGATCCGGAGCGGGCGGCCATCGACCGGCGCGTGATCGCCGATGTCCTGGCCGACCACGAGCTCTTCGGCTGACGCCGGATGCAGGGGAGGGACGGAAAGCGGCCGACGCGCCTATGTGGGCACGACCGTCGTCTCCGTCGCCTTCACACTGGTCCACACCGGCGTCCCGTCGGCGAGGCCGAGTTCGGCCGCCGCCTGCGGCGTGATCTCGGCGACGAGGTCCGGGGCCTGCGGTGAGGTGATCAGGAGGCGGAGGCGGCTGCCGCTGGTGGTGATCTCGCGGACGGTGCCCGGCCAGACGTTGCGGGGGCTGCCGGTGGGCTTGTCGCGGTGTACGGAGACCGCCTCGGGGGCGATGATCGCCAGGGCCTCGGTGCCCTGCGGAAGCGGGTCGGCGATCACGAGCGTCCCCCCGCCGGGAAGGATGAGGCCCTCGGGTCCCGCGGTGCCGGGCCACGCGTTGCGGCCCAGCATCCTGGCCACCCATGGAGAACGCGGATGCCGTGTCACCTCGGCCGGCGCCTCGTCCTGGAGCGCGATCCCCTGGTCGAGTACGAGAACCCGGTCGGCGAGCGATACCGCCTCGACGGGGTCGTGCGTGACGATCAGGCAGACACCGCCGAAGGTGTCGAGGTGCGTACGCAGGGTGTGGCGCACGTGGGCCCGCGTCGTCTGGTCGAGCGCGGCCAGAGGTTCGTCGAGGAGGAGCAGCCGGGGCCGGGCCGCCAACGCCCTGGCCAGCGCGACCCGTTGGGCCTGCCCACCGGAGACCTGGGCGGGCCTGCGGTGCGCGAGGTGGCCGACGCCGAGCCGGTCGAGCCACTCCTGCGCGCGGCGCCGGGCCTCGGCGCGCGGGACGCCGAGGGCGCGCGGTCCGTACGCCGTGTTGGCGAGGGCGTTCATGTGCGGGAACAGGGCGCCGTCCTGCGGGACCCAGGCGACGTGGCGGCGGTGCGGCGGCAGGCCGGTGACGTCGGTGTCGCCGAGACGGAGCTCGGCGTGGGCGCGCGGGGTGAGGCCGAGGAGCGCGCGCAGCAGCGTGGTCTTGCCCGCGCCGTTGGGGCCTACGACGGCGATGGTGGTGCCCGGTTCGGCGTCCAGGGTGAGCTGGTTGAAGCCGGTGACATCGGCGTGCAGGGGCCAGCGCTCCTGGGGCGGCGGGGCGGGGTCGGGCGAGGCGGATTCGGCCGAGGTGGGGTCGGGGAGTGCCGAGGTGGGTTCGGGCAGTGCCGAGGTGGGATCGGGGAGTACGGGGGCGGAGACGTCGTCCGGCGGCCCGCCGGACCGGCCGCCTCGACGGTTTCCCGGAGTGCTCATCCAGCGCCCGCGCAGCGCCACGAGAACCGCCATGGCGATGGCGAGCAGCAGCAGCGACACGGATGTCGCGGCCTCGGGAGAGCTCTGGAGGAGCAGGTACACCTGGAGGGGCAGGGTCTGGGTGGTGCCGGGGAGGTTGCCTGCGAAGGTGATGGTCGCGCCGAACTCGCCCAGGGCCCGCGCCCAGGTCAGGGCCGCTCCGGCGATGAGCCCGGGAGCGACCATGGGCAGCGTGACCGTACAGAACACCCGTACCGGCGAGGCCCCCAGGGACGCCGCGGTCTCCTCGTAACGGGGGCGGAGTCCGCCGAGCGCGCCTTCCAGGCTGATGACGAGGAACGGCATCGCGACGAAGGTCGCCGCGATCACCGCGCCGGACGTGTGGAACGGCAGGGTGATCCCGAACGTGTCCTCGAGCCACGGGCCGAGCAGTCCGCGCCGCCCGAAGGCGAGAAGCAGGGCGACGCCGCCCACGGTGGGCGGAAGGACCATCGGCAGCAGGACGAGGGAACGTACGACCGCCTTGCCGGGAAAGTCGACGCGGGCGAGCAGCCAGGCCAGCGGGACCCCGAGCAGCAGGGAGAGGCCAAGGGCCCAGAAGGAGACGATGAGGGACAGCTTCAGCGCCTGCGTGGTCTCTTCGCCCGTCAGGTGGGTGCCGAGCTCGCCCCATTCGGTACGGACGAGGATCCCGAGCAGCGGCAGCATCAGGAACGCGATGGCGAGCAGCGCGGGGATCGCGAGGGCGATCGGGGTGCGGGGGCCAGGGGTGCGGCCGCGCAGGCGTTTCATCGTGGTCCCTGGGGTGAGCTCGGGGCGGTGTCGCGAGGTGAGGGGGCGTCAGGGGCGTGCCGGGGGACGGCCCGGCTCGCCCCGACCGGGGAGGCGGTCGGCCCCCTCACCTCGGCTCGGTGTGGTCACATCCTTCCCGGGACGGCAAGGCTCTCCCGGGAAGGACGCGGTCACGGTTCTGGCGAGGCGACGGTGACGGCTACGGCTTCTCGAAGCCCGCGTCCTGAAGGATCTTCTGCGCGGCGGGCGTGGACAGCCACTTCACGAACGCCGCCGAGGCCTCCGCGTGCTTCGACGTCTTCAGCGTGGCCGCGGGGTACTCGGCGATCGCGTTCTCGCTGTCGGGGATCTTGATCGCGTCGACCTTCCCGGTGGCGGTGGCGGCGTCGGTCTTGTAGACGAGCCCGGCGTCCGCCTCGCCGAGTTCGACCTTGCTCAGGACCGCGCGGACGTTGGGCTCCTGCGAGACCGGCTTCACGTCGATCTTCTGCTCGTCAAGGATCTGCTTGCTGTAGCGGCCGACCGGTACCTCGGGCGCGGCGAGGACGACCTTCAGCTTGCTGTCGGAGAGGTCCTTCAGCTCGGCGACCTTCTTCGGGTTGCCCTCGCCGACCGCGATGACCAGGCGGTTCTTGGCGATGACGGACGGCGTCCCGGTGTCGGACTTCAGGCCGTCCATGGTCTTGGTGTCGGCGGTGACCAGGGCGTCGGCCGGCGAGCCCTGGTTGACCTGGGCGGCCAGCTCCTGGGAACCGGCGAAGGAGAAGTTGACCTTCGTCCCCGGGTTCTCCTTCTCGTACGCGGCACCGGCGGTCGCGAAGACGTCGGTGAGCGAGGCGGCGGCGAGCACCGTCAGGTCGGCCTTCGGGGCGGCGCCGCCCGAGGACTTCGTGCCGCTGTCGCTGCCGCTGTCCTTCTTGTCGTCGTTGCCGCAGGCGGCGAGCGGGACGAGCAGGGCGACCGTGAGCACGGCGGCAGCGGCGGTGCGGCGCCGGGCGGGGGTGAGAGCGAGGGACATCAGCGTGGAACTCCTTGGAGGCGAGGCCGGCGGCGCGGTCCGGCCCGTGGTGGCGGACCCTGGGGTGCGGACCAGGGGTCAGGTGCGGTCGATGTGCACGCTGGTGGACTTCACGCGACCTCGACGGAGAACGCGGCGAGAGCGCGGCCGTCGATGAGCCGACGGCCCGCCCTCGTCGCGGCGGGTTGTGACCCGTCCGGCGTCCGCCCAGCGACGAGCGGTATCGGGGCCGACGCCGAGCAGACGCGCTGCCTGTCCGATCGTGTAGGACTGCATGCGCGACACGATAAGCCGCCTGACCTGGCATCTACAACAGGTATGGGCGATTGTCCATGGCAGATGCAACCCTCCTTGGAGGAAGCGTCAAGGGGGCAAGAGGAAGCGTCAAGAGGTGGTGGCGCCTCCCAGGGGTGCGGTCTTCTTGACCTGTGGCACCTGCTTCAACGTGATGCCGAAGTGCGTGGCGTACGCGTCGAGCACGTCGGCGTCCGTGGTCAGCTCGACGGTGTGGCGCTCACCGGCCGTCGTGGTGGTCAGGGTGCGGCCGCTGAGGGTAATCCGGCCCGTCTCGGTGAGGAGAGAGCAGACCAGTGACTGCGTGAAGTGGGACGTGGGCGAGGTGCGGTGCCACCAGGCCCCGGACGTGAAGTCCGCCAGCGCGCGCGGGCGTTGATCGACCACGTACTGCGCCTTGCCGTCCCTGCTGACGTCCAGATCGCCTTCGGGGGTCTCGGAGACGCGGAACGTGCCGCCGGGATCCGACTGGTCGCCGCGCTCGCCGAAGGCCAGCGGGAAGTGGCTGTGGGTGCCGAACCCGACGTCCGCGAGCCGGTCGCCGCCGTCACGGGTGCGTACGCGCAACGCCAGGTGGTCGTACGGGATCCCGGGGTGCCCGGAGGCGTCGTACACCCGGGCCTGCAACAGGGTGACCTCGAAGCCGAGAGCGGTGAGAAGCGCGGCGAAGGCGCCGTTGAGTTCGTAGCAGAAGCCGCCGCGGCGGGCGCCGACGACCTTCGCGACCAGGGAGGCATCGGTGAGTTCGATGTCCTCGTCGAGGTGGATGGAGAGGTTCTCGAAGGGGACGGCGCGCAGGTGCGCGAGGTGCAGATCGTGCAGGGCCCGCGTGGTGGGGGCGGCGGGGCGCTCGGCGCCGATGCGGCGCAGGTAGGCATCCGTCTGGTCGGAATCCATGGGCTGGTCAGAATCCATGGGCAGATTCTTACGCGATCCGGAGGTCCGCTTCTTCGCTCGCCACTATGTACTTAGGTTAGGCTAAGCTAAGTACATCGTGTTTATGCTGGACCAGGAAGGCGGGGAACGATGCGGGTCCTCTTCGTGTGCGGATGAGTGTGACTGCGGGGGCTGTAGGGACTGTGGGGGTTACGGGTGCCTCGGGGGCCGCGACGGAAACCGCGGGGGTGCTCGCGGCCGACGCGGTACCCCGTCGGCTGGCGGGCGTCGCGCCCTGTGTCGAGCGCGTCGCCACCCGCATCGCCGATGCCTCCGAAGCCGATCGGGCCGCTGTCCTGGAGGAGTTCTGGGCGGATGCCGCGCGCCGCGGCACCCCGTTGATCGAGACCATCGACGGCGACCCCGACCACTGTGACGTGACGTTCCTGTGGCGCGGCCATCGCGCCACCCGGCAGGTTCTGCTGCTCGCCGAGGGCATCGCGGACCGCGCCGATCTCGCCGCGTCCCGGCTGAGCCCGCTCCCCGGCACGGACATCTGGCATCTCGGGTACCGGCTGCGCGCCGACCACCGCGCCTCGTACCGCATGGCCGCCGACATCTCGCCCGGCGAACCGCCCGCCTCCGCCGCACTCCTCCAGCGGCGCCTGCTCTCCCTGTCCGCGCACGCCGCGCCCGATCCACTCAACTGCGGCCGTATGAAAGGTCGTTGGCCGGACCGTGACACCTCCGTCTTCGAGCTTCCGCAGGCGCCCGCGCGGCTGTGGAGCGAGCCGGCGGCCGGGGCGTCCGGGGTATCTGGCGTGCCAGGGGTGTCCCGGGGGAGGGTCGAGCGGCACCGGCTGCCCGCGGGGGTGCTCGGTGCCGAGCGGGACGTGTGGGCGTACCTCCCGCCGGGCGGCAATACGGCGCCCGAACTGCCGGTACTCGTGCTGTGCGACGGCGACATGTGGTTCGGGCGGCTCGCCTTCCAGGACGCGCTGGACTCCCTCATCGCCGACGGCGTCCTGCCGCCGCTCGTCGTCCTCGCCCCGGACGCCGTCGACAGGGACACACGCCGCCGGGAACTGGACGCGTACGACAGCCATGTGAGTTTCCTCGCCGACGAACTGCTGCCGTGGGCGGCGGGCCGCTGGCCCCTCACCACCGACCCCGCGTGCACGCTCGTCGCGGGCCAGGGCCTCGGCGGGCTGACCTCCCTCTACGCCGGTTTCCTGCGGCCGGAACGGTTCGGCAACGTCCTGTCCCAGTCCGCGCCCGTCTCCCGCCTCAGCGGTGGCGTGTCCCGGTCCATCGCCGTGTGCCTCGACGTCGGGCTGCGCGAGGGCGAAATTCTTGATCACCATCGGGATCTGTACGAGGTCCTCAGCTCGCGCGGCTGTCCGGTGACCCTGCGGGTGTACAACGGCGGTCATGACTGGGCCTGTTGGCGCCGCTGTCTGACCGAAGGGCTTGTGGGACTTCTGGGACACTGACCCGTCGGCCCTGGCACACTGGTTCGCTCGCCCCGTGTCGCTGTTGGGCCGAACGGGTGAGGTCGCGTAAGAATGAGCCAGTGCAGATATCGAGTGCGAGCCAGGACGGGGTGGATCGTTGAACAGCCACGACGTCACAGATGAACAGTGGGAAGGGCTCGCCCAGGTCGTACCGCTGCGCAGCCGCAACGAATGGCCGTCCTGGCCCGGGCACCGTGCGCTGCCCGACGCGGAGACCGAGGCGCGGCGGCGTTTTGTGGTGATGCGGGTGAACGTCTTCTCGGACGCCCGCGAGGTCGCCGAGACCGTGATGGCGCAGATTCCGGTCCTGCTCGACCTGACCGGGGCCGAGACGGACGTCGCCAAGCGCGTCCTGGACTTCAGCAGCGGCGTGGTCCTGGGCCTCGGCTGCGGGATGCATCGCGTCGACAAGAACGTCTTCCTGCTCGCGCCGCCCGGCACCGAGGTGCAGGGGCTCGTCGCGGCGGCGCAGTCCTAGCAACACGGTTGGAACGGTTGTAGGGGGGGGCGGGCCTTGCCCTGGCTCCGGCCAGGGCCCTGGCTCGCGGAGTAGTCGTCAGGCATAAGCCAGACGCATAGCCGTTCGTGGGTGGAGCCGGAGCCGCTCCGTCGGGAATCCCTCATTCGTAGGAAGGTCACTCGGGCGGAACGGTTCACCAGTTCCGCCGCCACCTACCGTCCGGTCATGACTGTGCACCTTCCGGAGGCGGTCGCCGAGCCGCCGTCGGGTCCGGACCGGAGCCGCGTCACCGAACTGCGGCTCTCGGCTTTCGCCTCGCACCGGGGCGCCGTGTTCCCGCTCGGTCCGCTGACCTTCGTCACGGGGCCGAGCGGGAGCGGCAAGTCCACCGTGCTCGCCGCGTACGAAGCGCTGGCGCGGCTCGGTGCGGGCGAGGTGCTCCCCGATGTCTTCGCCGATCCCGTGGCGTGCGTGCCTGATCGCGCACGGGGTGACGGGCAGCGGCGGCGCGGTTTCCGTATCGGCTGCACGGTCGACGGTCCCGTCGGGGCGGTGCGTCTCGACATCGCCGTACAGGCCGAGCCGGAACTGCGCGTCGTGGGCGAGCGGCTGACCCGGGGCGGGCTCACCCTGCTGGAGACGGCCCTGCGTGATCCGGGGCGGCGCGCGGTGCAGGCGGCCTGGCACACGGCGGGCATGACGCCGGTGACGCGCGGTCCGCTGCCGGACGACCGGCTCGGCACGGCGCTGCTCCCGCTGCGGGTCGCGGGCAAGACCGCGGGGCAGCGCCTGGTGCTCGCGGCGGCCGAGCAGGTGGTGGTCGCGCTGCGCTCGGTGTTCCCGTGCACTCCCCGGCCCGGACTCATGCGGCTGCCCGTGCCTCCTGGTCTGACCGGCGCGGGCCGCCTGTTGAGCGGCTGCGACAACCTCGCCGAGGTCCTTCTCCGTACGAAGGAGGAGTGCGGCAGCCGTCATGCGCGGCTGGTGGCGGCGGTGCGGGCGGGGTGTGCGGGGCCGGTCGCCGACGTGTTCGCGGAGGTGGCCGACGACGGGTCGGTCCACGCGCTGATCGACCGGGGCGCAGGGGTCAGGTCGCCTGTCGGACGGCTCGGGGACGGCGAGTTGCGGTATCTGGCGCTGGCCCTGGTGCTGCTCACCGGACCCGGAGTCCTTGAGGTGGACCCGGTGGCCGAGGTGCCGTCGGCGTACCAGAACCTCACCGTGCTCGCCGACGGCCTCGACCACTTCCTGGACCTGCGGCAGAAGCGCGCACTCGCCGAACTGGCCGCGCGTACCTGCGAGCGGGGGCACATCCGTCTTGTCGGGACGGCGAGTGACGCGTCGTGGGCCGCTGAGGTGGGCGGGGCAGCGGTGGTAGACCTGGAGTCGTGACTGAACTGACTGAATCTGAACTTGATGTAGCGGGACTGCAGCGCCGGCTGGCCGACTTCGCGGCGAAGCGGAACTGGGAGCAGTACCACACGCCCAAGAACCTGGCCGCCGCGCTCAGTGTGGAGGCGTCCGAACTGGTCGAGATCTTCCAGTGGTTGACGCCCGACGAGTCGGCAAAGGTGATGGACGACCCGGAATCGGCGCACCGGGTGGCGGACGAGGTCGCCGACGTACTCGCCTATCTGCTGCAGTTCTGCGAGGTCCTCGGCGTCGACGCGCTGGCGGCGCTCGCCGCGAAGATCGACCGGAACGAGCAGCGCTTCCCTGCGACATGAGGTCCCTGACCTGACCCGCGGTTCCCCGGCCCTCAGTTCCCTGACCGCCAGTCCATGGACCCATTTTCTGTAGATCCGTCACTCTCCGGAGTGGACATAGTGTCCACAGTCGATAACTTGTCCACAGATTTCCAGGTTGCTCTAGCTTTTCTTCCCGCTGGCACTCACTCTGGGTAGTGGGCAGAGCGGCTGTGGCGAGCGTGCGGCGGGTGCGCGCGGGATGGGTGGGGGTGCGCATGGAGGCGATGCGGCTCATCGAGGCGAGCAGACATGCTCTGGCGCGGAGTCAGGAACCGTCGGACATCGTCGCGGAGGTGTGGCAGTCCCAGGCCCTCGCGCAGGCGATCGGCAATCGGCTGGCGATCGCCGGGCCGCAGGAGTTGCGGGGCGAGGCGCTCGACCTGAGCGAAGTAGGTGGCAGAGGCTGCGGGGTTCTCGACGCCCAGGGCCTGGGGAAGGAGAGCATCCGCGCGGCGCGGCTGACGGGCGTCGACCGGGTGTACGAGGTGCTGCAGGGGCTCGACGAACTGCTCGGCGAGGTGGGCATGGCGCTCGTCGGCGTGGCCATGGGCGCGGAGGACGAGGGGCTGTACTGGCAGTGCATGGAAGCGATCGACGCCGCCGACGAGTCGAGGGACCGGGTGCTCGAGATGCTGCGCAGTCTCGCGGTGCGCGAACAGATGCTGCCCGAACCCGACTCGGCGGCGGGGTCGTCATGAGCCGGCGTCGTGACGGGGGCCGCGGCCGGCCCGGTGGCACAGGCGCCGGGGGCGCTGGGGGAGTGCCGGTGCCTTCAGAAGCGGGTGGGCTCGTCGCCTACGGGGGGACGAGGAACAGGGGGCGCGGTGCCGTCGGCGGACGACGTGGACTGCTGGAGCTGCGCGTCGAGCTGCGTCAGATCCGCGTTGAGCGCGGCCATCAGCTCCTCCATCTGCTGGAGCAGGCCCTTCGCTGGTCCCTTCGCTGGTCCCTTCGCTGGGCTCTTCGCTGGGCTCTTGGCGGGGCCCTGCTCGGGCACGGACGGTTCGCGCGCGGCCTCCTGCTCGGGTACGGCTTCCTGGGACATGACGGCCTCCTCGGCCCTCGCCCTCCGGGTGGAGGAGGACAGCTGATGCAAGCGACGCACCAGCAGCGGCCACCGGTGCGAGTGCCGGGCGGTCCGGCTCCGCCCGAGCCAACGATCACCCGCGGTGGCGGGTCACTGGGGCGGAGCCGCACCGGACGCCGGGTTGACGGAATTTCACCCGGCCGTGGCCCGATCACCTCGCCGTCGGTTCAGCTGCCGTCAGGCCGACTGGTGTCGGACCAAATGCCGTCGGACCAACTGCCGTCGGGTCAGCTGCCGTCAGGTCAGCTGAGGCATGACCTCCGAGGAGATCAGCTCCAGGTGGTCCAGGTCGTCCAGGTCGAGCATCTGGAGATACATGCGCTGCGAGCCGACGGCCTGGTAGGCGGCGATCCTCTCGACGACCTCGGCAGGGGATCCGGCGAGCCCGTTCGCCTTCAGGTCCTCCACCTCGCGCCCGATCGCGTCGGCGCGGCGCTTCACCTCGGCGTCCGTCTTGCCGACGCAGGCGACAAGGGCGTTGGAGTAGGTGAGGTCATCGGCGGTGCGGCCGTGCTCTTCGGCGGCGGCGCGCACGCGCTTGAACTGCTGCTCGGTATCGGAAAGAGAGGCAAAGGGGATGTTGAACTCGCTCGCGTAGCGGGCCGCGAGGGCGGGCGTCCGCTTGGCGCCGTGTCCGCCGATGAGGACGGGCACCTTGGACTGCGCGGGCTTGGGAAGGGCGGGGGAATCGGAGAGCTGGTAGTAGGTGCCGTCGAAGGTGAAGCGCTCGCCGACCGGGGTCTCCCACAGGCCGGTGACGATGGCGAGCTGCTCCTCAAGGCGCCCGAACTTCTCCTTCGGGAAGGGAATTCCGTACGCGGAGTGCTCCGCCTCGTACCACCCCGAGCCGAGGCCGAGCTCGATGCGGCCGCCCGACATCTGGTCGACCTGCGCGACCTGGATCGCGAGAACGCCCGGCAGCCGGAACGTACCCGCGGTCATCAGGGTGCCGAGCCGGATCCGCTGGGTCTCGCGGGCCAGTCCGGCGAGAGTGACCCAGGCGTCCGTGGGGCCGGGAAGGCCGTCGGAGGAGCCCATCACGAGGTAGTGGTCGGAGCGGAAGAAGGCGCTGTAGCCGAGGTCCTCGGTGGCCTTGGCGACGCGGAGGAGCGTCTCGTAGGTCGCACCCTGCTGCGGTTCAGTGAAGATTCGAAGGTCCATACAGCCATCTTGCCCGGATGCCGGATCCAGTTTCAGCCCCGCACCGGTCGTGTTGCCGGGGTTAGGCTTCGGAACTGGCTGTCCGGGCAAGGGGCCCGGAGATGGTGTGTTGGGGTTGAGATGGTCGCTGGCAGAGTTGTCCGGTTCGACGGCGCGCGGGGTTACGGGTTCATCGCCCCGGAGCACGGTGGGGAAGACGTGTTCCTGCACGCCAATGATCTGCTGATTCCGGAGCCCTTGGTGTACACGGGGGCGCAGGTCGAGTTCGAGATCGAGGAGGGCGAGCGCGGGCCCAAGGCGTCGTCCGTCCGCCTTCCCCAGGGGGCGCAGGCACCGACGGCACCGCCGTTCGCGGGCCGTGCCCAGGTGCCGCCGTCGATTCAGGCGTCCGCACCGGGGTTCGACGACGGCGAGGAGCCCACCTGCGATGTGCTCAGCGTCGCGGAGTACTCGTTCGAGGTGACCGAGCTGCTGCTCGGCGCGGCGCCGTGGATGACCGGTGAGCAGATCAAGCAGCTCCGCGAACAGCTGGTGCAGCACGGCAAGAGCCACGGCTGGGTGGAAGGCTGAACAGAGGGTTGAACAGAGCTGAGTGGAGGGCTGAGCGGAGGGCCGCACGGTGGGCTGAGCGAGCGGTGACGCCGTGAGCGGGCCGGGTTTCGAGGGAGCAAGGGGGAGCTAAAACCCCTGAGTGTGGCGCAGGTGTTCGCTGTACGGTCTAGAGGCGCGCTGGAGCCGCAACCGTAAGTTTCCGCAGTTCAGATTGCGTTTCGAGGCAGACCCGTGTTCCTGACGATCAGTACCTCCGGTACCCCTGAGAGCCCTGCGACCGACCTCGGGTTCCTGCTGCACAAGCATCCCGACAAAGCGCAGGCGTTCTCCACTTCCTACGGCACGGCACACGTCCTCTACCCGGAGGTGTCCGCGGAGCGTTGCACGGCCGCGCTGCTGCTCGAGGTGGACCCCGTCGCGCTGGTGCGGCGGGGGAAGGGCAAGGGGAAGGGCGGTGCGCCCGACGCGGCGCTCGCCCAGTACGTGAACGACCGGCCCTACGCCGCTTCGTCACTGCTCGCCGTGGCGCTGAGCGCGGTGTTCTCCAGCGCGATGCGCGGGGTGTGCAGCGCACGGCCCGAGCGGGTGGGGCAGCCGCTGCCGCTGCGGATCGAGGTGCCCGCACTGCCCGCGCGCGGCGGCGCCGATCTGGTGCACAAGCTGTTCGAGCCGCTGGGCTGGACGGTCACGGTGACGCGGATTCCGCTGGACGTGCGGTTCCCGCAGTGGGGCGAATCGCGGTACGTGCACCTCGTACTCGAAGTGCCGGACGGGAAGTTGACCCTGGGCGAGGCGCTGCGGCACCTCTATGTCCTGCTCCCCGTCCTCGACGACGCCAAGCACTACTGGGTCTCGCCCGACGAGGTCGACAAGCTGCTTCGCGCCGGTGAGGGCTGGCTCGCGGACCACCCGGAGCAGAAGGTCATCACCAGCCGCTATCTCGCGCGGCGCTGGTCGCTGACCCAGGAGGCCATGCAGCGGCTCGAACTGGTGCGGCTCGCCGACGCGGACGACACGGACGTCGACGACCTCGACAACGCGGTCGAGGAGGAGAGCGCTGACCCTGATGGTGAAGAGGGGGAAGAGGGGGAAGAGGGGGAAGGAGGGGCGGACAAGCCCGTGCCGCTCGCCGTGCTGCGGCGCGAGGCGATTCTCGCGGCGCTGACCGGCTCCGGCGCCGGGCGCGTGCTCGATCTCGGATGCGGACAGGGCCAGCTGGTGCAGGCCCTGCTCAAGGACACGCGGTTCACCGAGATCGCCGGTGTCGATGTGTCGATGCGGGCCCTGACCATCGCCTCGCGGCGGTTGAACCTCGACCGCATGGGCGAGCGGCAGGCCGAGCGCGTCAAGCTCTTCCAGGGCTCGCTCGCCTACACCGACAAGCGGCTCAAGGGGTACGACGCCGCCGTGCTCAGTGAGGTCATCGAGCACCTCGACGTGGAGCGGCTGCCCGCCCTGGAGTACGCGGTGTTCGGCTCCGCGCGGCCGCGCACCGTGCTCGTGACGACCCCGAACGTCGAGTACAACGTCCGCTGGGAGACGCTCCCCGCCGGGCAGGTCCGGCACGGCGACCACCGGTTCGAGTGGACGCGCGAGGAGTTTCGCGGCTGGGCCCGCCAGGTGGCCGAACAGCACGGCTATGGAGTGGACTTCGTGCCCGTCGGCGAGGACGACCCCGAGGTGGGCCCCCCGACTCAGATGGCCGTGTTCACGCGGACGGACAAGACCAACAAGGCGGACGAGACCGCGAAGAACAGCAAGGCGGACGAGACCGCGAAGCACAGCAACACCGACAAGAACGCGAAGGAGGTGCAGGCGGCATGACGAATGAATCCAGCACCAGTTCCAACACCAGTTCCAGCACGAGTTCCAGCAACAGCTCCCGTACCGGAGCCATCCCCGGAGCCACCACCGAAGCCACTCACGCGGGACGCGTGCTGCCCGTCACCGACCTCTCCCTCGTCGTCCTCGTCGGCGCCACCGGCTCCGGAAAGTCCACCTTCGGCCGCAAGCACTTCAAGCCCACCGAGGTCATCTCCAGCGACTTCTGCCGTGGCCTCGTGGCGGACGACGAGAACGACCAGGGCGCGAGCGGTGACGCCTTCGACGTGCTGCACTACATCGCGGGCAAGCGCCTCGCCGCGGGCCGCCGCACCGTCGTCGACGCCACGAACGTACAGAGCGAGAGCCGTAAGCAGCTGATCGCGCTGGCCAGGGAGCACGACGTGCTGCCCATCGCCATCGTCCTGGACGTGCCCGAGGAGGTCTGCGCCGCGCGCAACGCCGGGCGCGACGACCGGGCCGGCATGCCGCGCCGCGTCATCCAGCGCCACCAGCGCGAACTGCGCCGCTCCCTCAAGCACCTGGAGCGCGAGGGGTTCAGAAAGGTCCACGTCCTCAGAGGCGTGGACGAGGTCGACGGCGCCACCATTGTCACCGAGAAGCGCTACAACGACCTCTCCCACCTCACAGGCCCCTTCGACATCATCGGCGACATCCACGGGTGCGCCACCGAGCTGGAGACCCTGCTCGGCAAGCTCGGTTACGCCGACGGCGCGCACCCCGAAGGGCGTACGGCCGTCTTCGTGGGCGACCTCGTCGACCGCGGCCCGGACTCCCCGGGCGTGCTGCGCCGCGTGATGTCGATGGTCGGCGACGGCAACGCCCTGTGCGTACCGGGCAACCACGAGAACAAGCTCGGCCGTCACCTCAAGGGCCGCAAGGTCCAGCTCACCCACGGACTCGCCGAGACCGTCGAGCAGTTGGAGGCGGAGAGCGAGGAATTCAGCCGAAGCGTGCGGGAGTTCGTGGACGGACTCGTCTCGCACTACGTCCTTGACGGCGGCAAGCTCGTCGTCTGCCACGCGGGTCTGCCCGAGAAGTACCACGGGCGTACGTCGGGCCGGGTGCGCTCGCACGCGCTCTACGGCGACACGACCGGCGAGACCGACGAGTTCGGTCTGCCCGTGCGCTACCCGTGGGCGGAGGACTACCGCGGCAGTGCCGCCGTGGTCTACGGCCACACCCCCGTGCCCACCGCGACCTGGCTGAACAACACCATCTGCCTGGACACCGGCGCCGTGTTCGGCGGTGCGCTCACCGCGCTGCGCTGGCCGGAGCGCGAGCTCGTCGACGTACCGGCGGAGCAGGTCTGGTACGAGCCGGTCAAGCCGCTTGGCACCCAGGCGCCGGGGGGCCGCGAGGGGCGGCCGCTCGACCTGAACGACGTGCACGGCCGCCGCACCGTGGAGACCGGACAGGCGGGCCGCGTCACCGTGCGCGAGGAGAACGCGGCGGCGGCCCTGGAGGTCATGAGCCGTTTCGCCGTCGACCCGCGGCTGCTTCCGTACCTCCCGCCGACGATGGCCCCGACCGCGACGTCGCAGCGCGAGGGGTACTTGGAGCACCCGGCCGAGGCCTTCGCGTCGTACGCCAGGGACGGGGTCGCCCGGGTCGTGTGCGAGGAGAAGCACATGGGTTCGCGCGCCGTGGCCCTGGTGTGCCGCGACGCGGACGTGGCCCGCGAGCGCTTCGGCGTGGACGGGCCGACCGGCTCGCTGTACACCCGCACCGGGCGCCCGTTCTTCGACGACCCGGAAGTCACCGAGGAGATACTCGGCCGCGTGCGCACCGCCGTCACCGAAGCGGGCCTGTGGCAGGAGCTCGCCGGGCCCGACAGCGCCTCCGGCACGTGCGACTGGCTGCTGCTCGACGCGGAGTTGATGCCCTGGTCGCTGAAGGCGTCCGGCCTGCTCCGCACGCAGTACGCAGCCGTGGGCGCCGCGTCCGGAGCCGTCTTCCCTGGCGCGATCGCCGCCCTGGAAGCGGCGGCGGCACGCGGCGTGGACACCGGGGGACTCCTGGCCAAGCAGCGCGAAAGGGCCATGGACGCCGCCGCGTTCACGGACGCCTACCGCCGCTACTGCTGGCCGACCGAAGGCCTTGAGGGCGTGCGCCTCGCGCCGTTCCAGATCCTGGCCGTCCAGGGCCGCAGCCTCGCCGGGCTCCCGCACGACGAACAGCTCGCGCTGATCGACCGCATGGTGGAGCACGACGGCACCGGCCTGCTCCAGACCACCCGGCGGCTCTATGTCGACACCGGCGACGAGGCGTCGGTCCAGTCAGGCATCGACTGGTGGCTGGAGATGACCAACCGCGGTGGCGAGGGCATGGTCGTCAAGCCGGTCGAGGCGCTGGTCCGCGACGGGAAGGGCCGGATCGTGCAGCCGGGCATCAAGTGCCGGGGACGCGAGTACCTCCGGATCATCTACGGCCCGGAGTACACCCGCCCCGACCACCTCGACAAGCTGCGCGGCCGCTTCCTCGGCCACAAGCGCTCGCTCGCGATCCGTGAGTACGCGCTCGGCATCGAGGCCCTGGACCGCCTCGCGGCGGGCGAGCCGCTGTGGCGGGTGCACGAGGCGGTGTTCGCGGTCCTGGCCCTGGAGTCGGAGCCGGTCGACCCGCGGCTCTAGGGAAGGCTTGCGGCTCTAGGGACGGCCCGCGGCTCTAGGAAGGCCTGCGGTTCCGGGTGCCGCTGGTCGGCGGCCCCGGATGCCGCTCCGCGGCTTTGGGCAACAGCGGGCGTCGGCCGTCCGGCCAGGGAAAGATGGAGTCCATGGGATTCCATGTCGACTCCGAGGCCGGGCGGCTGCGCCGCGTGATACTGCACCGCCCTGATCTGGAGCTCAAGCGGCTCACGCCGACCAACAAGGACGCGTTGCTCTTCGACGACGTCCTGTGGGTCCGCAGAGCCCGCCAGGAACACGACGGATTCGCCGACGTGCTGCGCGATCGCGGGGTGGCCGTCCACCTCTTCGGCGACCTGCTGACCGAGGCCATGGACGTGCCAGGGGCGCGCCTGCTGGTTCTTGACCGGGTCTTCGACGAGAAGGAGTACGGGCCGCTCGCGACGGACCATCTGCGGGCGGCGTTCGAAACGCTGCCCTCCGCGGAGCTCGCCGAGTCGCTGATCGGCGGGATGACGAAGCGGGAGTTCCTGGAGCGCCACCCGGAGCCGACCTCCGTGCGCTTCCACTGCATGGACCTGGACGACTTCCTGCTCGACCCGCTGCCCAACCACCTCTTCACGCGCGACACCTCGGCCTGGATCTACGACGGCGTCTCCATCAACGCCATGAGCCGCCCCGCGCGGCAGCGCGAGACCGTGCACTTCGAGGCGATCTACCGGCACCACCCCCTCTTCAAGTCCGAGGGCTTCCACGTCTGGTCCCAGGGGCAGGCGGACTACCCCTCCACCATCGAGGGCGGCGACGTCCTGGTGATCGGCCGGGGCGCCGTCCTCATCGGCATGAGCGAGCGCACCACGCCGCAGGCCGTCGAGATGCTCGCGCACAAGCTCTTCGCGGCGGGCTCCGCGCAGACGATCGTGGCCCTGGACATGCCGAAGAGACGCGCGTTCATGCATCTCGACACGGTGATGACGATGGTCGACGCCGACACCTTCACGCAGTACGCGGGCCTGGGCATGCTCCGCTCGTACACCATCGAACCAGGCGTCGACGCGCGGGAGTTGAAGGTCACCGACCACCCGCCCGAGCACATGCACCGGGCGATCGCGGCGGCCCTCGGGCTGAGCGGGATCCGGGTCCTCACAGCCACCCAGGACGTGCACGCGGCCGAGCGCGAACAGTGGGACGACGGCTGCAACGTGCTCGCGGTCGAGCCCGGCGTCGTCGTGGCGTACGAACGGAACTCGACGACGAACACGCACCTGCGCAAGGAGGGCATCGAGGTGATCGAGATCCGGGGGAGCGAGCTGGGGCGCGGCAGGGGCGGGCCGCGCTGCATGAGCTGTCCGGTGCAGCGGGATGCCGTATAGAGCAGCCGGACGCCGTACAGGGCAGCGAGATGCTGTACAGAGCAGCGAGACGCCGTATAGAAATGTGGGGCGTCGTATATACTTCCAGTGTCCTTATACGTGTACCCCTGGAGTGCCACCATGGCCATCGACCTCACCGGCCGCCACTTCCTCAAGGAGCTGGACTTCACCGCCGAGGAGTTCCGCGGCCTGGTCGACCTCGCCGCCGAGCTGAAGGCGGCCAAGAAGGCCGGTACGGAAGAGCAGCGTCTGCGCGGCAAGAACATCGCGCTGATCTTCGAGAAGTCCTCCACAAGGACGCGCTGCGCCTTCGAGGTCGCGGCCGCCGACCAGGGTGCCTCCACGACGTACATCGACCCGGCCGGATCGCACATAGGCAGCAAGGAGTCCCCGAAGGACACCGCCCGGGTGCTCGGCCGGATGTTCGACGCCATCGAGTTCCGCGGTGACGCCCAGTCGACGGTCGAGGAGCTCGGCGCCCACGCGGGCGTGCCCGTCTACAACGGCCTGACCGACGACTGGCACCCCACCCAGATGCTCGCCGACGTGCTCACGATGACCGAGCACAGCGCCAAGCCCCTCACCCAGGTCGCCTTCGCGTATCTCGGTGACGCCCGTTTCAACATGGGCAACTCGTACCTGATCACCGCCGCACTGCTCGGCATGGACGTACGCGTCGTCGCGCCGAAGGCCTACTGGCCCGCCGCCGAGATCGTCGCCCGCGCCCGCGAGCTCGCCGAGACCAGCGGAGCCCGGATCACGCTCAGCGAGGACATCACCGAGGGTGTCGCGGGCGCCGACTTCGTCGTGACCGACGTCTGGGTCTCCATGGGCGAGCCCAAGGAGGTCTGGGACGAGCGCATAGCCGCCCTCGCTCCGTACGCCGTGACCATGGACGTGCTGCGCGCGACCGGCAACGCCGACGTGAAGTTCCTGCACTGCCTCCCGGCCTTCCACGACCTGGGCACGAAGGTCGGCCGCGAGATCCACGCTCAGCACGGTCTAAGCTCTCTCGAGGTCACCGACGAGGTCTTCGAGTCGGCGCACTCCGTCGTCTTCGACGAGGCCGAGAACCGCCTGCACACCATCAAGGCGATCCTCGTCGCCACGCTCGCCTGACGCGGGCCGTCCGCCCTCGTCCGATCTGCCACACACGCGTTACCAGCTCACACTGGTGGGGCCGGGGAACACCTTCCCCCGGCCCCATTTCGTTGCGGCACCACCCCTCGCCGCACCCAGCACCACCGAAATGAGAACCACCGCATGCGCTCGACCGGTCCGGCAGGACTCCGCATCAAGTCCCCCGAACTCCTCGTCGCCGAATCGGGCGCCGACCTCGAAGGCCATGGCCTCAAGCGCACCATGGGCCTGTTCCAGCTGGTGTGCTTCGGCGTCGGCGCGATCGTCGGCACCGGCATCTTCGTCGGCCTCTCCGACAGCGTCGCCGAGGCGGGCCCCGCGGTCGCCGTCTCGTACTTCCTCGCCGCCGTCACCTGCATCTTCACGGCGTTCTCGTTCGCCGAGCTCGGCGGGGCGATCCCGGTCTCCGGCAGCTCGTACTCCTTCGCGTACGCCTCGCTCGGCGAGCGCACCGCGTTCCTCGTCGGGTGGTGCCTGCTCCTGGAGTACGGCGTCTCCGTCTCCGCCGTCGCGGTCGGCTGGAGCCAGTACCTGAACGAGCTGCTCGAAAGCCTCACCGGCTGGCACCTGCCCGACGCGCTCTCCACCGGCCCCGGTGAGGGCGGCGTCGTGAACCTGCCCGCCGTGGTCGTGATCCTCCTTGCCGCGACGCTGCTCGTGCGCGGCATCCGCGAGAGCGCGCGGGCGACGGCCGCCATGGCCGTGCTCAAGATCGGGATCCTGCTGCTCTTCCTGGCGATCGCGTTCACCGCGTTCAAGGCCGGCAACCTCACGCCCTTCGCGGGCGCCGGGGTCTCGGGGATCACCGCGGGCGCCTCGCTCGCCTTCTTCTCCTTCATCGGTTTCGACGCGATCACCACGGCGGGCGAAGAGGTCAAGAACCCCCGGCGCAACATCCCGATCGCCATCCTGATCTGCATCGGCGTCGCCACACTGCTGTACGTCGCTGTCGCCCTCGGAGCGATCGGCGCCCTGGGCGCCGACGCGGTCGCCGACAAGCCCGCGGCGCTCTCGCTGATCGTCAACCAGGTCACCGACTCGACGGTCGGCGGCGGCATCATCGCCTTCGGCGCTGTCGTGGCCATCGCGTCCGTCGTACTGGCCGTGATGTACGGGCAGACCCGCATCCTGATGTCGATGTCCCGCGACGGGCTCATCCCGCGCGTCTTCGAGCGCGTCTCGCCCAGGACCTCGACGCCGGTCGCCAACACCTGGATCGTCGCGGCGGTCTTCGCCGTCCCGGCCGCCTTCTCGTCGCTCGACGTGGTGGTCAACCTGACGACGATCGGCACGCTGGCGATCATGGTCGTGGTGAATGTCGCGGTACTCGCGCTGCGCCGCTCGGCGCCGGAGCTGAAGCGCACCTTCCGGGTGCCGTTCTACCCCGTCTGCCCGATCCTCGGCGTGGGCTTCTGCCTCTATCTGATCTGGGGCACGGGCTGGACGACGTGGGTGCAGTTCGCCGTGTTCCTCGTCGTGGGCGCCCTGGTGTACGCGCTGTACGGGCGCCGTCACTCCCGGCTCGCCGAGGCGGCGGGCGCTACGCCGCGGGGAGCGTGAACCAGACCGCTTTGCCGGAGCCGGTGGTGCGGTGACCGCAGGCTGAGCTGAGGGTACGGATCAGGAGCAGGCCGCGGCCGTGTTCCTGCCAGGGGTCCGGCTCGTTCATCGGCCCGGGGTTGCTGAGATCGCCGGGCGGCAGCGGGTTCGAGTCGTGGACCTCCACCTGGCAGCCGCTCGGCAGGAGCTCGATGACGAGCTCTATCGGGTCGTTGCCCGAGGTGTGCTCCACCGCGTTGGCCACCAGCTCGGCCGTGAGCAGCTCAGCGGTATCGCTGTCGGCGGGCGACTCGATCTCCGTGAGTGCGGTACGCACCAGCGCCCGGGCGATCGGCACGGCCGCAGTGGTGTGCGGCAGCGCGATGCGCCACGAGGCTGGAGCGGGAGGTTCGTGCAAGGCGGGTCCGTTCAAGGCAGCAGGAGGTCCTGCTTTCAACCGTACGAATCTTAAGCGCTATGTCGACAGGGTCGACGGTCGGGCATTTCCGGGACGTCCGGCCCTTGGGTGCCTCAGGCGACAAGACATGCATGTCGGGATTTCCGTTCCCTCAAGGGGCCCCTGATGCGAACGCGTGACCGCGTGATCGCACGGTCGTGACGTATCGCGTACTCGTGACGACAGTCACGTACAGGTGATAACTTCAAAAGGCAGCGACACCTTCGAAGAGGCACCTTCGAAGAGACATCGTCGAAGAGGCGTCTTCGACGAGGCACCTTCGAGAAGCAGACCGCCGCCGCCCCGACCGAGGAGGCCGCACGTCGTCATGAGTCCCTTCACCGGCTCCGCCCCCCGCACCCCCGACTGGCAGCACCTCCGCTTCGAGGTGGACGACGGGGTCGCCACGGTCACCCTCGCCCGCCCCGACAAGCTGAACGCGCTCACCTTCGGTGCCTACGCCGACCTGCGCGATCTCCTGGCCGAACTCTCCCGCGACAAGTCCGTACGCGCGCTGGTGCTCGGCGGAGAGGGGCGCGGCTTCTGCTCGGGCGGTGACGTCGACGAGATCATCGGCGCGACCCTCGGTATGGACACCGCGCAGCTGCTCGACTTCAACCGCATGACGGGACAGGTCGTGCGGGCCATCCGCGAGTGCCCCTTCCCGGTGATCGCCGCCGTGCACGGGGTGGCCGCGGGCGCGGGCGCGGTGCTCGCCCTCGCCGCGGACTTCCGGGTGGCCGATCCCTCGGCGCGGTTCTCCTTCCTCTTCACGCGGGTCGGCCTGTCGGGCGGTGACATGGGAGCCGCGTACCTCCTGCCCCGCGTCGTCGGCCTCGGCCACGCCACCCGGATCCTGATGCTCGGCGACCCGGTGCGCGCCCCCGAGGCCGAACGGGTCGGCCTGATCAGCGAGTTGACGGACGAGGGCAAGGCGGCCGAGGCCGCACAGTCCCTCGCGCGCCGTCTCGCCGACGGCCCCGCCCTGGCGTACGCGCAGACCAAGGCGCTGCTGACCTCGGAACTCGACATGCCGATGGCCGCCGCCGTGGAGCTGGACGCCGCGACGCAGGCCCTCCTCATGACCGGCGAGGACTACAAGGAATTCCACGCGGCGTTCACGGAGAAGCGCCCGCCCAAGTGGCAGGGGCGCTGACGATGGCCACCCCCGCGACCATGGCCACCCCCGAGACCGCGGCCACCCCGGCGCGCGACTCCGCACACCGCATCGCCGTCATCGGCGGCGGCCCCGGCGGGCTCTACGCCGCCGCCCTCCTCAAGCGGCTCGACCCGGAGCGCGAGGTCACCGTCTGGGAGCGCAACGCCCCGGACGACACATTCGGCTTCGGAGTCGTCCTCTCGGACGAGACACTCGGCGGCATCGAGCACGCCGACCCCGTCGTCTACGCCGCGCTCCAGGCGGAGTTCGTGCGCTGGGACGACATCGACATCGTGCACCGGGGGAGCCGTCACACCTCGGGCGGGCACGGGTTCGCGGCGCTCGGGCGGCGCAGGCTGCTCGGCATCCTGCACGAGCGGTGCCGGGAGCTCGGCGTCGATCTGCGCTTCTGCGCCGAGGCGCCGTCAGCGGCCGAGCTCTCCACCTCGTACGATCTGGTGATCGCGGCGGACGGCGTGCACAGTCTCACGCGCGAGGCGCACGCGGAGGCCTTCGGGCCGAGCGTCGAGACGCACCGCTGCCGCTACATCTGGCTCGCGGCCGACTTCGCCTTCGAGGCCTTCCGCTTCGAGATCGCCGAGACCGAGCACGGCGTGATGCAGCTGCACGGCTATCCGTTCTCCACCGCGGGCACCGGCGAGTCCACGGTCATCGTCGAGATGCGTGAAGAGGTCTGGGAGGCGGCCGGTTTCGCGGAGCTCGACGAGCGCGACTCGACCGAACGCTGCGCCAAGATCTTCGCCGACGCGCTCGGCGGCCGCACCCTGCGCGGAAACAAGTCCTCCTGGATCAACTTCCGCACGGTCCTCAACAAGCACTGGTCGTACGGCAATACGGTGCTGCTCGGCGACGCCGCCCACACCGCCCACTTCTCCATCGGTTCCGGCACCAAGCTCGCCGTCGAGGACGCCCTCGCGCTCGCCGCGTGCCTGGAGGAGCAGCCCGGCATCCCCGAGGCCCTCGCCGCGTACGAGACGGAGCGCCGACCCGTCGTCGAGTCCACGCAGCGCGCCGCCCGCGCCAGCCTGGAGTGGTTCGAGCGGCTTCCCGACTATCTCGGCCAGCAGCCGCGCCAGTTCGCCTTCAACCTGCTCACCCGCAGCCGCCGCGTCACCCACGACAATCTGCGGCTGCGCGACGCCCGCTTCACCGAGTCCGTCGAACGCGACTTCGGCTGCCCGGACGGTACGCCGCCGATGTTCACGCCCTTCCAGCTGCGCGACCTCACCCTGCGCAACCGCGTGGTCGTGTCCCCCATGGACATGTACTCCGCGACGGACGGTGTCCCCGGCGACTTCCACCTCGTCCACCTGGGCGCGCGGGCGCTCGGCGGCGCGGGCCTGGTCATGACCGAGATGGTGTGCGTCAGCGAGAGGGGTCGGATCACGCCGGGCTGCGCCGGGCTCTACACCGACGAACAGGCCGACGCCTGGCGGCGGATCACCGACTTCGTGCACGCACAGGCGCCCGGCACCGCGATCGGCGTCCAGCTGGGGCACTCGGGCCGCAAGGGCTCCACCAAGCTGATGTGGGAGGGCATCGACGAACCCCTCGACGAGGGCAACTGGCCGTTGGTGGCGCCCTCGCCCCTCCCGTACAAGGCGAACAGCCAGCGCCCGCACGAGCTGGACCGGGCCGGGCTCGACGAGATCCGTGAACAGTTCACCGAAGCGGCCCGGCGGGCCGAGCGAGGCGGATTCGACCTCCTCGAACTGCACTGCGCGCACGGCTATCTGCTCTCCGGGTTCCTCTCGCCGCTGACGAACCGCAGGACGGACGAGTACGGCGGCTGTCTGGAGAACCGTCTGCGCTTCCCTCTCGAAGTGTTCGACGCGGTAAGGGAGTTGTGGCCCGACGGTAAACCCATGACCGTCCGCGTCTCGGCCACCGACTGGGCCGAAGGCGGCACCACCGCGGACGACGCCGTCGACACCGCCCGCGCCTTCGCCGCGCACGGAGCCGACGCGATCGACGTCTCCACGGGACAGGTCGTCTCCGACGAGCGCCCCGCGTACGGCCGCTCCTACCAGACCCCGTTCGCCGACCGCATCCGCAACGAAACCGGCATCCCTGTCCTGACGGTCGGCGCCATCTCCTCCTGGGACGACGTCAACTCCCTGATCCTGGCGGGCCGCACGGACCTGTGCGCGCTCGCACGCCCCCATCTGTACGACCCGCACTGGACGCTGCACGCGGCGGCCGAGCAGGGTTACGCGGGACCGGGTGTCGCCTGGCCGGTGCAGTACGGCGCGGGCAGCCGCCGCCCGCAGACAGGGCGCACGGACGCCCCCAAGCCCCGCCTCAAGCTGGGGAGTTGACGAACCCCGCCCCCGCATCCCGCAGCCGCCCGTCAAGCGCCCTGAACACCTCGGCGGACCGGTCCCCGGGCCACCCCTCCGGAAGGAGTTCCCCCGGAAGACCCGGATCCGCGTACGGCAGCCTGCGCCAGGAGTCCAGGGCGAGGAGATAGTCGCGGTACGCCTCTTCGGGCGGGGTCTGTGTCCGCTCCTGCCAGGCCCGGAGCACCGGCTCGTGCCGGTCGAGGAACGCCTCGTGCTCCTTGGCGATCGAGGACAGGTCCCACCAGCGGGCCACCGCGTCCACCGTCGCCGCGAAGCCCAGGTGCTCGCCCCGGAACAGGTCGACGTACGAGGCGAGTTGGAGGCGGTCCAGCGTGTGCCGGGTCTCTTCGTAGAGGTGCGCCGGGGCGATCCACACCCCCGGTGCCGCCGTCCCGAAGCCGAGTCCGGCCAGGCGGGAGCGCAGGAGGTGCCGCTTCTGGCGTTCCGACTCCGGTACGGAGAAGACGGCGAGCACCCAGCCGCCGCCCCGCCGTGCGGCCGGGGGAGTGGCGTAGATGCGCCGGTCGCCGTCCTCCAGGAGCTGGCGCGCGTCCGGCGACAGGGCGTACCCCGCCGCGCCCGCCGCCGTCCGCGCCGGTACGAGAAGCCCGCGCCGCTTGAGCCGGGACACGGACGAGCGCACGGCCGGGGCGTCCACGCCGAGAGGGGCTAGGAGCCTGACGAGGCCGGCGACCGGCACCGGACCGGGGGCCGCGCGCCCGTAGGCGCCGTAGAAGGTGACGATCAGGGACCGTGGAGTGTGCTGCTCGGACACGTGATCACTCTACGGGCCCCGGCTCCCGCAGCCGGAACCGTTGCAGCTTGCCCGTCGCGGTGCGCGGCAGTGCGTCCAGAAAGACGATCTCGCGCGGACACTTGTACGGCACGAGCTCGCCCTTCACGAACGCGCGCAGCCGCTCCGGGTCCCGTTCGGTGCCCGCGCGCGGGACGACGTACGCGACGACCGCCTGCCCGCGCAGCTCGTCGGGGCGTCCCACGACGGCCGTCTCCAGGACATCGGGGTGGCGCAGGAGCGCCTCCTCGACCTCCGGGCCCGCGATGTTGTACCCCGCCGATATGATCATGTCGTCCGCGCGGGCCACGTAGGTGAAGTAACCGTCGGCGTCGCGGACGTAGGTGTCGCCGGTGACGTTCCAGCCGTGGCGTACGTACTGGAGCTGGCGCTCGTCGCCCAGATACCGGCAGCCGACAGGCCCGCGCACGGCGAGAAGACCCGGCTCCCCGTCCGGCAGCTGAGCCCCCGAATCGTCGACCACGCGCGCGTGCCAGCCAGGAACGGGGCGGCCCGTGGTGCCGGGCCGGATCGCCTCGTCGGCGGCGGAGATGAAGATGTGGAGCAGCTCGGTCGCGCCGATGCCGTTGATGATGCGGTGCCCGGTGCGCTCGTGCCAGGCGTGCCAGGTGTGGGCGGAGAGATTCTCCCCGGCGGAGACGCACCGCCGCAGCGTGGAGACGTCGCAGGCGTCCGGCTTGCCCAACTCGTCGAGCATCGTGCGGTAGGCGGTCGGCGCCGTGAAGAGCACGCTCACGCCGTGCTCGGCGATCGCGGGCAACAGCTGCTTGGGAGCCGCGTGTTCGAGCAGGAGCGACGAGGCGCCGAACCGCAGCGGGAAGATGACGAGTCCGCCGAGCCCGAAGGTGAAACCGAGCGGTGGGCTGCCCGCGAACACGTCGTCGGGCACCGGCTTGAGTACATGGCGCGCGAAGGTGTCGGCGATGGCGAGCACGTCACGGTGGAAGTGCATACAGCCCTTGGGGCGCCCGGTGGTGCCGGACGTGAAGGCGATGAGGGCGACGTCGTCGGCGGCGGTGTCGACGGGTTCGTAGACGTCGGGCTGCCGGGCGGCGCGCGCGAGGAGGTCGTCGTCCGCGTCCCCGCCGAAGGTGGTGACGCTCAGCCCCGGGATCCCGGCCTTGATGAGGTCGTCCACGGAGCGCGCGTCGCACAGGGCGTGGCCGACCTCGGCGATCTCGCAGATCGTGGCCAGCTCGTGCGCGCGCTGCTGGGCGAGGACGGTGACCGCGACCGCGCCCGCCTTCATCACCGCCAGCCAGCAGGCCGCGAGCCAGGGCGTCGTGGGGCCCCGCAGCAGGACGCGCTGTCCCGGCAGTACGTCGAGTTCGCCGGTCAGGACGTGCGCGATCCGGTCGACGTGCCGCTGCAGCTCGCCGTACGTCCACACCTCGCCGGAGCCCGCGTCGCCGGAACCCGCACGGAACGCGGTTCTCTCGGCGCCGTGCCGCTCCACCGTCCGGTCGAGGAGCTCGGCGCCGCAGTTGAGGCGGTCGGCGTAATGCACCTCGGGCCGGTCGCGGACGAACGCGGGCCACTGCTCCGGCGGCGGGAGATGATCCCGGGCGAAGGTGTCGAGGTGAGCCGATGGGTGGAGTCGCAGTGCACTCTTGGCGTCCACAGCGGGTCGCCCCCTTGCCGTTCGGGCTTGTGGTGAGCTCGCGCAACGAGCGTATCGTGATGGTGACGACAGTCAACGGTGCGCGATAGAGGAGGGGCCCTGCATGACGGCATTCTCGCTCGATCCAGAACAAATCGCCTGGTGTGCGGAGCTACGCACCCTCGCCGACGAGCGGCTGCGCCCGCTGGCGGAGAAGGGCGAGCCGGGCCGCGTGAACCGCCCCCTGGTGGAGGCCCTCGGGGAACTGGGCCTCCTCGACCGCCTGTTCGCGGGGGAGGGGCCGGGCGGCTCCGCCGCCTCACGGTCCCCGGCCCCGCCCGCCACCTCGGGCGCCATGGGCCTCTGCCTCCTGCGCGAGTCCCTCGCCTACTCCTGCACGGAGGCCGAGACCGCGCTCGCGCTGCAAGGGCTCGGGGCGCACCCCGTCGCCGCGTTCGGCTCAGCGCGCCAGCGCGAGCAGTGGCTGGCCCCCGCCCGCGCGGGGCGCGCCGTCGCCGCCTTCGCGCTCTCCGAACCCGGCGCGGGCTCGGACGCCGCCGCCCTCGCCCTGAGCGCCGTGCCGGACGGCGCCTCCTCCTGGCGGCTCACCGGCGAGAAGTGCTGGATCTCGAACGCCCCCGAGGCCGACTTCTACACCGTCTTCGCCCGTACGACCCCTGGCGCCGGCGCCCGCGGCGTCACCGCCTTCCTCGTGCCCGCCGACCGCGCGGGCCTCACCGGCACGCCCCTGGACATGCTCTCCCCCCACCCGATCGGTGCCCTCGCCTTCGACGGTGTGACCGTCACCGGCGACGACATGCTCGGCGAAGCAGACCGCGGCTTCCGCGTCGCCATGACCACCCTCAACCGCTTCCGCCCCAGCGTCGGCGCCTTCGCGGTCGGCATGGCGGGCGCGGCACTCGACGCGACACTCGCGCACACAGCCGAACGGGACGCGTTCGGCGGCAAGTTGAAGGACCTCCAGGCGGTGGCGCACCAGGTCGCGGAGATGGCGACGCGCACGGAGGCGGCCCGCCTCATGGTGCACGCGGCAGCGGCGGCGTACGACCGCGGCGAACCGGACATCGCCCGACGCGCCGCCATGGCCAAGCTGATCGCCACCGAGACGGCACAGTACGTCGTGGACGCCGCGGTCCAGCTGCACGGTGCGCGCGCCTTGCAGCGAGGCCATCTCCTTGAGCACCTCTACCGGGAGGTGCGGGCGCCCCGCATCTACGAGGGTGCGAGCGAGGTCCAACGGACCATTATCGCAAAGGAGTTGTACGCAGCACGGACCGCACCGCATCCCGCGCCCCATGAGGAGCCCTCCGCATGAGCATCGAACGCGTCAACCCCGTCGAACTCTCCCCGCCCACCGGCTTCTCGCACGCCGTCACCGCGACGGGCGGCCGTCTCGTCTTCCTCGCGGGCCAGACCGCCCTCGACGTCGAGGGCAAGGTCACCGGCACCACCCTGCCCGAGCAGTTCGAGCTGGCGCTGACCAACCTCCTCACCGCCCTGCGCCACGCGGGCGGCACCCCCGCCGACCTCGCCCGCGTCACCGTCTACGCCACGGACGTCGCCGACTACCGCAGCCAGGCGGCACAACTGGGCCGCATCTGGAAGAAGTTGGCGGGCCGTGACTACCCCGCGATGGCGGTGATCGGCGCGGTCCGCCTCTGGGACGAGCAGTGCCTGGTCGAGCTGGACGGGGTGGCGGTCCTCGACTGAGCCGCATAACGTCGGGCCGAAGATCAGGCTAGGGAACGGGGCGGCCATGGCACGGATCGAACTCACCGCAGGACCCGTCGAGTACGAGGACACGGGAGGCGCGGGCACGCCGATCGTCCTGCTGCACGGCCCCGTCCAGGACGGCAGCGTATGGCGCCACGTCGTGGAGGAACTGGGCGAGGACTTCCGCTGCCTGGTGCCGACGCTTCCGTACGGCAGCCATCGCGTGCCGCTGAAGCAGGGTGCCGAGCTGACGCCGGCGACCATGGCCCGGCTGATCGGTGAGTTCGCCGACGCGCTGGGTCTCGGCGGCGACGCGGTCTTCGTCGAGAACGACGCCGGGCGGCTCCAGCAACTGGCCGCCGAACGCCCCGAGCGCGTCGGCCGCATGGTCATCGCGGGCTGCGAGGCCTTCGACAACTACCCGCCGCGCGCGGGCGGCAAGATGATGGACGCCGCCGCGCGCGTCCCCGGCGGCATCGCACTCCTGATCCGCGTCCTGTCCGTACGCGCCCTGCGCCGCGTCCCGGGCACGGGGTTCGCGGTCATGGCCCACCGCCCCGTCCCGCACGATCTGACGGACCGCTGGCTCGAACCCCTGCGCACCGATCCCCAGGCCCGTCAGGTCCTGGTCCGTTACCTCCGCTCCGCCCGCAGGACGGAGATGCGGGAGGCGGCGGAGGCCCTGCGCACCTACGACAGTCCTGCCCTGATCGTCTGGGGCAGGCAGGACAAGATGATGCCCCTCGAACACGGCCGCAGGTTCGCCGAGTTGCTCCCCAAGAGCCGCCTGGTGGAACTGGACGACTGCCGCACCCTGATCCCGCTGGACCGCCCCGACGCGCTGGCCGAGGCGATCCGCGAGTTCGTGAGGGCCACGTAGGCGAACGGCCCACGAACTCCTAGATGTCCCGGAACGTCTCGATCTGCGCGCCCACGGAGTTGAGCCGCTCGGCCAGCTCCTCGTACCCGCGATTGATCACGTACACATTGCGCAGGACGGACGTGCCCTCGGCCGCCATCATCGCGAGCAGCACGACCACGGCGGGCCGCAGTGCGGGCGGGCACATCATCTCGGCGGCGCGCCAGCGGGTCGGGCCCTCCACCAGGACCCGGTGCGGGTCGAGGAGTTGGAGGCGCCCGCCGAGGCGGTTCAGGTCGGTCAGATAGATCGCGCGGTTGTCGTAGACCCAGTCGTGGATCAGCGTCTTGCCCTGCGCCGCCGCCGCGATGGCCGCGAAGAAGGGGACGTTGTCGATGTTCAGGCCGGGGAACGGCATCGGGTGGATCTTGTCGATCGGCGCCTCCAGCTTGGAGGGCCGGACGGTGAGGTCGATCAGGCGCGTACGGCCGTTGTCCGCGAAGTACTCCGGCGTGCGGTCGTGGTCGAGGCCCATCTCCTCCAGGACCGCGAGCTCGATCTCCAGGAACTCGATCGGGACGCGGTTGACCGTCAGCTCGGACTCCGTGACGACGGCCGCGGCGAGCAGGCTCATCGCCTCGACCGGGTCCTCGGAGGGGGAGTAGTCGACGTCGACGTCGATGGTCGGGACGCCGTGCACGGTGAGGGTCGTCGTGCCGATGCCCTCGACCTTCACGCCGAGCGCCTCCAGGAAGAAGCACAGGTCCTGGACCATGTAGTTCGACGAGGCGTTGCGGATGACGGTCGTGCAGTCGCTGCGGGCCGCGGCGAGGAGGGCGTTCTCGGTCACGGTGTCGCCGCGCTCGGTCAGCACGATCGGGCGGTCGGGGACGACGTCTCGCGCGACCTCGGCGTGGTAGAGCCCCTCGGTCGCGGCGATGTCGAGCCCGAAGCGGCGCAGCGCGATCATGTGCGGCTCGATCGTGCGGGTGCCGAGGTCGCAACCGCCCGCGTAGGGCAGGTTGAAGCGGTCCATGCGGTGCAGCAGCGGGCCGAGGAACATGATGATCGAGCGGGTCCGGATCGCGGCCTCCGCGTCGATCGCCTCCATGTCGAGCTGGGCGGGCGGCACGATCTCCAGGTCCACCCCGTCGTTGATCCAGCGGGTGCGCACGCCGATCGAGTTCAGGACTTCGAGGAGGCGGTAGACCTCCTCGATGCGCGCCACGCGGCGCAGCACCGTGCGCCCCTTGTTGAGCAGGGAGGCGCAGAGCAGCGCCACGCAGGCGTTCTTGCTCGTCTTGACGTCGATGGAGCCGGAGAGCCGCCGCCCGCCGACCACGCGCAGATGCATCGGCCCGGCATACCCGAGGGAGACGATCTCGCTGTCCAGCGCTTCGCCGATACGCGCGATCATCTCAAGGCTGATGTTCTGATTGCCGCGCTCGATGCGGTTCACGGCGCTCTGACTTGTGTTGAGCGCCTCGGCGAGTTGCGACTGCGTCCAGCCCCTGTGCTGTCGGGCGTCGCGGATGAGCTTGCCGATACGTACGAGGTAATCGTCTGCCATGTTGTGCAGGTTATCTCAGATATGAGATGACGCCTGCGCTGGGGTAGGCCATACGTGAAATGACCGGTTCGGCACGGAAGTTCCTGTACGTCTTTTACGTTTTCTCCGTACGTCACTCCACCGCGCCGGGTCAGCCGCAACCGCACGAGGCGTGCCGTCCGCCGTGCACCGCGGCCTGCACCGCGGGCCGCGGTCCGGCCGCCGCGCGCGTCACCCGGGCGGCGGCAGCGCGCCCGGCCGACGAGTCGGCGTCATGCACCACTGTGCCTCCGGTCAACGTCAGCCGCACTTCGGCAGAGCTGATATCAGCCACCGGACACCGCGTCACATCGCGGTCGAGCAGCACCAGATCGGCCGACTTTCCCCGTTTCGACGGTTCCGGTGAGGTGGTCCGTACGGAGCTGACGCGCCGTGCCGAGGGTGTGCATGAGCAGGGCGGACGAGCGACTGAGGCCCTCCTGCTCGCGGTACGGATCGCCCTCGCCCCCGGCCCCGAACCGGTCGACGGCGGTCCGCACCTGGTTCCACACCTGGAGCGGATCGACAGGCCAGTCCGAGCCACCGGAGAACCGCGCCCCGTGCCTCTCCAGGCTGCGCGCCGGGTACTGCCGGCGGTGACGTTCGGCGCCGATGCAGGGCAGCAGGGCATCCATGGTCCAGGTGTTGCGGGTCGCCCGCCGAAGTAACGGCCCCCGGCCAGGCGTCGTACCGGCGGGCCTGCTCGTACGCGACTCCTCCCGTGCTCAGCCCGCCGCCGGATAGTCGACGTATCCCTGCGCACCGCCCTGGTAGTACGTGGCGGGGTCACCGGCCGCGAGGTCGCGCCCCAGGGCGAACCTGCCGACCAGATCGGGGTTGGCGACGAAGTGCCTGGCGAAGGAGACGGCGTCGGCGGACCCCGCCTCGATCAGGGCGTTCGCGGAGTCCCTGTCGAAGTCGTTGTTCGCGATCAGCGGTCCCGCGAACCGCTTCCGGTAGCGGGCGAACGCCGCGGCACCGAGGTTCTCGCCAGGCCCCGCGAGGTCGGGGCCGCGCAGGTGCAGATAGGCGAGGGGACGGTCGTCGAGCGCGGCCACCAGCTCGTCGTAGTCGGCGAGCAGCTCCTCGTCGACCACGAAGCGGTCGGTCGCGGCCATGTACGGCGACAGGCGCACGCCCACCCGCCGGCCTTCCCACTCGGCGGTGACCGCGTCGACGACGTCGAGCAGCAGGCGCCGCCGTCCCGCGCGGTCACCCCCGTGGGCGTCGCCGCGGTGGTTGAGACGGGGGTTGAGGAACTGGGCGAAGAGGAACGCGCCCAGGGCGCCGATCTCGACGCCGTCGAACCCGGCACGCCGCGCGTTGGCAGCCGCCGCGCGGAAGTCGGTGACGGTGGCCTCGATCTCGCGGGCGCTCATCTCGCGCGGCGTGAGCGTCTCCTTGAAGCCGCCGGGGGTGAAGGTCTTCGCGCGGGGGTCGATCGCCGACGGCCCCGCGGGCAGCGCGCCGCCCAGGTGGTCGGGGTGCGAGGTGGCGCCGGTGTGCCAGAGCTGCTGCACGATGCGACCCCCGAGGGCGTGAACGACATCCGTGACCCGACGCCACCCGGCGACCTGCGCCTCGCTGTAGACGCCGGGGACGTTGACGAACCCGATGGCCCGTTCGCTGACCCAGGTCCCCTCGGTGATGATGAGCCCGGCGCTCGCCCGCTGTCCGTAGTAGGCGGCATGCAGCTCCGTCGGTACGAGGCCGGGGTTGTCGGCGCGGGCCCGGGTGAGCGGGGCCATCACCACCCGGTTGGGCAGCCGGATCTCGCCCAGGGCGGTGCCTTCCAGGAGCGGTCGGTCGAGCGTGGTGGGCAGGGTGGTCGGCATGGCGGTTCTCCTTCGTGGCGTTACTGTCACGGCGGCTCTGGCGCCGGGGACACGAAGGTGACGGCGTACGACGGGGAAAGGTGACCGATGGACGAGCAGGAGATCCTCGCGGACCGGTTCGAGGCGCACCGAGGCCATCTGCGCGGCCTCGCCTACCGCATGCTCGGCTCGCTCAGCGACGCCGACGACGCCGTCCAGGAGGCCTGGCTGCGGCTGAGCCGCACCGCCGCCGACGCCGGATCCGACGAGATCGAGAACCTCACCGGCTGGCTCCGCACGGTCGTCTCCCGCCTCTGCCTTGACATGCTGCGGTCGGCCGCGAGCCGTCACGAGGAACCGGCAGGCGAGCACCTCCCCGAGCAGTTTCCCGGGCGGTTCCCGCAGTCCGGCGACGGCGGGAACCCGGAGGAGGAAGTGCTCCTGGCCGATTCGGTGGGCCGGGCGCTGCTCGTGGTCCTCGACACACTCGGTCCCGCCGAGCGGGTCGCCTTCGTGCTGCACGACCTGTTCGCCGTGCCGTTCGATCAGATCGCGCCCGTCGTGGAGCGCACCCCGGTCGCCACCAAGAAACTCGCGAGCCGCGCGCGCCACAAGGTCAAGGCCCCGCCCGAGGCCCTCGCCGACCCCGGGCTCGCGGGGGACCGGCGTGTCGTCGAGGCGTTCCTCGCGGCAGCCCGCAGCGGCGACCTGGCAGCGCTGCTCACCGTCCTGGCCCCCGACGTGGTGCGCACCGGCGACCTCACCGCGGTGCTCCGCGGCGCACGGGCCGTGGCGGAGGAGACGGTGCTCCTTCGGAGCAACGCCCGCTTCGCGGAGCCCGCGCTCGTCAACGGCACGGTGGGCGTGGTCGTGGCCCCGTACGGACGACTGCTCCTCGCCCTTCTGATCAGGGTCGATGGCGAGCGGGTCGCCGCCTACGAGGTGGTTTCCGAGCCGGAGCGGTTGCGTGCGATGGAGTTCTCCGTGCTCCCTTCGGCGTGCGGGCAGGCTGGCGCGCCTCGTCGTACGCGCGGGTGATGTACTAGAGTTATCTCGACATCGAGATATCTGCCGAGGCGCACCAGGAACCGCCACTCGGTAAGGGTTACCTAACTAAGCCTTACCTTAGCGGATCGACGACGAGTCGTGGCGGCAGGATGTGATTCAACGCGCACATATATGAAGGAGACTGTCGTGTCGGCGAACAGCTTCGACGCCCGCAGCACGCTCAGCGTGGGCGACGAGTCGTACGAGATCTTCAAGCTGGACAAGGTAGAGGGCTCCGCGCGCCTCCCTTACAGCCTGAAGGTGCTTCTGGAGAACCTGCTCCGCACCGAGGACGGCGCGAACATCACCGCCGACCACATCCGCGCGATCGGCTCCTGGGACTCCCAGGCGCAGCCGTCGCAGGAGATCCAGTTCACGCCGGCTCGCGTGATCATGCAGGACTTCACCGGCGTGCCCTGCGTCGTCGACCTCGCCACCATGCGTGAGGCCGTCAAGGAGCTCGGCGGCGACGCGGACAAGGTCAACCCGCTCTCCCCGGCCGAGCTGGTCATCGACCACTCCGTCATCGCCGACAAGTTCGGCACGGCGGACGCCTTCGGCCAGAACGTCGAGCTGGAGTACGGCCGCAACAAGGAGCGCTACCAGTTCCTGCGCTGGGGCCAGACCGCCTTCGACGACTTCAAGGTCGTCCCCCCGGGCACCGGCATCGTCCACCAGGTCAACATCGAGCACCTGGCGCGCACGGTCATGGTCCGGGGCGGCCAGGCCTACCCCGACACGCTGGTCGGCACCGACTCGCACACCACGATGGTCAACGGCCTGGGCGTGCTCGGCTGGGGCGTCGGCGGCATCGAGGCCGAGGCCGCGATGCTGGGCCAGCCGGTCTCCATGCTCATCCCGCGCGTCGTCGGCTTCAAGCTGACCGGTGAGCTGAACGCCGGCACCACCGCCACCGACCTCGTCCTCACGATCACCGAGATGCTGCGCAAGCACGGCGTCGTCGGCAAGTTCGTCGAGTTCTACGGCGAGGGTGTGGCGGCCACGAGCCTCGCCAACCGCGCCACCATCGGCAACATGTCGCCGGAGTTCGGCTCCACCGCCGCGATCTTCCCGATCGACGACGAGACGCTGAAGTACCTCCGCCTGACCGGCCGTGACGCGCAGCAGGTCGCGCTCGTCGAGGCGTACGCCAAGGAGCAGGGCCTCTGGCTCGACCCGGCCGCCGAGCCCGACTTCTCCGAGAAGCTGGAGCTCGACCTCTCCACGGTCGTCCCCTCCATCGCAGGCCCGAAGCGCCCGCAGGACCGCATCGTCCTCGCCAACGCCTCGCAGCAGTTCGCGCAGGACGTGCGCAACTACGTGGCGGACGACTCCGAGGCGGGCAAGGAGTCCTTCCCGGCCTCCGACGCCCCGGCCGTCTCCAACGGCACCCCGTCGAAGCCGACCACGGTCACCGCCCCCGACGGCTCGACGTACGAGATCGACCACGGCGCCGTCACCGTCGCCGCGATCACCTCCTGCACCAACACCTCGAACCCGTACGTGATGGTCGCCGCCGCGCTCGTCGCGAAGAAGGCCGTCGAGAAGGGCCTGACCCGCAAGCCGTGGGTCAAGACCACCCTCGCGCCGGGCTCCAAGGTCGTCACCGACTACTTCGACAAGGCGGGGCTCACCCCCTACCTCGACAAGGTCGGCTTCAACCTCGTCGGTTACGGCTGCACCACCTGCATCGGCAACTCGGGCCCGCTGCCCGAGGAGGTCTCCAAGGCGGTCAACGACGCCGACCTGGCCGTGACGTCCGTCCTCTCCGGCAACCGGAACTTCGAGGGCCGTATCAACCCCGACGTCAAGATGAACTACCTGGCGTCCCCGCCGCTGGTCGTCGCGTACGCCATCGCGGGTTCGATGAAGGTGGACATCACCAAGGACGCGCTCGGCGCCGACCAGGACGGCAACCCCGTCTACCTGAAGGACATCTGGCCGACCGAGGCCGAGGTGAACGACGTCGTCGCCAACTCCATCGGCGAGGACATGTTCAACAAGTCCTACCAGGACGTCTTCGCGGGCGACGCCCAGTGGCAGGCCCTGTCGATCCCGACCGGCAACACCTTCGAGTGGGACCCGCAGTCGACCTACGTCCGTAAGCCCCCTTACTTCGAGGGCATGACGATGGAGACCACCCCGGTCTCCGACATCACGGGCGCCCGCGTCCTGGCCAAGCTGGGCGACTCGGTCACCACCGACCACATCTCCCCGGCCGGTGCGATCAAGGCCGACACCCCGGCCGGCAAGTACCTCACGGAGCACGGCGTCGAGCGTCGCGACTTCAACTCCTACGGCTCGCGCCGTGGCAACCACGAGGTCATGATCCGCGGCACGTTCGCCAACATCCGCCTGCGCAACCAGATCGCGCCGGGCACCGAGGGCGGCTTCACCCGCGACTTCACGAAGGACGACGCTCCCGTCTCCTTCATCTACGACGCCTCGCAGAACTACCAGGCCGCCGGTACGCCGCTCGCGATCCTCGCGGGCAAGGAGTACGGCTCCGGTTCGTCCCGCGACTGGGCCGCCAAGGGCACCGCGCTCCTCGGCGTGAAGGCCGTCATCGCCGAGTCGTACGAGCGCATCCACCGCTCGAACCTCATCGGCATGGGCGTCCTGCCGCTCCAGTTCCCGGAGGGCCAGTCCGCCGAGACCCTCGGCCTGACCGGCGAGGAGGCCTTCTCCTTCACCGGCGTGACCGAGCTGAACAACGGCACGACCCCGCGTACGGTCAAGGTCACCACCGACACCGGCGTGGAGTTCGACGCGGTCGTCCGCATCGACACCCCCGGTGAGGCGGACTACTACCGCAACGGCGGCATCATGCAGTACGTGCTGCGTTCGCTCATCCGCAAGTAAACCTTGTCCCAGGGCAGTTGGGCCCGTACTCCCGTGAAGGGGGTGCGGGCCCTACGCTTTGTGTACGCAGGGAACTCGCGGCGGCGACGGGGGTTGCAGTGGACGCTGGAGCAATGGGTATCAAGGTCGCGTCCTCGGTCGTCGTGCCGTTGCTGAAGCGGCTGTTGCTGCCACCGCCGAAGGCGCCCGGAGCCGAGTACTCCGAACGGCCCGTACGCATCAAGGGGTTGCTGTCCTTCGCCGGGGACCACCCCACGCTCAGCAAGGACGACATGCACCGGCTCGCCCAGGAGCTGGTGCGCCGGGCGGTGCGGGCCGCGGGGCCGCACGAGCGGCCGATCGCGGACGACGAGCGCGACTCCGTCGGGCAGGCGCTGACCCGTACCCTCTTCGCCCTCGGCGAGCTCGACATGGACGACGTGCAGATCTTCGTGCTCGGGCCCGAGGAGCTGGCCAAGGAGCTCTCCCGCGAGGCCGGACCCGACACGCGCAGGCTGCTCACCCGCGACGCGGCGCTCTTCCACGACGTACTCCTGCAGACGGCCTGCGTGCACCTCGTGCGGTTCTTCACCCAGCGGCCCGGATTCGCGGCCCGGGCCCAACTGGAGGAGTTCGTCGAACTGCGCCGCCAGAGCGAACAGCTGGAGGTGATTCTGCGCCGCGTGTCGGGGGACGACTGGACGGCGGCGGACGCCCGCTTCGAGGAGAAATACTCCGCCTACGTCATCCAGCAGCACGGCAGCCTCACTCTCCACGGAGTCGACCTGCGCGACCCCGGCGGTCAGGAGTGGCCCCTGGAGAGCGCCTATCTGAGCCTGCGCGCCGTCGCGACGGCAGCCGTGGACGTCGACCCCGATGTGGCCCGCGAGGGAAGGACGGTGGAGCTGGAGGACAGCGTCGAGTCCATCCTCGTCGGCCACCGGCGCGTACTGCTGCAGGGACTCGCCGGTACGGGCAAGACGACGCTCGTCCAGTGGCTGGCCCTGACCACCGCGCGGCAGGACACGGTGCCGGGGCATCTGCCGCAGCTCCTCGGCCGTGTTCCCTTCGTCCTGCCGCTGCGCACCCTGGTCCGCGAGGGCACCGAACTGCCCCTGCCCGACGACTTCCTGCGCCGGATGGGCTGCCCGCACGTGGGCACCGAGCCCGACGGCTGGACGGCGCGCGTGCTGCAGAACGGCCGGGGCCTCCTGCTCATCGACGGCCTCGACGAGATTCCCGAGTCCGACCGCACGCGCACCCGGGAGTGGCTGCGCCGGCTCATCGCCGCCTTCTCCGGCAATCTGTGGCTCGCCACCACCCGTCCCTCGGCGCTCGCCCCCGGCTGGCTGGAGCGTGAGGGCTTCCACGAGTTCACGCTGAACGGGCTGCGCCCCGACGACCTGCGGCGCTTCATCCAGCGGTGGCACGCGGCGGCCGACGCGCCCGAAGGGGTGGACGATCTCCTGATCCAATCCCTGCGCAGGCGGCCGGAGTTGAGCAGGCTCGCCACCAACCCGCTGATGTGCAGCCTGATGTGCGCCCTGCACGAGGAGCGCAACGGCTTTCTGCCCGAGGGGCGGGCCGCCCTCTACAAGGCGGCCCTGTCCATGCTGCTCGAACGGCGCGACAAGGAGCGCGGCGTGCCCCCCGAGCTCAGCGAGGACGCCGCCGCCGAACCCCTCAAGCGTCTCGCGTACTGGCTGATCAGAAACGAACGCACCCAGATCGAGCGCACGGACGCCCTGGAGCTGGTGCGCAGGCTTCAGCCGCAGGTGCCGAGCCTGCTGAAGATGGGGGAACCGGAGAAGGTCCTGCGGTACCTCCTCGTGCGCACCGGACTGCTGCGTGAGCCCGCACCGGGGGCCGTGGACTTCATTCACCGCACTTTTCAGGATTATCTCGGGGCCAAGGCGGTGCTTGAAGAGCGGGACTTCGGCATTCTTGTGAAGAACGCCCATGCGGACGAGTGGGAGGACGTGGTGCAGATGGCTGTCGCGCAGAGCGATCACGTGGGACGCGCCGACCTGCTCATGCGGCTCAACGAACGCGGCAACCGCGAGAAGGACGCGATGGTTCAGGCCAGACTGCGGCTGCTCGCCCTCGCGTCGCTCGAGCAGGCCACCCGTCTCGACCCCGCCGTGCGGCTGACCATCGAGACCGAGGCGGCACGCATGGTCCCGCCGCGCAGCCTGCGCCAGGCCAGAGTCCTCGCGCGCACGGGGCCGCTGCTGCTCGGCCTGCTGCCCGGGGCGGGGGACCTGGAGGGCGACGAGGAGCTCGCCACCGTCCACGCGATCTGCCAGATCGGCGGTGACGCCGCCATCCCGCGCCTGAAGGAGTTCCTCAACACCCAGCAGCCACTGGTGCGGGCCCAACTGCTCGGCCACTGGGACCGGTTCGACACCGCTGTCTACGCCGACGACATCATCAGGCCGCTCCTCACCGCGGACGCCTCGCAGCCCGTCACCGTACGCTCGCAGGCCGAGCTCGACGCCCTCGCGGGCATGCCCGGATGCGAACGCGTCGGGATCCACGGCGACTTCGCTCCCCAGGCCGTGCGCGCGGCCCTCGACCCGGGGCGCCTGCGCGAGCTGAGGCTGCGCGGCGCGCTCCAGCTGGACGACCTCGGCCTGCTCGCGGACTTCCCGGCCCTCGAAAGCCTCACCCTGCGGGGCTGCCGCAACCTCAGGGAGCCCGCGCCGCTCACCGGGCTGCCCCGGCTGCACACCCTCGTACTGGAAGACCTCCCGCAGTTCGAACCGCTGTCGAAGCTGGCGGACTGCCCGCGCCTGACCGCCCTGCACCTGGGGCTGCAAGTGCCCTGGCGCGGGCTCCCCGACCTGTCCCGCCTCGGGGACCTGCGGGTCCTCGCGCTGCCGACGGGCACGGTCGATCTCTCGGAGATCGCGCACTTCCAGGCCCTTGAGGAACTGCGCCTGCACGAGGCGGGCGAGCGACTCCTGCCGGACGGGTGGGGTGCCCTGCTCGCCCGACTGCCCGAGCTGCGCACGCTGACCCTCTCACCCGAGCAGCTGAGCACGCTGCTCTTCGACCCGAAGGCACAGGTCTCGCAGGTCACACACCTCTACGTGTACGCGAAGCCGGGTGCACCCGTGTCGTTGCGGCGCATCGCCCGCAGGCTGCCGGGGCTCGTGGAGATCCATCTCATCCAGGGCACCGACATCGACCTCTCTCACCTGGCCGGTCTGGCCGGGCTGCGACGGGTCAGGCTCGCTTACCCGGGAGAGGTCCGCGCGGCGGTGGACCTTCCCGGCCGATTCGACCTCGAGATTTATCCACAGCCCTGAAGAGGGTAGAACAACGTTCTTACGTGCCGCTGGTCTCCCGCGATTCCGCTGGCGAGTGACCGGATGCATAGATAAGTTCCACTGATTCGGGAGGAGTTGGAGCAGTAGTCAGCGGCTGGTGTACGGGGGGAGCGCTGCGACTCGCCCTGTTCGCGGCCGAACGCTCCCAGCGGAAACAGGATGTCGTCGGATGGGCAAGCCGCAAACCCCACTGCTGTACGGTCGCGATCCTCTGGTGAGTTCACTCATTCCGTCCCTCACCGGACTGGCCTACGACGAACGTGCGCGCAGGAAGCGGGAGTTCGGCGACGACGTGCCCGTCGTCCTGCTCACCGGGCAGCACGGCCTGGGGCGCAGCGCCGTCCTCGACGGGCTCGCGCGCCACTACGACAAGCGGCTTCCGCTGGCCCATGTACGGGTCGTCGCGCCGGGGACGGCGCCCGTCACCGTGCCCGCCGTCACCGCGGAGACCGAGGGCGTGCCCGCCACCCCGGCCGCCGATTTCGTGCAGGTCCTGGAGCGGATCGTGTGTGCGCTCGCGCCCGGGCTCGGTCTCTTTCCCGTCCTGTTGCCGGGCCTGTTCGCGGTCTCCGGCTGGTTCCTCGGCGACGCGGACGAACGGGACGCCGTGTGCGCCCGGCAGGCCAGGCTCCTGATCGCCTGCGGTCTCCTCGCCGGGGCCGAGCGGGACGTGGCGCGGCAGTGGTCGGAGCGGGTCGAGGCATCCATCGCCGATGCGGCGGGCGCGTCCGCCGCCGGTGTCACGGTGGAGGACGACGACGGTTCGCAGCCGGTCACGGCGGCGATCCTGCGTGAACTGCAGTCGCTGCGCGGCCTCGTCTCGGCCCGGCACTGGTACGCGCAGCGGCACACCACACCGGACGGCGCCACCGGGAAGCTCGATGCCCTGCTCGAGCTCGGTCGGCGCTTCCACCGGGGCGGTGACTACCAACACGCCGTCGAGAACACCCTCATGGCCGCCTTCCTGGAGGAGGTGGCCGCCGCCTACGGCTGGGTGCGGTCCATGAACCGTGAGCCCTGGCCGCTGATCCTCCTCGACGAGGCGCACGCCCCCGCGGGGCAGCGCTTCCTGGACCTTCTCCTCGAACACCGCGCCACCGCGCAGCGGCCCCACCGTGACCGGATCACCGTCGTCGCCACCCGCCTCGGCGACGTACCGCGGGACGAGGCGCCGCAGGCCGTACGCCGTGAACTGGCCGACCTGCTGCCCACCGGAGGCGGCGCGCGGCGCAGACAGGCCGCCACCATATGGCAGCGCGCGGGACACGACCCGTCCGCGGGACTGCTCGTCGTGCCGCTCACGCCGCTGGGCCGGGACGAAGTCCTCTCGATGCTCGACCGGGCATCCGTGCGGCTGCTCCACCCGCACCTGGCATCGGCGCTGCACTCGCTGACCGGCGGGCACCCCGCGGCAAGCACCGTGCTGTGCGAGGCCGTCGTGCACGCGGCCCGGCAGAACCGCAAGGTGGCCCCGAGAGACCTGCTCGACCTGCCCACCGCGCAAGGGCGCCCGGTCACCCAGGTGCTCCTGGAGGATCTGCTGCCCGACCGGCGCCAGCGCGACCGGCTCCTCGTGCTGTGCCTCGCGCGGGACAACGAGACCGCGGAGGCACTCGCCGAGAACCTGCGCCTCGACGGCCCCGAGCAACTGCCCGCCAACGCGGCGGCACAGTACCTGGTCCAGCGGCAGTGGCAGCAGACCGTCCCCGCCGAGGCCCCGTTGGTGGAGAGCAAGCTGCTGCAGGCGCTCCTCGTCCATGAGGCGCGCCGTACGTCGCCGCCTCCCGACGATCCGCACAGCTGGCACCAGATCCACCGCTTCCTGCATCTGCACCACGTGCAGCGTTCCGCCAACGAGGAGGCGGACGCGCTGCGCCACAGCCTGGCCGCGGGGAACGCGGCACGCGTGGTGGACATGCTGGCCGACGAGTTCGGCGCGGAGGAGGCGGAGCAGAGCGTCCAGCACTGGCTGCAGTGCCTGCGGGACTGCGCCACCGCTCCGACTCCGCCCTCGGGGAGCGCCGAGTGGTCGATGAACGCGCATGAGGACGCGGTGGGCTGGAGCGACCACCGGATGGAGATCGCGCTGGGGGAGCACGCCGCCCACTACGCCCATCTCGACGAGGCGGGCCGCTGCATCAACCGGCTCCTGCACGCCCTGTGGTACCTGTCCGAGCCGTACGCCGACCCGGCGATCGACCCGGATGCCGAGACCCTGTGCCAGGCGGTCGGCGACGAACTGGGATACCTCTCCCGGCGCCACCGCACCTGGTACGCAGCCCTTGGAAGAGCCGCCCGTGACTGGCCGGCGGCCGCCCGCAAACGGCAGGTCCTGCCCGTCCCTGCCAGTGAGGGGTCATGATGTTCAACCACCCGCCCAAGGAGTGGGGCCCCCTCGAATGGCTCGTGGCCGTCGTCGTGGTCGCCGCCCTCGTCGTCGTCGGCGTCACCTGGAACAACTCGCGCCCCGGCCCGTGCGGTGACGGCCTGGAGGAGAGAGCGGGGGAGTGCGTCGGGGTCACCGCCCACGCCTTCGACGCGGACAAGAAGGCCGAGAGCCTCATCACGGCCATCGCGGACGAGAACGCCCGGGTCGCACAGGACTGGGAGAACCCGCCGAACAGCAAAGCCCGCATTCCCTACGTACGCATCGCCCTGATGATGCCCTTCACGTCGAACGAGTCGAGCGCCATGACCGGCGACATGATCCGGCGCGCCCTCGCGGGAGCTCTCGCGGCGCAGCTGGAGGCGAACAGCGCCAGCGGGCCGCACTATCAGCTGCTCTTCGCCCCCGACGGCAACGACCTCAAGCAGTGGAAGCCCGTCGTCGACCGTCTCGCCGAGATGACGCGGGACACGGAGGCGCCGCTCGTGGGGGTGACCGGCATTCCGAGCAGCACGACGGACACCCGCAAAGCAGTCGCCGAACTCACCAGGCGCGGCATTCCGACGGTCGGCCCGGTCATCACCGCCGCCTCCATGAATTTCCGGTACTTCTTCAAGACGTCGCCCAACAACGAACAGTTCATCAAGGCCCTGTCCCACTACATCGACCGCTATCCGCAGGAGGAGAAGGGCCTGCTGCTCTGGGACAGCCGCGAGGGCGACGTGTACTCCAAGAACCTGCGTGAGATCTTCGAACGGCACTTCGGCAAGACCTACGACCTGAAGAACCACAACTCCCACTACATCGGTTCGTCGGGCGACGACCAGGGCATCCCGCGGCGCTTCGCCGACGCCGTCACGAGGATCTGCCGCGACAAGGCGGACACCGTCTTCTTCGCGGGCCGCGACCAGGATCTGCCCGCCTTCATCAACCGCCTTGCCAACGAGGGCGGTTGTGACCGCAGCGGCAAGCTGCGGATCCTCAAGGTCGGCATAGGCATGGAGCCGACGCTCACCTCCGCGGACACCAGGCGGAGCCTGCACAGGGCCAACGCCACGATCGTCGACGCCTCGGCCTTCGACCCCGCCTGGGAGACGGACATCGGTCACGCGCCGTCCGGTTTCTCGCCCTTCCACGCGCGCTACAAGAAGATCAACAGCGACCACGACCTGGGGACCAGGCCCTTGGCGGACGGGTACATGGCCATGTATTACGACGGGTTCGCCCTCCTCGCGTCCGCCGTCGACCGTACGTACAGCGAGATCACCGAAGACGGCAAGCAGACCCCCGTTCCGGCGCGGCTGCCCTCCACCAAGGATGTGTACAGCACGCTCACCATCTCGACCATCAGCGAGGGGGCGTGCAGGGGCTGCCTCGTCGGGGCGAGCGGCACCTACGGGTTCACCGGCCCGGGTGAGAACAACCAGTGGGCCGTCTGCAAGCCCGTCCCGATCGTCGAGTTCCCCTCGGCGGACCGGCCCGGCGACAAGGACAGGATGCCGCTGTACCGGACGTACCGAGGGGACAAGGCGAAGAGCTGCCCGTCATGAACGGCGGGCGCGACTACTCCGGAAATCCGCCGTACGGCACGGTGATGATCTCCATGGCGTGCCCCGCCGGATCCAGGAAGTACACGCCCCGGCCGCCGTCGTTGGTGTTGATCTCGCCCGGCAGCTTCTGATGCGGATCGGCCCAGTGCTCGACGTCGCGCGCCTTGATCTTCTCGTACGCCGCCTCGAACTCCGCCTCGGAGATCAGGAAGGCGTAGTGCTGCGGGGTGATCTTGTCCGCGGGGATGGTGGCGAAGTCCAGGGTGACGGAGTTGCTCAGTTCCACCGCGATGAACGGGCCCCACTCGGAGGTGATCTCAAGGCTCAGCAGATCCGCGAAGAATTCGGCGGACTCCCGGTTGTCCCGGGCGTGGATGATCGTGTGATTCAGTTCGACCGACAAGGAATGCCTCCAGAAGGCATCTCCCGACACCTCCATGCCTCACCCAGCCGGTGACCGACACGCGATGTCGCCGTGGATCTTAGGCACGGCGACAGCACGCTGTCGAGCCATTTCAGGCGGACGGCTGCCCTGACGTCTCCGAGCGGTCCTGTCATGCCATGCCGCTCACTCGACGGTCACGCGACCCGGCGCCGCGAATTTCTCACTGAACCCGGTGCACGGAGGACTGCCCTTACGGACATCTACGGACGCCTCCGGGACGCCTATCGTCGAAGGGGACTGGCGGAACGGTTCGGGGCCATTCGGAGCCAGGTGTTACGCGCGGCCACCGACCCCACTACAGGGAGCGGCAGCGTCATGGGTTTCGACCGGAAGAACGAGCACGGCGAGCTAGAGGGAAAGGCTTCGCCACCTCGGACCTCAGCGGCCCGGAGCGTCGACGCGGCGCCCTTCCTGGGGAACCGTCAGGTCACGCAGTCGTCCGTCCTGGCCGTGCAGCGCATGGCGGGAAACGCTGCCGCCACCGCGTATGTGCAGAGGGTCACCGACGAGGATCGCGACAGAGCCAACAGCCGACGGGAACGCTGGGCCGAGCGCGACACCGAACGCGGCGGTGGTCGACAGGCAGCGAGCTTCAGCACGCACGAGACCCCGTTCGGTCCGTACAACGATGGCCCCGGGCGTGGAAACGCTCCGAACGTCACCACCAACAAGAATCAGTATCCGGGAACCCACAAAACCGACGGCCGCTACGTCCGTGAGGGAGAGAGCCAGTTCACCGGCCTGGTCCCCGAACTCGACGCCGAGCATTTCGCCCCCCTGGTCGATGCGCTGAAGGGCCGGAAGCTGAGCGAGGAGGAGATTGAGGGGCTGAGCGACGACCAGTGCCGGGCGGCGGCGATGCTCATGGGAATCGCCAACGCCGAAAGGGTTCGCGAGCCGGGAGCGCTCAAGCACATCCGCAGCGCCCTCCGGCGGCAGGCCGACCCGTCCCACGAAGCGCCGGAGTTCCTCAACGACTACCCGCAGGGACGTCCCGGTGGGGCCCAGCACGAGAAGCGCGTCCGGTCGGGCCGGACGAGGCGAACCACGCCCGAGGTCGAAACCATTCTTGAGGCCTCGTCCTCGTCGGACGAGGGCGCGTGATGCGAACGAAGGCAACACCTCACCCTGGTCGGCCGGTCGGCTGAACAAGCCGTTGACCTCGACTGCGGCACCTCGTGCCACCGCCAGTCGAGGAGTCCGGCGGCCAGTGCCGGAGGGGCTGCCGCGCGCGCAGCTGGATATTCGGGGGATGCAGGAAAGTCCCGCCCCAGACGGGCATTTCGCCCTCCTGGGTGGGACTTTCCTGCAACCCGCCACCTGTAACCCGCCACCCTATGGGGCGGGGCCGGGGTCAGATCTGGTTCTCGCCGCCGTCTATGTACAGGTTGGCTCCCAGGATGAAGCTGCTCTCGGTGGAGGCCAGGAACGCCACCAGTGCGGCGACTTCCTCCGGGCGGCCCATGCGGCCGATCGCCAGACCTGCGGCGAGGTTCACCCTGGCGTCGGCCGCGTTCTCCTCGCCGAAGACGGTCGTGATTCCGGGGGTGTCGATCGGGCCCGGCGATATGGCGTTGACGCGGATGCCGCGGCCCTTGAGTTCGTTGGCCCAGGTCCGCGCGTAGGACCGGACCGCCGCCTTGGACGCCGCGTACGTGCCGAACGCCTCTGTGCCGTTGTCGGCGGCGGTGGACGCGTTCAGGATCACGGACGCGCCGTCGTTGAGCAGAGGGAGTGCCTTCTGGACGGTGAACAGTGTGCCCCGCACGTTGACGTCGAAGGTCTGGTCGAAGTGCTCCTCGGTGACCTGCTCCAGGGTCGCGAACGAGGAGCTCGCCGCGTTCGCGAAGACCACGTCCAGGCCTTGGCCCCGGGCGTGGACCGCGTCGTAGAGCCGGTCCAGGTCGGCCAGGTTCGCGATGTCACCCGCCACCGCGGTGGCCCGCGCCGAGCCGATCGTCTCGACCGCCACGTCCAGTTCGGTCTTACGCCGACCGGTGATGAACACGTGCGCGCCCTCGGCTGCCAGCCGTACCGCGGTGGCCAGGCCGATCCCGGTGCCGCCGCCGGTGACGACGGCGGTCTTGCCTTCGAGCTGTCCCATGAGAATGACCTCCACAGAGTTCAGTACCGATCGGTACCGAACGGGACCGTAGCACCTTCCGCACCGATCGGTACAGAAGAGTATGGTTGGCCGCATGGAGATCCAGCGGAAGGTGCCGATCGGCCGACCCAGAGGCTTCGACGCCGACGAGGCCCTCGAACGTGCCATGCGGGTCTTCTGGGAGCAGGGCTACGAAGGCGCCAGCCTCACCGACCTGACCAAGGCCATGGGCATCACCCGCACCAGCATGTACGCGGCCTTCGGGAACAAGGACGAGCTGTTCCGCAAGGCTCTGGAGCGTTACACCGAAGGTCCCGCCGCGTACGCGGCGCGGGCCCTGCAGGAACCGACCGCCGAGCAGGTGGCCACCGCGTTCCTGGGCGGCTCCGTCCGGGCCAGCACCCGCCCCGACTGCCCCGCCGGATGCCTCGGCGTCCAGAGCGCCCTCGCCGTCGGCGACCCCGGACGCAACGCCCGCGACGCACTCACCGCCTGGCGCAACGAGGCCATCGCGCTCCTGCACGACCGCTTCCGACAGGCCCTCGACGAAGGCGATCTGCCCATCGAGACCGATCCCGGGCTGCTCGCCCGCTACCTCATGACCGTGGCGAACGGCATCGCCGTCCAAGCCGCCGGCGGCACCACCCGCGACGACCTCCAGCAGGTGGCCGACGTGGCCCTGCGCAACTGGCCACCCACCTGACGGCACTGTCGTGCACCGATCGACCAGGACCAGTGGGGCATCGCGGGACACGAGCCCGGCACGGTCGCCTGGTGGGAGTCCGCTCATGGGCTAGAACTCGACTGTGAGAACGAAACGCAGCCTGACGGCGACAGCCGCCGCGTCCGGGCTCCTGGCGGTCACGGCCGCGCTCCTGGCAGCCGTGGGACCGGCCTGGTCGGCCCCGGACCCGACGCCGGTCGAGGAGTTCTGGACGCCGGAGCGCATGGCGCGGGCCGAGCCGGTCGAGGAGCGGCAGGCCCGCGAGGGCGTGTGGCGCATGCCCTCGCACAGTTCGCCCTCGCACACCTTTCCCTCGCACACATCGCCCTCGCACACCTTCAAAGGCGTCAAGGAAGTCGGCACCTTCTACTGGGCGCGGAAGGCGGGCGACGCATACCCGGATCGCTACGACTACCGCTTCTGCGGCGGGACCGTCGTTCCCTCCCCGGGCAAGAACCTGGTCGTGTCGGCAGCGCACTGTTTCGACAGTGATGGACGGCAGGAAAACCTGGTCTTCGTGCCGCAGCACAGCGCGAAGAGCCCGATGCCGCACGGCATGTACCCCGTCAAGAGGGGCCACATCTTCAAGGAGCCTGGCTACACCGGGAGCAAGAAGAGCGAGGAGCAACTGACCGACGTCGATGTGGCGTTCCTCGCCACCGAGCCGCGCCGTGATGGCAGGGAGGTCGAGGACGTCGTCGGGGCCATCCCGATGGGGTTCGACACCGGCTTCCACCACACCGTGCTCGCCATCGGATACCCGTATCTGTACGGCGGCGGCAGCTACAAGCCCAAGCAGGACCCCCTCGGCTGCACCACGCCGACGAAGAAGTACACCACCGGCGATGTCAGGGACGGCGGGGGCAGGTTCTGGCGCGGCGGCACCTTCACCGAGGTCAACTGCGACGGCTACGTCGGCGGCACCTCCGGCGGCCCCTTCATCACCGCGGGCGCCGAGCCGCCCAGGCTGATCGGCGTCACCGGCGGCTGGATGACCGGCGGCCACAGCGCCGACACCTCGTACGCGTCGTACTTCGACGACGACATCAAGCGCATCTACGTCGCCGCGAAGGCGGACAGGGCCGCCAAGGCCAAGGCCAGGGCCAGGGTCTTGCCCAGATGCGGGTGGCCGCAAGGTCAGCCGGCGACGGACTGCCCGCTCGGTCCGCAAGTCTGCCCCTGCGGCCCTGGAGCCGCATGAACCTCGCGCGTAAGGGTGGAGCGGTTGATCCACCCCCTTGAGCGCCGGAGGAACGCAGATGGCCTTGGCCCGCGACGACAACAACAAGGCCGAGGCCCGGAAGAGGGGCGCGTCCGAGCGAGCGCGACCGTCAACTACGCGCGCCGACGCGGCTGTTCAGCGGATGCTCGACCTGCAGGGATCCATCGGGAACGGTGGCGTCGTCCAGATGCTGCGTCAGACCGGGCACGAGTGGGCGCAGCACCAGCACGGCGCCGGATGCGGACACGAGACGCGGACGGCGCAGGGATCGCAGGAGGCGCAGGTCCAGCGGTCCCTCGGCGGTACGGTCGCGCGCGAGGCGCTGGAGGACGAGCACGCCCACATGGTGGTGCCGGACACCAGCCCCGAGGGACAGGCGGCCCTGGTGGCCGAGGCCAGGAACTCCCCCAGCGAGTCCTTGCCCTCCGCGGTCGTGGACAAGGCCGTGCCGTTCTACCAGAACCAGAAGATCGCCTCCACCCGCGTCCACCGCGACGAGATCGCCCAGCGAGCCACCGCCGCCATGGGTGCCGAGGCCATGACCATCGACAACCACATCTTCCTGTCCGCCAAGGCCGTCGGCGACGAAGAGACCATCGGCCACGAACTGAGCCACGTCGACAAGAACACCCGCGGCGTCGTCGAGACCGGCCACAGCAACGGCGCGGGCGTCACCACCACCGACCCCCGCCAAGGCTCCGAACACGCCGCCGGAGTCGACGGCCACGCCTACGCCGCGGGCGAAGCCACCGCCCCTTCCGTCACCGCCCAGCGCAAGACCACCGACCACGGTGAGGAGCTCACGAAGTCCGGAACCGTGCAGCGGGCGCCCGCCGCCTACTACCTTCCGGAGGAGGAGATGACGGAAAATCCGGGCTTCTCCACCATTCTGACGGCGACACTGAACGGGCACGCCATCGGGACATGGACCAGCAAGACCACCGCCCAGTCGGAGGGCGACCACGCGGAAGACCAATTGCTCGACTACCTGGACTCGGAAATCGCTCACTACGAGGCCACCAGCAACCCGGACTCCGTCATGTCCACCGGTGTACCCAGGAGCCGCGGCGGCATGAGGCACCAGCTGGCGATCTCGATCACGGCGAGCCCGTGCTCCAGCAAGCACGGAACCTCAAGGAAGACGTACGGCGAGGGCTGCGCCGAGAGGCTCATCGACTACGCGGAGAACGGCTACATGGGGCACAAGTTCACCATCTCCATGACCGCCGCGCACTACTACCAGCCGCAGAACATGCGCGGCGGCAAGGGCAAGTCCAAGGACGCCGTGAAGGACATGCGCAGCGCCGGGATCCATGTGAGCGTCAGCTGAGGAAGCCCCCGCCCGCTTTCGCGGCCACTCAGTCGAGACCGAACTCGTTCAGTCGAGGCAGAACTCGTTGCCCTCGACGTCCTGCATGTTGAGGCACGACTCGTTTTCGTCATCGGCGAGCAGGAGTCGCCCGCGTACCGCGCCGAGCGGGATCAGCCGTGCGCACTCGGCCTCAAGTGCGGCGAGGCGCTCCTCACCCACGAGCCCGGTGCCGGCCCGCACGTCGAGGTGCACCCGGTTCTTGACGACCTTGCCTTCGGGGACGCGCTGGAAGAACAGTCGCGGGCCGACACCCGTGGGGTCCATGCAGGCCGCTGAGCCCTGCTGCTCGGGCGACAGCGTGCGATCGTAATCGTCCCAAGTGGCGAACCCCTCCGGTGGCGGCGGCATGACGTACCCCAACACTGCGCACCAGAATTCAGCGACTCGCCGAGGTTCCGCGCAGTCGAACGTGACCTGGAACTGCTTGATCGTTGCCATCGGCACATCGTAGAGGCGGCGTCTTTCGTTGTCTCCGCGGTTTCCCCGGAGGCGGGGCCGAGGGCGGAGAACGCGAGCGGGGGCGGGAGTGAACCCTCCACTCCCGCCCCCGCGTTGAAGCGCTGCGCGGTACCGCCTCCCGAGAAGGGTCAGCTCAGGAGCTCGACCTCCGCGAGCGTCGCGGACCCGTCCGGCACGAGCCGGTAGTGCCCGTACGTCCCCGGACGGTCGACCGTGAACACCCGGGTCTGTTTCTCCCAGGCGAAGGACTGGCCGGACCGCTTGTCGAGGTCCTTCCACTTCTCGCCGTCGGTGGAGCCCTGGAGGACCCAGCCGCGCGGCGCCTTCGCCTTGTCGGCGGACGACGTCAGCGTGTACTGCACCGCCTTGGTCTCCTTGCCGACCGGAAGGTCCACGGCGGAGTCCGAAGTGGCCTCCGTCTTCGACGTGTTGTCGAAGAGCGCGCCCTCACCCTTGATGGCGTCACCGCGCGGCGCGGGCACCTTGTCGTCCTGCGTGACGGACGACGGCTGGGCGTTCTTGCCCGTGCCCCACGAGGACGGCTTCGGGCCCATGTCGAACTCCAGGACGCCGCCGCGCGCGATCTCCTTGTGGGGGAGTGCCGTGGAGGTCCACTTCTTGCCGTTGACCTTCAGGCCCTGGACGTAGATGTTCTTCGCGCTGTTCTTGGGCGCCTTGACGACCAGGTCGCGACCGCCGTCCATGTGCACCGTCATCTTGGTGAACTGCGGCGAACCGATCGCGTACTCGCCGCTGCCCATGACCAGCGGATAGAAGCCGAGCGAGGAGAAGAGGTACCAGGCCGACTGCTCGCCGTTGTCCTCGTCGCCGTGGTAGCCCTGCCCGATCTCGCTGCCCGTGTAGAGGCGGGAGAGGACCTCGCGGACCTTCTCCTGCGTCTTGGACGGCTGACCCGCCGCGTCGTACATGTAGGCGACGTGGTGGGCGACCTGGTTGGAGTGCCCGTACATGCCCATGCGTACGTCGCGTGCCTCGGTCATCTCGTGGATGACACCTCCGTAGGAGCCCGCGAACTCGGCGGACCCGGTCTCCGGAGTGGCGAAGTACGTGTCGAGCTTGTCGCCGAGACCCTTGCGGCCGCCGTAGAGGTTGGCCAGGCCGCGTGAGTCCTGCGGGGCGGTGAAGGCGTAGCCCCAGGCGTTCGTCTCGGTGTAGTCGTAGCCCCACACGCGCGGGTCGAACTTCTCCGACGGGACGCGCCAGTCGCCCTTCGTGTTCTTGCCCTGGAAGAACCCGGCCTTGTCGTCGAAGAGCTTGACGTAGTCACGGGCGCGGTTGAGGAAGTACTCCGACTCCTCCTTGTAGCGCTTCTCGCCCGTCTTCTTGTAGAGGGCCTGGCCCATGCGCGAGATGCCGTAGTCGTTGAGGTAGCCCTCGAGCGCCCAGGAAAGGCCCTCGTGGGTCTCGCTGGGGGTGTAGCCGAGGAAGGGTGAGGTCTCCATGCCCTTGCGGCCGACGCCCGAACTCGGCGGTACCACCGTCGCGTTCTTCAGCGCCGCGTCGTACGCGTCCTTGGCGTCGAAGTCCACGCCCTTGACGTACGCGTCGGCGAACGCCACGTCCGACGAGGTGCCCGTCATCAGGTCGGCGTAGCCCGGCGAGGACCAGCGTGACGTCCAGCCGCCGTCCTTGTACTGCTGCACGAAGCCGTCGACCAGCTCACCCGCCTTCTTCGGCGTGAGGAGCGAGTAGGCGGGCCAGGTCGTGCGATAGGTGTCCCAGAAGCCGTTGTTCACGTACGGCTTGCCGTCGACGATCTTCGCGCCGGTGTGGGTCGGGGTGTCGGGCCCTGTCTGCGGCGAGAAGGGAGAGGCGTACTGGTACTTCTTGCCGACCTTCTCGAAACCCGAGTTGGGGTAGAGGTAGAGGCGGTAGAGGGAGGAGTAGAGCGAGGTCCGCTGGCCCTCGCTCGCGCCCTGCACCTCGACCTTGCCGAGGATGTCGTCCCAGCTCTTCTGCGCGCGGTTCTTCACGCGGTCGAAGGAGGTGCCGGACGGGATCTCGCTGTTGAGGTTGGCCTTGGCCTGGTCGAGGCTGATGAGCGAGGTCGCCAGGCGCAGGTTGACCGTGCGGTCCTTGCCCGCCTTGAAGCGCAGATAGCCGGTGACGTCACCGCCGCCCCCGCCCTCCAGCTTGCCGCCCGCGGTGACGGGCGTGTCGAACGTCCCGTACACGAAGAGGCGCGTGGCACCGGTGGAGAGGCCGGACTTGACGTCCGAGAAGCCGCTGACGACACCGCTCTCCTTGTCGAGGGTGAGGCCGCCCTTCTCCGAGACGTTGTCGAATATGACGCTCGCGTCGTCACCGGGATAGGTGAACTTCATCATCGCGGCGTGGTCGGTCGGGGCCATCTCGGCCTTCAGACCGTTCTCGAAGGTCACGCCGTAGTAGTGCGGGCGTGCCGTCTCCTTCTCGTGCTTGAAGGGCAGCGCGCGCTTGGTGCGGTCCGCGGACGGGGTGTCCTTGTCGACCGACGGCATCATCTGGAAGGTCTGCCGGTCGCCCATCCAGGGGCTCGGCTCGTGGCTCGCGCTGAACGCCTGGATCGTCGGCAGGTTGTCCGCGTTGTTGCCGCGCGCGTAGTCGTAGAGCCAACTGAGCGAACCCGCGTTGGTGACCGGCGTCCAGAAGTTGAAGCCGTGCGGGACGGCCGTCGCCGGGAAGGTGTTGCCGCGCGAGAAGCCGCCGCTGGAGTTCGTGCCGCGGGTGGTGTCCGCGTAGTCCGAAGGGTGGGCCTTCGGCTTCGCCGGGGCCTTCTCCTTCAGGGACACGTCGTCCACCCAGCCGCGGAACTTCGCCGGGCCCTTGGGGGAGTCGTACGCGACGAGCACCCGGTCCACGGTCTTGCCGCCCGCGACCTGCCCGATCCGCGAGGCCACGTTGTTCCACTGGTTGACGTAGAGGCCCTTCGCGTCGCCCTGTCCCCGCGGGTCCATCGGGAAGCCGTGCTGGTCGGTGGCCTTGAGGTCACTCAGATAGGTGCCGTCGGTGAAGGCGAGGTCCACGGACACGTTCGTGGCGTCGTAGTCGAGATCGCCCTCGGCCATGGACGGGAAGACCCGGTACGACAGCTCGGTGTCACGCCGCACCGAGACGTTCACGTCGAAGACCTTGTTGTACGAGTAGCCGCGGGCGTCCGCCTTGTGGGTGCCCGCGTAGCGAAGGGCGTGCTTGCCGGTGAACCCGGCGCCCGACTTCGCGGTCGGGGAGCCGCTGGGGCCGCGGTCCACGAGGGAGAGCATGTCCTCGGGGGCGGGCGTCTCACTACCGCCGACGGAGAGCTGGACGTCGGAGAGCTGGAGGGCGTCGGACGCGCCGTTGTTGGCGGTGACGTCCAGGCGGAAGTGGGCGTACTCGGTGCTGTTGTCGAAGTCGTACTTCTTGGTCTGGTGGCGCTTGTCGAACGACTCCCCCTTGCGGGTGTCGAGGACCTTCCAGTCCTTGCCGTCCGTGGAGCCCTGCAGGGTCCAGTCCTTGGGGTCGCGCTCGTCGTGGTCGTTCGCCGACGTCAGCGCGTACGTCACGGCCTTGGCGGGCTCGTCGAGGTCGAACTCGACCCACCCGGTGGGCTTGAAGGTCAGCCACTTGCTGGTGGGCTCACCGTCGATCAAGTTCTCCTTGACCTCACCGCCCGAGGAGTTCTCGCCGCTCGCGCGGACCTCGGTGACGTGGTCGTTCACACTGCCGGGGATCCCGGCGCTGAACGCGCCGTTGACTCCGGCGGTCCGCTTCTTGCCGTCGGGGCCGGTTTCGACGGTGTTCAGCCAGTCGGGCTGCACATCGCCTTCTTCGAACGAAGAAACGAACTCCCGCGCTGCTTTGGGTGGTTTCTCCGGTTTGGCGACGGCGGCACCCTGTGCCGTCGCGACGAGCGTGAACGCGGCCGCTCCGAGGACCGCGGCCGAACGATGGTGTCTGAAGCGAGGTCTGCGTGATCTGTGCGGCATCCCCGAGCCCCTCCCTGCGAGTTGGACAACGTTGTCACATCGCTGCGCAAGGTCCAGTAGGGCGTCAAGTGGTGGGTGGTGTCAAGGCTGTTGAAAGGGCCAGGTGGAGTCGGTGGTGGCCCGGAGAAAGTCCAAGGGGGTCGAGGAGAAAGTCCAATGGGGAGCAAGGAGGGGCGAGAGAGGATCAGGAGGGGGGAGCGGCGGGGGCCCGACGCCACCGAATTCCCCGGCTGAATTTGCTCACGCCGTGAACGAACCAGTCCGTATCTCCGCGAGGTCTCAACTCGGGAAAGACTGCTGGCCCAAGCTGCATTCGATCTTGCTCTGCTGCCGAGAAGTGGACTATACCTATCGGCACCCTGAGTGGCGGGTGCGAGCCCTTGCCATGTAGTTGTCGCACGTTCGGTACCACCAAGCTTCAACTGACCCGCGGTGTCGGGCCCTTCGCCACTGGCGAGTTGTCGGGAGCCCCGTGCGCCGCCTGAGTCCTGGAAGGCGAGGACTTGAGCATGGGATCCACCAGCATCAACCGTCGTGACGTGATGAAGAGGACGGTGGCCGCCAGCCTTCTCGCAGTGCCGGCCGTGGGCGCCCTGAGCTCCTGCGCGAGCGGCGGCGGTGAAGAGAACAAGGCGGAAAAGGGCACGAAGTCGAAGAAGAACCCGCTAGGCGTCAAGGCCGACGCCGGTCTCGCCGTCTACATCTTCAACGGCGGCTACGGCGACAAGTACGCCCAGTTCGTCACGGACATGTACGCCAAGAAGTACCCGGAGTCCCACCCGGACCAGAAGCCCACCGAGAAGATCGCCACCCAGGTCCAGCCGAAGATCGTCCGGGGCAAGCCGACGTCGGACGTGGTCAACAACTCCGGCGCCGACCAGATGAACATCGGCAAGCTGGTGCACAACAAGCAGGTCGCCGACCTCCGGGAACTGCTCGGCGCCCCCTCCTGGGACGACCCGAGCGTCACGGTGCGCGAGACCCTCGTACCGGTGGTCGAGCAGATGGGCACCTTCGGCGGCAAGGAGTGTTACCAGCTCAACATCGCCTCGACGGTCTACGGCAACTGGTACTCCAAGAAGCTCCTCGAGCAGGGTCTTGACAGCGAGTACCCGAAGACCTGGGACGAGATGCTCGCCCTCTGCAAGAAGGCCAAGGCCAAGGGCATCCACGGCTGGAGCTACCCCGGCGGCCACCCGCGCTACGTGTTCTTCAGCATGTACGCGATGTTCGCCCAGCGCGGCGGGCGCGACGTCACCGACGCCATGGACTACCTGGAGCCGGACGCCTGGAAGAGCGACGCGGTCAAGGACGTCTTCGAGGCCTGGGAAGAGCTCGTCGCCAAGAAGTACGTCCTTACCGGCTTCGACGGCACCGAGGCGCACACGGAGATGCAGACCGCCTGGACCAAGGGCGGCAAGTGCGTCTTCGTGCCCGACGGCTCCTGGGTGGAGAACGAGGCCAAGGACACCACGCCCAAGGACTTCGACATGGCGGTCGGCGCGACCCCGTCCCTGGACTCCGGCGACAAGATGCCCTTCGGCACGCTCTACGCCCCCGCGGGTGAGCCCTTCATCGTCCCCTCCAAGGCCAAGAACGTGCAGGGCGGCATGGAGTGGCTGCGGATGATGTACAGCAAGGAGGCCGCCCTGAACCTGTTCAAGGAGGTCGGCTCGATCCCCGTGGTCAAGGGCGCCATCGACGGCCAGAAGCTGCCGCCCGGCACGGCGAGCGCGAAGGCGGCCATCGAGGCGGCCGGCGACAACATCGTCATCCCCAAGTTCTTCGACTGGTACAACGAGCTGTTCCGCGAGGACTACAACAACATGATCGCCAAGTTCATGCTGGGCCAGATCGGCACCAAGCAGGCGATGGAGACGATGCAGAAGGCGTCGGACCGGATCAAGAACGACCCCGACATCAGCAAGATCAAGAAGTCCTGACCATCACTGGAACCACCGCCGGAACCGGCATCGGAACCGGGATCAGAACCGGGAACAGAACCGGTATCGGAACCGGCATCGGAACCGAGACTTCAGGTATGTGAGCGAGGCGGGGCGGAGCAGCATGACGACCGACACCCGGGTGGACGATTCCCCACCCCCGAAGAAGACGACGGAACGGACGCCCGCACCCAAGGCGCCGAACCGGCTGTTGTTCCTCCTGGCGGTGCTCCTTCCGCCCCGTTTCACCCCCGAGAGCGTGCGCTACGACCGGCGCTACCGCACGCTCGACAAGTACCGCTTCATCATGGGTTTCCTGAGCGTGCCGCTCGCGTTCTACGCCCTCTTCGTCATCTCGCCCTTCGTGCAGGCGATCTACTACTCGTTCACCGACTGGTCCGGCGGGCCGGTGGCGAACTTCATCGGCTTCGACAACTTCACGAAGATGTGGAACGACGAACGCTTCTGGGACTCGCTCCAAGTGAGCGTCGTCCTCGCGATCGTCGCCCCGGTGATCACGCTCATGCTCGGCATGTTCTTCGCCTACATGATCACGTCGGGCGGCAGGCACCGCAGGGGCCAGGCCATCGCCGGTGTCGCGGGCTCCTCGTTCTACAAGGTCGTCTACTTCTTCCCGCAGGTCCTGTCCGTCGCCATCATCGCCGTCGTCTGGGGCCGCGTCCTCAACACCAACAGTGGCCTGATCAACGGCGGTCTCGACAAGGTGGGCATCGACGGGCCCGCCTGGCTCGGCGGCGACCGCGGCCTCGCCGTCATCGCCGTACTCGTCGTGATCTGCTGGAGCTTCGTCGGCTTCTACGTGGTCCTCTTCTCCGCCGCGATGGGCGCGATCCCCAGGGACATCTACGAGGCCGCGCTGCTCGACGGCGCGGGCCGGGGGCGGACCTTCTTCAGCGTGACGCTTCCGCTGATCTGGGACACCGTACGGACGGGCTGGATCTACATGGGCATCCAGGCGCTCGACTCGTTCGCGATCGTCCTGGTCATGGTGCCCGAGCACGTCCTGAAGGTGACCCCGGTCTTCCTCTACGAACGATTCCGTGACGGCCAGTACGGCTATGCCACCTCCATCGGCGTCGTCCTCCTCGTCCTCAGCATGGCGTTCTCGCTGATCGTCATGAGGATCGGGAATCGCGACCGGATCGAATACTGAGACCGCGGGAGCACTGCATCATGACCACCTCCACCACCGCGCCCCGCACCGAGCCCGCCGACGAGCCCCGCCGTGAGACGGGCTCCAGGAGCGGGGCCACGCTGAACGTCTTCTCGCACGCGTTCCTCGCCCTGTGGGTGATCCTCGCGGCCGGGCCCCTCATCTGGGTCGCCCTCACCGCGTTCCGCCCCTCGGTGGACATCCTCAGCGATCCGATGGGCTGGCCGTCCTCCTTCCACTGGGAGAACTTCACGAACGCGTGGACCGAGGCCAACATCGGTCAGTACACGCTCAACTCGCTGATCATCCTGGCGGGGTCGCTGACCGGCACCATGCTCCTCGGCTCGATGGCCGCGTACGTGATCGCCCGCTTCACCTTCCCGGGCAACCGCATCGTCTTCATGCTCTTCGCGGGCGGCATGATGTTCCCGGTCATCCTCGCGCTCGTGCCGCTCTTCGCGGTCATGGAGAACTTCGGCCTCCTGGACACCCGTCCCGGCCTGATGATCGCGTACATCGCGTACTCGCTGCCCTTCACCGTCTTCTTCCTGACGTCCTTCTTCCGGACCCTGCCGACCGGCGTGCAGGAGGCGGCGATGGTCGACGGGGCCTCGCACACGCGCACGTTCTTCCAGATCATGCTGCCGATGGCCAAGCCGGGTCTGGTCAGCATCGGCATCTTCAACTTCCTCGGCCAGTGGAACCAGTACCTGCTTCCGCTGCTGCTCAACAACGAGGACGAGAAGAGCTACGTGCTGCCGCAGGGGCTCGCCACGCTCGCGGTCTCGCAGGGCTACCGGGGTGACTGGGGCGCGCTCTTCGCGGGCCTGACGATCGCGATGGTTCCGGTGCTCGTCGTGTACGCGGTGTTCCAGCGGCAGGTGCAGGCGGGCCTCACCGCGGGGGCCATCAAGTGACCCCGCGCGCAGGTGATTTCAGCTTGGCCACGAAAGTGGTCTAGGCCTGTTGCGCCAATTCCGGCCGTGAGTAATGTCGGCCCCACGGCGCCGCGGGGGGAACCTTTTGCCCGCGTTCAAGTCGACACCGATGTCGAAGGGTTGAACAGCATGAGGAATCGATTGATCGCCACCGGTGCGGCGACGCTCGCGATGGCACTGGGACTCAGTGCCTGTGGCGGTGACAGCGACAGCGGCGACAGCAAGACCATCAAGCTCGTCGCCGCCGACTACGGCGACAAGGCCTCCAACGCCTCCAAGAAGTACTGGGACGGCGTCAAGAAGGAGTTCGAGAAGGAGAACAAGGGCTACAAGGTCGACGTCCAGGTCATCAACTGGAACGAGATCGACAAGTCCGTCAAGAACATGATCCAGGCGGGCAACCAGCCCGACCTCCTGCAGACCGGCGGCTACGCCGACAAGGTCGCGGACGATCTGCTCTACAAGGCGGACGAGGTCCTCTCGCCCAAGACGCAGCAGAACCTCATCCCCACCTTCGCCAAGGCCGGCGAGGTCAAGGGCACGCAGTACGGCATCCCGTGGGTCTCGTCGAGCCGCGTGATGTTCTACAACAAGGCCGTCCTGAAGAAGGCGGGCGTGAAGACGCCGCCCAAGACGTGGGACGAGGTCGCCGCCGCGGCGAAGAAGATCAAGTCGTCCAAGGCCGCCGAGACGCCGTACGCCCTCCCGCTCGGCCCCGAGGAGACCCAGGGCGAGACGATGATGTGGGAGCTGGGCAACGGCGGTGGCTACACCGACGCGAGCGGCAAGTACACGCTCGACAGCGCCAAGAACGTAGAGACCTTCGACTGGCTGCAGAAGAACCTGGTCAAGCCCGGTCTCACGTACTCCAACCCGGCCTCCACGGACCGCAAGACGGCCTTCGCCGACTTCGCGGCGGGCAAGGTCGGCATGCTCAACGGCCACCCGAGCCTGATCCAGATGGCCAAGGACGGCAAGGTCGACTACGACGTCGCGCCGATCCCCGGCAAGACGGGCCCGCTCGACTCCACCCTCGGTGTCGCCGACTGGATGATGGCGTTCAAGGACGGCGGCGCGGAGAAGGAAGGCGTGAAGAAGTTCCTGGACTTCACGTACTCCAAGAAGATGCTGCAGTTCGACGAGATGTACAACCTGATGCCCGTCACCCAGGACACCCTCAAGACGATGCAGACCAGCGGCAAGCACAAGGACCTGGAGCCCTTCTTCGAGGTCCTGCCGAACGCCAAGTTCTACCCGCTCGGCGACACCTCCTGGGACGTCATCTCCGCCGAGATGAAGAAGACCGGTGGCAAGGCCGTGAGTGACGACCCCAAGACGGTCCTCGGCGACCTCCAGAAGAAGGCCGAAGCGGCGGCTGCCGAGAACAAGTAGCAGGCAGTCATCCGCACTTGGCAGGCACGCAGCCCGTACGCGGCAGGCATGCAGCCGTACTTCGTCCCGTAGTCCCGTTCGCTAGGAGACCTTGTGTCACTCAAGGCCCCTCCGCCCCCGGCCGACACCGGCCGGGGACGGAGCGGGCGCGCGCCCAGGCCGGTGAGCCGTCGCAGCGGTATCGCGCGACTCGGCCCGCTGCCCTGGATAGCGCCCGTCATCCTGCTGATCCTCGCCGTGGTCATCTGGCCGGTCGTCGAGCTGATCCGCACCTCGTTCCTCAACATCTCCATCGCCGGGATCGTGCGCGGCAGCGCGGGGACCGACAAGTACAAGAAGCTCTTCGAGGAGACCGACTTCGGGGCGGTCCTGCTCTGGACGGTCGTGTGGACCGTCGTCGTCGTGAGCGTGACGATGCTGCTCTCGCTCGCCCTCGCCCAGCTCTTCAACCAGAAGTTCCCCGGCCGCACCGTCACCCGCTGGGCGCTCATCGCGCCCTGGGCGGCATCCGTCCTGATGACCGCCATCGGCTTCAAGTGGATGCTCAACCAGACCGCGGGCGTGCTCAACACGCTGATGCTGGACCTCGGCCTCATCGACAAGTCCAAGGACTGGCTCGGCGAACCGGGGACGGCCTGGCCGTGGATGATGGCCGTCGCGATCTTCGTGTCGCTGCCCTTCACCACGTACACACTGCTCGCCGGTCTGCAGACCATCCCGGGCGAGGTCTACGAGGCGTCGCGGATCGACGGGGCGAGTCCCTGGCAGACGTACCGTCACATCACGGTGCCGATGCTGCGGCCCGCGTTCCTCGTCGGTGTGGTCATCAACCTCATCAACGTCTTCAACTCCTTCCCGATCATCTGGGCCATGACGCAGGGCGGTCCCGGCTATGACACCTCCACGACCATGGTGTTCATGTACAAGCTGAAGGAGACCGACATCGGCGAATCCGCCGCCATGTCCGTGGTCAACTTCGCGATGGTCGTCGTGCTCGTGCTGATCTTCCTGAAGGTCAGCCGGTGGAACGAGGAGGACTGATGGCCACCGCGACGGCGCCCCGCGAGGGGTCCCGCAAGGGCCCCCCGCAGCAGCTCAAGCCCAAGCGCACGTTCCGACCGCGCACACTGGTCATCACGGTGGCCGCCTGGGCGCTCGCGGCGATCTTCCTGGCTCCGTACCTGGAGATGGTGATCACCGCGCTGCGCCCCAAGAGCGAGCTGCGGGACCGGACCTATCTGCCGACCGACCTTGAGTGGTCGAACTTCATCGAGGTCTGGAAGGAGTCGGAGCTCGGCCAGAACCTCCAGGTGACCCTGTTGGTCGCGGGCGGCGCGACACTTCTGGTGCTCCTGGTCTCGCTGCCCGCCGCGTACTACACGGCCCGCATGCGGTACCGCGGACGCAAGGCCTTCCTGCTCCTCGTCCTCATCACGCAGATGTTCCAGCCCACCGCCCTCCTCGTCGGTCTCTACCGCGAGTTCCACCAGCTGGACATGCTCAACTCGGTCTGGACGCTGATCATCACCAACGCGGCGTTCAACCTCGCGTTCGCGGTGTGGATCCTGACGGCCTACATCAGCTCGATCCCGCCCGAGCTGGAGGAGGCGGCGATGGTGGACGGCACGAGCCGGTTCGGCGCCATGATCAAGGTGACGATGCCGCTCGCGCTGCCGGGCGTCGTCACCGCGGTGATCTTCACTTTCATCACCTCGTGGAACGAGTTCGTGATGGGCCTCACGCTCACCACCGAGCCAGACAAACAGCCGCTGACCGTCGGCATCAACAACTTCATCGGCGCCTACACCGTGGAGTGGAACTACCTCTTCGCGGCCTCCGTGGTGGCGATCGTGCCGGTCATCGTGCTGTTCGCCTTCATCGAGCGGCACGTCGTCTCGGGTCTCACCGCGGGTTCGGTCAAGTAACGGATCGGCCCTCGCAGGCCGGGTCTGGGTGGTTTGGGGTACATCCTCGCCACTTGGACCCGGCCTGTCCCGCTGTTCAAGAGTGCTGATTTGGGTCAAGGACTTGACTGCGCTAACCCGTTCAGCAGAGCTTGGAGTTCACAACTTGTACGGGCGGCGAAGTAGCCGTTACGTCATACCGAAAAGGGTGGCTGAGTCAATGGAGACTCCGGGGTCGCAGTCGTCGCTGCACCGGGCCAATCTCGAACGGGTCGTACGTGCCGTACGGCTCGCCGGGTCGCTCACTCAGGCGGAGATCGCCAGGACGACAGGTCTGTCCGCGGCCACGGTCTCCAACATCGTCCGCGAGCTCAAGGACGGCGGAACGGTCGAGGTCACGCCCACCTCGGCAGGGGGCCGCAGGGCCCGCAGCGTCTCGCTCAGCGGCGACGCGGGCATCGTCATCGGCGTCGACTTCGGCCATACGCACCTGCGCGTGGCGGTCGGCAACCTCGCCCACCAGGTGCTCGCCGAGGAGTCCGAGCCGCTGGACGTGGACGCGTCCGCCGCGCAGGGCTTCGACCGCGCCGAGCAGCTGGTCAGCAGGCTGATCTCGGTGACCGGCGTGGACCGCGAGAAGATCGCGGGCATCGGTCTCGGCGTGCCGGGACCCATCGACGTGGAGTCGGGGACGCTCGGCTCGACCTCGATCCTGCCGGGCTGGACAGGAACCAAGCCCGCGGAAGAGCTCAAGGACCGCATCGGCGTCCCCGTGCACGTCGACAACGACGCCAACCTCGGCGCGCTCGGCGAGCTGGTCTGGGGGAGCGGCCGGGGGGTCAAGGATCTCGCGTACATCAAGGTCGCGAGCGGTGTCGGCGCCGGACTGGTGATCAGCGGACGGATCTACCGCGGCCCCGGCGGCACCGCGGGCGAGATCGGGCACATCACCCTGGACGAGTCGGGCCCGGTCTGCCGCTGCGGCAACCGAGGCTGCCTGGAGACCTTCACGGCGGCCCGCTATGTGCTGCCCCTGCTCCAGTCGAGCCACGGCACCGAGCTGACCATGGAGCGCGTGGTCTCCCTGGCGCGTGAGGGCGACCCGGGCTGCCGGCGCGTGATCGCGGACGTCGGGCGGCACATCGGCAGCGGTGTGGCGAACCTCTGCAACCTCCTGAACCCCAGCAGGGTCGTACTCGGCGGTGATCTCGCGGAGGCCGGTGAGCTGGTCCTGGGGCCCATCAGGGAGTCCGTGGGGCGCTATGCGATCCCCAGTGCCGCGCGCCAGCTCTCCGTGCTTCCCGGGGCCCTCGGGGGCCGTGCCGAAGTCCTGGGCGCGCTGGCTCTCGCGCTCAGCGAGATGGGCGATTCGACGCTTTTGGACGGTTCCCTGTCCGCGTCGGCACCTGCCTTCACTTAGATAACGCATGGCACCGTTGTCATCTCGTTAAGGATTTACTCCTTGACGCCGGTGTGGCGGCCGAGTTGACTTCGAGCCACCTCGGCCGCAACGACGCGGCCACGTCAGGGAGGCTCCCGAATGAACACGCGTATGCGTCGTGCCGCCGTTGCCGTTGCCGCCACCACGATGGCCGTCACCCTTGCTGCCTGTGGCAGCGCCAAGGAATCCGACGGTGACAAGGGTGATGAGGGCGGGTCCAAGAAGGGCGACGCGCTGAATATAGGTCTGCTCCTGCCGGAGAACGAGACCGCGCGTTACGAGAAGTTCGACAAGCCGCTGATCGAGAAGACCGTCAAGGATCTGACCGACGGCAAGGGCAAGGTCACCTACGCGAACGCCAAGCAGGACGCGTCCACGCAGAACCAGCAGGCCGACACGATGATCACCAACAAGGTGGACGTGTTGATCGTGGACGCGGTGGACTCCAAGGCGATCGCCGGGTCGGTCAAGAAGGCCAAGGAAGCAGGCATCCCGGTCGTGGCGTACGACCGCCTCGCCGAGGGCCCCATCGACGCGTACACCTCGTTCGACAACGAAGAGGTCGGCCGCGTCCAGGGCAAGGCCCTGGTCGAGGAGCTCGGCGACAAGGCGAAGGACGGTGAGATCGTGATGATGAACGGCGCGATCACCGACCCGAACGCCAAGCTCTTCAAGAAGGGCGCCGAGTCCGAGCTCAAGGGCAAGGTCAAGATCGGCAAGTCGTACGACACCAAGGAGTGGAAGGCGGTCAACGCCAACGCCAACATGGAGGGCGCGATCTCGGCGATCGGCAAGGACAAGATCGTCGGCGTCTACTCCGCGAACGACGGCATGGCGGGCGGCATCATCACCGCGCTCAAGGCCGCGGGCATCTCCAAGCTTCCGCCGGTCACCGGACAGGACGCCGAACTCGCCGGTGTGCAGCGCATCGTCGCGGGCGAGCAGTTCATGAGCGTCTACAAGTCCTACCCGCAGGAGGCCAAGGTCGCCGCGGAGATGGCCGTCGCGCTCGGCAAGGGCGAGAAGCTCGACTCCATCGCCAAGACGAAGGTCGACAGCCCCACCACGAAGGGCGTTCCCACGGTGCTCGTGCCGGTCGTCTCGCTGACCGACAAGAACATCAAGGAGACCGTCATCAAGGAAGGCATCTACTCGGTCGACGAGATCTGCACGGCCAAGTACAAGGCCGACTGCGCCAAGGTCGGCCTGAAGTAAGTCCCCCCGTTCCGCCGGGACTTCACCACCATTGAGCTCTGTCCGGCGCTCCGCTCCAACAGCCCCGCAGCTATGGCGGGGCGCCGGACAGAAACGCGCTCTGGTCGCTCTTCGGCTCTCGCTGAGCTGAGCCGAGCTGAGCCGAGCCGAGTTCTGGCTCTGCTGGCTCTTCTCGTACTTCTGGTTCTTCTCGTTCTCTTCTGTTCAACCTCCCGCCGGTCAGGCGGCGAAGGAGATGGTTCACGTGTCCGCTACGCCCGTGTTGGCGTTGCGCGGGGTCTCCAAGCGATTCGGTGCCGTCCAGGCGCTCACCGATGTAGAGCTTGAGGTCCACGCCGGTGAAGTGGTCGCCCTGGTGGGCGACAACGGCGCAGGAAAGTCCACGCTGGTCAAGACGATCGCCGGCGTGCATCCCATCGATGACGGCGTCATCGAGTGGGAGAGCAAGGCCGTCCAGATCAACAAGCCGCACGACGCCCAGAACCTGGGCATCGCGACGGTCTACCAGGACCTCTCGCTGTGCGACAACCTCGACGTCGTCGGCAACCTCTACCTCGGTCGTGAGCTGCGCAGGCGCGGCGTGCTCAACGAGGTCGAGATGGAGCGCCGCGCCCGCGAGCTCCTCACCACGCTGTCGATCCGCATACCCAGCGTCCGCATCCCGATCGCCTCGCTCTCCGGCGGTCAGCGCCAGACGGTGGCGATCGCCCGCTCGATGCTCGGCGAGCCCAAGCTCGTCATCCTCGACGAGCCCACCGCCGCCCTGGGCGTCGAGCAGACCGCCCAGGTCCTGGACCTGGTGGAACGGCTGCGCGAGCGTGGCCACGCGGTCATTCTCATCAGCCACAACATGGCGGACGTCAAGGCCGTCGCGGACAAGGTGGCAGTGCTCCGGCTCGGCCGGAACAACGGGGTCTTCGACGTGAAGACCACCTCGCAGGAAGAGATCATCTCCGCGATCACCGGCGCCACGGAAAATGCCGTGACCCGTCGCGCGGCGCGCAACGTGGAGGTCCAGAAGTGAGCATCGAGAAGACCTCCACGCCGGAAGACGCCCCCGTCGACGCCCCCGCGGCCGCCGCCGACGCCGTCACCGCGGTCGACCCGCGCCTGCTCGTGCGCGAGCAGGGCTTCGCCGGATACATCACCGAGTTCAAGCGGAAGATGCGCGCCGGTGACCTGGGCTCCATACCGGTCGTCGCGGGCCTCATCATCATCTGGGCGATCTTCGCCTCGATGAACTCGCGCTTCATGACCGCGGAGAACATCAGCAACATCTCCGTCGCCATGGTCGGCACCGGCATGATCGCGGTCGGCATCGTCTTCGTGCTGCTGCTCGGCGAGATCGACCTGTCGGTCGGCTCGGTCAGCGGTGTCGCGGGCGCGGTCGCCGCCGTGCTCGCCGTCACGCACGGCGCGCCCGAGTGGGTCGCGCTGATCGTCGCCATCCTCACCGGCACCGTGATCGGCACCGTCCACGGCTTCTTCTTCGCGCGCATCGGCGCCCCGGCGTTCGCCGTCACCCTGGCGGGCCTGCTGTTCTGGCAGGGCTTCATGCTCCAGATCCTGGGCGACAACGGCACGATCAACCTGGACTCCGAAGGCCTGATCGCCAAGCTGACCTCGTACTACTTCACGGACGTCGCCGCGGCCTACGGCCTCGCGATCGTGGCGATCGTGGTGTTCTTCCTCTCCTCCTTCCTGGACAGCCGCCGCCGCGAGGCGGCCGGCGTCCCTTCCAGGCCGCTGAGCGAGATCATCGTGCGCACGGCGGTCCTGGCCGTGGTCGCATTCGCCGCCGCGATCATGTTCAACCAGTACAAGGGCCTGCCCCTTGCCCTGGTGATCTTCCTGGTGGTCCTTGTCGGCACCGACTTCGTGCTGCGCCGCACGACCTACGGCCGCAAGGTCTTCGCCCTCGGCGGCAGCGTCGAGGCGTCCCGCCGGGCCGGCATCAACGTCACCCTGGTCCGTACGTCGGTCTTCGCGATCGCCGGTACGTTCGCGGCGGTGGGCGGCCTCTTCATGGCCTCCAAGATCGCCGCGGCCAACCAGGGCGCCGGTACCGGTGACCTCCTGATGAACGCCATCGCGGCGGCCGTCATCGGCGGCACCAGCCTCTTCGGTGGCCGGGGCCGCACCTGGAACGCCCTCCTGGGTGTCATGGTCATCACTTCGATCCAGTACGGCCTGGCGCTCGAAGGCATCGCGACGCCGGTCCAGTACATGATCACCGGTGGCGTACTGCTCGCCACGGTCGTGATCGACTCCATCACCCGTAAGACCCAGAAGACGGCAGGACGCGCCTGACCTGCCAGAACCCAGAGCAGAGCTGCCCGGTACCGCAATGGCGCGGTGCCGGGCAGCTCTCTGTGTGCCTCCGGGGCGGCGCCGGCGTACCGCCGATCGCGTGACGCGGAACTCACGGCCCAGGCGCCGTCGTCAACGACGGAACATTAGACTCAACAGGCCCGGCAACATCCGGTCAACGCTCGAACAGCTCTACTGCAAGGAGGCACGGGTGCCGCTGCTGACCCGCATCAGGGGACCGCGCGATCTGGACCGGCTCAGCCCGGAGGAGCTGAACCAGCTGGCCGGCGAGATCCGCGCCTTCCTCGTCGACGCAGTCTCCAAGACAGGCGGCCACCTCGGCCCCAACCTGGGCGTGGTCGAGCTCACGATCGCCATGCACCGCGTCTTCGAGTCGCCCCAGGACAAGGTGCTCTTCGACACCGGCCACCAGAGCTACGTGCACAAGCTGCTCACCGGCCGCCAGGACTTCGCCAAGCTGCGCACCAAGGGCGGCATGTCCGGCTACCCCTCGCGCGCCGAGTCCGACCACGACGTGATCGAGAACTCGCACGCCTCGACGGTCCTCGGCTGGGCCGACGGCCTCGCCAAGGCCAACGAGGTGCGGGGCAAGGACGACCATGTGGTCGCCGTCATCGGTGACGGCGCGCTCACCGGCGGCATGGCCTGGGAGGCGCTGAACAACATCGCCGCCGCCAAGGACCGCCCCCTGGTGATCGTCGTCAACGACAACGAGCGTTCGTACGCCCCGACCATCGGCGGCCTCGCGAACCACCTGGCGACCCTGCGCACCACGGACGGCTACGAGCGCTTCCTGGCCCGCGGCAAGGACTTCCTGGAGCGCACCCCGGTCGTCGGCAGGCCCCTCTACGAGACGCTGCACGGCGCGAAGAAGGGCCTCAAGGACTTCATCGCCCCGCAGGGCATGTTCGAGGACCTCGGCCTGAAGTACGTCGGCCCGATCGACGGCCACGACATCGAGGCCCTGGAGTCCGCCCTGACGCGCGCCAAGCGCTTCGGCGGCCCGGTCATCGTGCACTGCATCACCGAGAAGGGCCGCGGCTACAAGCCCGCCCTGGAGGACGAGGCCGACCACTTCCACGCCGTCGGCGTCATCCATCCCGACACGGGCCTGCCCATCGCCGCGTCCGGCATGGACTGGACGTCCGTCTTCGGCGAGGAGATGGTCAAGCTCGGCCGGGAGCGCGAGGACGTCGTCGCGATCACCGCCGCCATGCTGCAGCCGGTCGGTCTGAAGAAGTTCGCCGAGGAGTTCCCCGACCGGGTCTACGACGTCGGCATCGCCGAGCAGCACGCGGCCACATCGGCGGCGGGCCTCGCCACCGGCGGACTGCACCCCGTCTTCGCCGTGTACGCGACCTTCCTCAACCGTGCCTTCGACCAGCTCCTGATGGACGTGGCCCTGCACAAGTGCGGCGTCACCTTCGTCCTGGACCGGGCGGGCGTCACCGGCACGGACGGCGCGTCGCACAACGGCATGTGGGACATGTCGATCCTGCAGTGCGTGCCCACCCTGCGGATCGCCGCCCCGCGCGACGCCGACCAGGTCCGCCTCCAGCTGCGCGAGGCCGTCGAGGTCGACGACGCCCCCACCGTCGTCCGCTACTCCAAGGGCGCGGTCGGCCCGGCGGTCAAGGCCGTCGGCAAGGTCGGCGGCATGGACGTCCTGCGCAAGGCGGGCACCGACCGCCCCGACGTCCTCCTGGTCTCCGTGGGCGCCCTCGCGCCGATGTGCCTGGAGATCGCGGGCCTCCTGGACAAGCAGGGGATCACGACGACCGTCGTCGACCCCCGCTGGGTCAAGCCCGTCGACGAGGCGCTCGCCCCGCTCGCCGAGCAGCACCGCGTGGTCGTCACCGTCGAGGACAACTCCCGCGCGGGTGGTGTCGGTTCGGCCATTTCCCAGGCCCTGCGCGACGCGGGCGTCGACGTGCCGCTGCGTGACTTCGGCATCCCGCCGCGCTTCCTGGACCACGCGTCGCGCAAGGAGGTCATGGCGGAGATCGGTCTGACGGCCCCGGACATCTCCCGCCAGGTCACCGGCCTGGTCGCCAAGCTGGACGGCAGGTTCGAGCGGTCGGCCGCCGCCGTGGACTCCGTGGAGCCCGCGCGCGACTGAGTCAAGGCGCACCGCCGATGGGCCGGTTTCAGCACCCTGTACGGGTGGTGGGACCGGCCCATTCGCGTGAATAGGCTCGCGCCGGTGCACACGGGGTACTCGGCCTCTCGATCATGTCGGGGACGACAAGCGTGGAGGTACGCCCGTGAGCAGCAGTCTCTTCAGGACGAAGAGCGTCGAGCAGTCCATCAAGGACACCGAGGAGCCGGAGCACGCGCTCAGGAAGTCGCTGTCCGCCCTCGATCTCACGGTCTTCGGCGTCGGCGTCATCATCGGCACCGGCATCTTCGTACTGACCGGAAAGATCGCCAAGGAGACGGCAGGGCCCTCGGTCGCCCTCGCCTTCGTCGTCGCCGGACTCGTCTGCGGGCTCGCGGCGCTCTGTTACGCCGAGTTCGCGTCGACGGTGCCGGTCGCGGGATCCGCCTACACCTTCTCGTACGCCTCCCTCGGGGAGTTCCCGGCCTGGATCATCGGCTGGGACCTCATCCTGGAACTGGCGCTCGGCTGCGCGGTGGTCGCCGTCGGCTGGTCGGGCTACATCCGCTCGCTCCTCGACTCGGCGGGCTGGCATCTGCCGCAGGCGCTGAGCGGCACCCATGAGGGCACCTTCGGCTTCGACCTGCTCGCCTGCATCCTCGTGATCGTCCTGACCGGCATCCTGGTCGCCGGGATGAAGCTGTCCTCGCGGGTCACGAACGTCATCGTCGCCGTCAAGGTGACCGTGGTGCTCCTGGTCATCATCGTCGGCGCCCTCTACATCACCGGCGCCAACTACGACCCGTTCATCCCGCCGTCCGAGCCCGCCGACGGCGGCGGCGGCATCACCGCGCCGCTGGTCCAGCTGATGTTCGGCTTCACGCCTTCGCACTTCGGTGTGATGGGCATCTTCACCGCCGCGGCCGTGGTCTTCTTCGCGTTCATCGGCTTCGACATCGTCGCCACCGCCGCGGAGGAGACACGCAATCCGCAGCGCGACGTGCCGCGCGGCATCCTCGGCTCGCTCTTCATCTGCACGGTCCTGTACGTCGCCGTCTCCGTCGTCGTCACGGGGATGCAGAAGTACTCCGAGCTCTCCACGGACGCCCCGCTCGCCGACGCCTTCAAGGCCGTCGGGCACCCCTTCTGGGCGGGCGTGATCAGCTTCGGCGCCGCGGTCGGCCTGACCTCGGTCTGCATGATCCTGCTGCTCGGCCAGACCCGGGTGTTCTTCGCGATGAGCCGTGACGGACTGCTGCCCCTGACCTTCTCCAAGGTCCACCCGAAGTTCCAGACCCCGTACCGCTCGACGCTCCTGCTCGGCGGGATCGTCGCGATCGTCGCGGGTTTCACCTCCATCGACGAACTCGCCGAACTGGTCAACATCGGGACGCTGTTCGCCTTCGTGGTGGTCGCGCTCGGCGTCGTCCTGCTCCGCAAGCAGCGCCCCGACCTGCCGCGGTCCTTCCGCACCCCGCTGGTGCCGTTCGTCCCGATCCTCTCGGTGCTCGCGTCGCTGTGGCTGATGCTGAACCTGCCCGCCGAGACCTGGCTGCGGTTCGCCGTCTGGATGGTCATCGGCGTGGTGATCTACTTCGTGTACGGCCGCTCGCACAGCCGTCTGCACCAGCGTGACCCGCACGCCGACGACGCACAGTAGTCGCCGCTCTTCGGCATCACTTCACTCCCGGCCCCGTATGTCCCGTTCAGATGGGAAGTGCGGGGCCGGATAGCGTGCATCGCATGTCCGTCGCGCCCACCTCATCGCTACGCTCCGTACCCGAACCTTGGAGGTCGGGTCCGCTCGGGGAGTACGTTCCCGGCGGCGGAGGCACCTACTGGACGCGCCTGCTCCCGCTGCTCGCCGCCCTGGCGTGCGTGACCCGGCTGCCCTCCTTCCGGGGGCCGCTGTGGAGCCCGGACGAGGGCTATCTCGCCGTACAGGCGCGGATATTGGCGCACGGTGGCGAGCTCTACGAGACGGTCGTCGACCGCAAGCCGCCCCTCGTCCCCTGGCTCTACGAGGGGTCCTTCGCCCTCTTCGGCGACTCCTCGCTCCTCCCGCTGAAGGTGCTCGCCGTCACCGCGCAGCTCCTGACGGCGGTACTCCTGGCCTCGCTGGCCCGGCGGCACTGGGGGGACGGCGCGGGGCGTACGGCGGGTGTGGTGTACCTGCTGATCTCGATCGGTCTGAACCCGCAGGACGCCCAGGCGGCCACCTTCGAGATCTTCATGCTGCCGTGCACGGCGGCCGCCATGTGGTGCGCGGACCGCCGCAGATGGGGCGCCGCGGGGGCGGCGGTGGCCTGCGCGCTGCTCGCCAAGCAGACCGGGGGAGCGGTGATCGTGCCGGTGGCCTGGCTGCTGTGGCGGGACGGTGCGCCCCGTCCTTCCGTGGCCCACCTCGCGGCAGGCCTGTGCGCTCCCCTCCTCGCCGCGGCGGCCCTGACGACCCCTTCGGGCTTCGTGTTCTGGACGGTGACGGGTTCGGGCGCGTACGCCTCCTTCACGGGCTCCGAACTCCACGTACTGGGGCGGGGATTGGTGAACGCCCTGCTCCTGGCGGGGGCGTGTGCGGGGATCGTCCCGGCGGTCGTACGCGTCCTGCGCGTCGCCCGTACGGGGGCGCCGGAGCTGTGGCTGTGGCTCGCGTCCTCGGCGGCGGCGGTGCTGCTCGGCTTCCACTTCTTCGGCCACTACTACCTGCAACTCATGCCGCCACTCGCCCTGCTCGGCACGGCGGCGTTGCAGATCCTGCCGCGTGAACGGACGGCCAGGGCGATCGTCGCCACGGGGTGCTCGTGCGCGGTGTTCCTGGCCTGGGGTCTGCTGGCACCCCGCCCCGACCTCGCGCACGCGCAACGGCTCGCGGAGGTGATCGAGTCCCGTACCGCCGGGCCCGAGGACAAGGTGCTGGTGTGGGGCATACACCCGGAGACGTACTGGCTCGCCGACCGAGCCCCCGCGAGCCGCTACCTCACGGCCGGGCTGCTCACCAACTACAGCGGGGGCCGCAACGGCCCTCAGGTGGGGGAGAAGTATGCGGTCGACGGCACCTGGCCCGTCTTCCGCGAAGAGCTGCGCCGCCACCCGCCGAAGCTCGTGATCGACGACTCCCGGGGCAAGCCGTACGGCCCGGACCGGGTGCCGTCGCTGCGGCGGATCCTCACGGAGGGCTACCGGCCGGTGCTGCGGGTCGAGGGAGCGGTGGTGTACGCCCGGGTGGGCCGGGGGCGGTGAAGCTCGGCCGTTGGTCCGCGTCCGGCGCCCGGGGAGCTGGGCGGCTAGCCGTCGCGCCGCCATGTGCGCGTGACGTCTGCCAGCGCCTCGACCGTCTCCCGCGAGCGGGCGCGGTCCTCGCGGATGCGGGCGCCGAACTCGACGTGCAGGAACGGCACATCGTGCGCCGCCGCCGTCCGCCCCTGCACGTTGGTGCGGCCCGCGAGCGGGCAGGACCTCGCCCAGGCCCGGCAGACGTCGTAACCCCGCTCCCGCAGCGCGTCCGCGAGGTCGCGGCCCTCGGCGACGGCCTCCCTGCCCCGGCCCGTGGAGGCGACGACATCGTGCTTCGGCGCGGAGTCGTCATCCATCCCGTGCAGCTGCACGCCGGGGAGCCCACGGCGTACGAGTTCGGCGCAAAGCGCGTGGAAAACGCTGTCCCTGCGGTGCGCTACATCCGCCGCGTCACCGCGCCCGGCTTTGCGATGTGCTCCCGCGACGACCAGTACGCCACCGGGGGAGCGGCTCAGGAGCTCTGCGCCGAGCCGTTCCGTGTACCGGTCGGCGACGGGGTGGGGGATCTGGACCGACCAGCGGACGGGCGATTCGAGGTCGATGTAGACGCGCCCCCAGCCGCGCGGTGCCGCGCCGCCTTCGGAGCGGTCGGCGACCTCGGCGAACCGTCGGCCGCTCGCCCTGTCGGTGACCGTGCGCACCGCGAAGTCCACGTCGCTCAGGCGGCGCTCGGCCTCCGTGCGCTGGTGGTCGAGGAGGAGTGCGACGCCCGCGGCCATCGTGCGCCGGTCCTCGCGCGTGGGGTGGCGGTAGCCGCTGTCCTCGTGGAAGCCGGCGGTGTAGTCGGTGATCAGCCGTTCCAGGGCAGGGCGGCCGGAGGGCTTGTGGCCCTTGTCCGAGGGGTCCGATGTGCCCGAGGGGGCCGAGGTGTCCGAGGGGGTCGCCTCGCACTGCACGAGGCTGAGGGCGACCGCCGTCACGGCGGCGGCGACCCCGAGCTTCTTTGCGATCGTCATCAGTCGGGTGCGGGAGTACTTCATGGTCGTATAAAGATATCCCTGTGATGACACGTCCTTCCCGCAGGCATTTTGTGACCTGTGCGGCCTCCGCGTTCCTGCTCGCCGGCACCGCCACCGCCTGCGGCCCCTTCGGCGACGACGACAAGCCCGCCGCCGACGGCGGCCCCTCGTTCACCGTCGCCGCGGCGGGCGACATCCTGATCCACCCGCAACTGACCGATCAGGCCCGCAAGGACGCCAAGGCCACGGGCAAGGGCGAGAAGGGCATCGACTTCGGGCCGATGATGGCCGGGATCAAACCCGTCATCAGCAAGGCCGACCTCGGGATCTGCCACTTCGAGCCGGTGGTGGGCAAACCCGGCGGCCCCTTCCAGAGCTACCCCGACTTCCTCGTGCCGCCGCAGATCGCCACGGCGGTCAAGGACGTCGGCTACGACCAGTGCTCGACCGCGTCCAACCACACGCTCGACCACGGTCCCGCCGGAGTCACCCGCACCCTGAACACGCTCGACAAGGCGGGCCTGAGGCACACGGGGTCGGCGCGCAGCGCGGCGGAAGCGGGTAAACCGCTCATCACCGAGGTGAAGGGCGTCAAGGTCGCGCAGATAGCGTTCGCGTTCGGGTTCAACGGCCGCGAGGTCCCCAAGGGCAAGCCGTGGATCGTGAACCAGAACAAGTTCGACGCGATCGCCGCCGCCGAGAAGAAGGCGCGCGCGGCGGGCGCCGACGTCGTGATCCTCAGCATCCACTGGGGGCGTGAGAACCAGCCCAACGCCAGCTCTTCGCAGCTCAAGCTGGCCCGCAGGATCGCCCGCGAGACCGGCGTCAACCTCGTCATCGGCCACCACGCGCACGTCGTCCAGCCGATGGAGAAGGTCGACGGCACCTGGGTCGCGTACGGACTCGGCAACCAGATCGCCCGGCACGACGTGCCGAACGGGCTGACCGAAGAAGGCGCCATCGGCTGGTTCGAGTTCGTCAAGCGGGGCGGGAAGTGGGACGTCGACGCCAAGTACGTGCCGACGTTCGTCGACATCCCGCCGGACCCGGACGAGGCGGGCGCCCTGCCCAAGGACGCGGTCCAGGACCACCGGCTCCTGGACCTGGCCGCCACGCTGCGGGACGGTGACGGCCTCAGCGAGGAGCAACGCTCCCGCTACCGCCTCGCGTTCGAGCGCACCCAGGGCACGCTCCTGAACCGGGGCGCGAGCAAGGACGGCCTCGAGCCGCTGGAGGCGCTGCCCGGCAGCTGACGCGAGCTGCTGCGCCGTGGGATCCGGCGTGGCTTCCGCCGTGGGCCTCCGCCGTCGCCTCCGCCTGCATCGGCTGGCGGAGGAGTCGTGCGTCTCCTGACGTAAGGGTTGTCGGGCGATCAGCGCGAGCTAGCTCACATTTCCCATATCTCGTACATCCCTTCTGGTGTCTCGTAGGTCCAAGCACTCCGGAACGCATCACTCTGCGCTGATGCCTTCCCGTGTCACCCCCGTCCCCGCGTCACTCCAGGAGAGGAGCCTCCCTTGGCCGCTTCGCGTTCGAAGCGGCGGCACAAGGTCCGCCGAAGAACCGACATGTCCCTGCTGGGTGGCATTCGTCCGCCCATCGCTGTGCTGTCGGTTCTGCTCCTCGCCCTCGCGGGCATCACCGCCCTGACCCTCGGCCGCGCCGGCCAGGAAGCCGTACCCAAGGCGATCAAGTCGTCTCAGCAGCACTTCGCCGAGGACGGCGCCATCGCGCTGCGCGCCTCCATCGACGAGTCCGTCACCGACCTGACCCGGACCGCCGAGCTCTTCAGCGCGGGCGAGCCGGTGCCCGCCGACGCCGTCCTCGACAAGATCGGCAGCGTCTACCAGAAGTGGATGGGCACCGCGGTCGTCGAGATCTCATCGGGCAAGCTCCTCGCCGCCCGCGGTGAGAACCTGCCGCTGACCGCCATCGACCGCGGCAAGCTCGCGGACGACGACGGTCTCGCCCCGCGCATGGTGCGCATGGAGAACGGCGAGACGCGCCTGCTCTCCTTTGCCCTGCTCACCTGGAAGGGACAGCCGCAGCAGCTCCTCGTCGCCTCGGGCAGCCTGCGCTTCCCCGGCATCAGCCTCGGCAAGTTCCGCTCCATCGCCGTCGTCGGCCAGGACGGCAAGGTACTCAGCACCGACGGCATCCCCGAGCCCGAGCAGGTCCTCACCGATCTGCAGCGCGACGAGGTCAAGCAGTCCAACAAGCAGCTCACGTCCTTCGCCGCGACCGCGGCCAAGAAGACCCGCGCGCACCCGATCAAGTCCAAGGAGCCAGGCTCCGGCGGCTTCCTCGGCGTCAGCGGCCATCTCACCGGCGAGCGCTACCTCGGTGAGCGCGCCATCGGCGGTTACGCGAGCCTCGCCGGGCCCGAGGCGGGGGAGGCCACCGTGGCCACCCGGCTCGGCCTGAGCGTCGTCGCGATGGTCCCCGTCGCCGAGGACCCGACGGCCACCAGCAGTTCGGCCTTCGGCCTCTTCGCCGCGGCCGCCCTGCTGCTTATCGGCGGCGCCACCGTCTTCCTGCTCCTGCGGACCGTGCAGCGCCCGCTGATCCAGCTGTTCCTCGAAGGCCGCAGGCTGACCCGGGGCGACCTCGAACGGCCGGTCTCCGTACCGCGCCGCGGCGAGGCGGCCCGCATCGGCGCCGCCCTCGAACGGCTGCGCCGCCAGCTGCTCGGCGCTCCCGCCGACACGAATCCGGAGCCCGCACGCCGCCGCAGGTTCGGCAGCCGCACCCTGATCGGGGTCTGCGCGGTGCTCCTGCTCGCGTGGTCCGCGCCGCTCATGCTGATGCTCAACCGCGCGGGCGACACCGTCGTCGTACCCCAGCAGATGGTCAACGACCAGCGGGAACGCACCGACACCCTCACCGACCGGGTCCGCCGCGCCCTCAACGAGGGCCACGCCGACCTCACATCGGTCGCCTCCCTCATGGGTGACCGCACCGAGGCCTCCGACATGGCCAAGGTCCTTGAGAGCACCCTGAACCAGCACGGCCGCTACCAGTCCCTCTACGTGCTCGACGCGCGGGGCAAGGTCCTGGCGAAGGCGGGCGACGACCCGCGCAGCCCGTCCGGCGAGGGACCGTCGAACGAGGCCATCCGGGTCGTCGACGAGGGCGGCAAGGAGCCGGTCATCTTCGGTACCGCCGAGGTGCCGGGCCGTGAAGGAGCCGCCGTGGTCGGCGAGTTCCGTATCGAGTTCCTCAACTCGCTGCTCAAGCGTCCCGGCCTCGGTGAGGTCCGCGTGGTCGACGAGAAGCGCAAGGTGATCGGCGCCAACACCGGCTACCGCGAGTTCGAGAGCCTGCCCAACGGACGGCTCGACGCGCTCGCGGAGGGCACCGGCCAGAAGGTGGGCCTCAGCCCGCGCCCCAGTGGCGTCCTCTACCGCGGTGGTGGCGACGGGATCGAGATCGCGGCCGCGGCGCCCTTCGCGGGTGGCGGTGCCGCCGGTTCCCTGCGCTGGACCGTGCTCAGCTGGCAGCCCGCGTCGAGCCTCGCCATCCCCGAGTACAGCCTCCAGAACCGCACCGTCCTCGCCGGTCTCCTCGGCATCACCGCCGCGGCCGCCTGTCTCGGCTGGCTGCACATCGTCGTCGTACGGCCGCTGCGGCACCTCGCCGACCAGGCCGAGGCGCTCGCCGACGGGGACCGTCGCACCGTCCTCTACCCGCGCCACCACGACGAGGTCGGCGCCGTCACCCGCAGCCTGGAACTCCTGCGGCAGCAGCTGCCGACGGGCACCCAGCGCAAGCGGGACGGCGTCACGGCCGACCTCGCCGGAAGGAACTGAACCCCGTGCTCTTCCTCTACACCGTGCTCGTGGTGTGCGGCGCCATCCTGTTGGTGGCCGGAGTCGTCGAACAGCGGCGGCACTTCACCAACCTGGAGCACATTCCCTCGCGGGTCCTCGTCAACGGCATCCGCGGCAAGTCCTCCATCACCCGCCTCTGCGCGGGCGCCCTGCGGGGCGGCGGGCTCAACACGGTCGCCAAGACCACCGGTACCGCGGCCCGGTTCATCCACCCGGACGCCACCGAGGAGCCCGTCTACCGCAAGTTCGGCATCGCCAACGTCGTCGAGCAGATCGGCATCGTGCGGCGGGCCGCCGCGTACAACCCGGACGCCCTGGTCATCGAGTGCATGGCCGTCATGCCCGCGCTCCAGGAGATCAACCAGTCCAAGCTGATCCGCTCCACGATCGGCGTGCTCTGCAACGTCCGTGAGGACCACCTCGCCGAGATGGGTCCGACCCTCGACGACGTGGCGCGCTCCCTCTCGCGCTCCATGCCGGAGGGCGGGATCTGCGTCACCGCCGAGCAGGATCGTTTCGACATCCTCAAGGAAGAGGCGGACGCGCGGAACTGCGAGCTGATCTACGCGGACCCCCAGACGGTGAGCGACGACGAGCTGCGCGGTTTCAGCTGGTTCACCTTCAAGGAGAACGTGGCGATCGCGCTGAAGGTCGCCGAGCTCCTCGGCGTCGGCCGCGAGGTGGCACTCCAGGGCATGTACGACGCCCCGCCGGACCCCGGTGTCCTCTCGGTCGAGCGGTACGCCACCGAGGACGGCAAGAAGGTGCGCTTCGCCAACGTCTTCGCGGCCAACGACCCCGAGTCGACGCTGATGAACATCAACCAGCTGCTCGACCTCGGCGCCATCCACCGCCCGCTGCACGTGGTCATCAACTGCCGTCCCGACCGTGTCGAGCGCAACGGCCAGATGGGCGAGATCATCCCCGACCTCCAGCCGGAGAAGGTCTTCGTCATCGGCCACCCCGCCAAGTCCGCCATCGACGCGATCCCCGCCGAGTGGCGCGGGCGCGCCGTGGACCTCGGCGGCGACCGGCGCGACCCCGAGGAGTTCATGGCCGAGATGCTCGCGCAGCTCGGCGCCGACTCCTCGCTCGTGGCGATCGGCAACATCCACGGCCAGGGCGAGCTGCTCCTGGAGCGCCTCGCGGAACTGCCACCGGACGAGAGCGAGGAGACGGCCCCCGAGGAGCCCGCCCCGTTCTACGAGCCGCACGTCGATCCGTACCAGCACTATCCGGAGGCGTACGAGTCGCGGTACTCCACGGCCCAGCTCCAGCAGGTCCAGCTCCCGCAGACGCAGGTCCCGCAGGTCCACGTTCCCGTGCAGCGCACCCCGGACCAGCGGTACGAGGCGCACGCGCCGCACGAGCAGTACCCGCCCCAGGAGCCGCAGCCGCGTCCCCAGCCCCCCGCGCCCCGCGGCATGTTCGAGCCGCGGGTGCCGCCCGTACCGCCCGCCCAAGACGACAACCAGCAGTGGCACAGTCCAGGAGAGCCCCGTTGATTCCCTCCGTCCTCACCCCCGAGATCGCCGCGGTCGGTATCGCGCTCGGGCTGCTCTTCTCCCTGGTCTGCTATCTGACGACCAACCTCTCGCCCGGCGGCATGATCACCCCGGGCTGGCTCGCCCTGACCCTCGTCGAGGACCTCCAGCGCGCGGCCATGGTGCTCGGCGTGACCGTGCTGACCTACGTCGGCACCCTGCTGATGCAGAAGTACGTGATCCTGTACGGCAAGCGGCTCTTCGCCGCGGTCGTCCTGCTCGGCGTCACCCTCCAGGCGACCGTGATGATCGTGCTCTCGATCGAGTTCCCGCTCATGTACGCGAACCAGACCCTCGGCTTCATCGTCCCCGGCCTGATCGCCTATCAGCTGGTGCGCCAGCCCAAGGGCCCGACCCTGCTCGCCACGGGCTCGGTGACGCTCATGGCCTACGTCGTCCTCACCGCCGGGATCCTCCTCGGCTTCATGCCGTCCGCCTGATTCCCAGGAGTCATTCATGCCGCCCAAGAAGAAGCGTCCCGTCCTGCACGCGGCGACCGTGCTCGCCCTCCTCGCGGGCAGCGCGTACCTGACCGTGGAACTGCGCAAGGACGAAGAAGCCAGAGCACCCAAGGTGCAGGCCGTCACCGACACTCCCGGCGGCCTGCAGAACAGCAACGGGCAACCGGGGAGCGGGAAGCAGAAGTGGGAGCGCCTCAAGAACCCCGACCGCTCCGTCCTGCGCACCGAGGGCGGCAAGGTCATCGCCACCTTCACGGACGGCGCCCGCAGCGCGACGCTGACAGGACCCAGCCGCACCTTCACCGAGCCCGCGAACACCAAGTCCCGCGTCGTGACGAACGACTGGGTACGCCTGATGCCGGAGAACTGGCGTGAGGGCGCCGAGAAGGAGAAGTGGTTCAAGGACTGGTACAAGGAGTTCTCCGGCAGCGAGGAGGACGACATCTTCGCGATGGCCTTCCAGTACGTGGAGGGCGCACCGGTCAAGAAGGACGACGAGGGCATCGCCTACGCGGGCGACGCCAACTTCGGCCCCCTCAACCCCGACGGCAGCGCGGGCAACGACCTGCGCCTCGAACAGTCGGACTTCTTCGACTACCTCGGCATCCCGTACACGTTCCGCAACGGCACCACCATCCAGCCGGAGAAGGTACGGGCCCGCTCCATGGACTGCTCCGGCTTCGTCCGCACGGTCTTCGGCTACCGCGCCCGCTACCCCCTGATGGCCAACGACCAGGCGGGCGACGGCCTGCCCCGTACCGCCAACGGCATGGCGCGCGGCAAGGCCGGTACGGACGTCATCAAGCTCAAGGGCGTCGGCTCGGCGGACCGACCCAAGTCCATCGACGTCGTCCAACCCGGTGACCTGGTCTTCTTCAAACTGGATGCCCGGACCAAGCAGCGCCTGGACCACGTGGGGATCTTCCTCGGCCACGACGCCGACGGCCACAAGCTCTTCATCTCCAGCCGCGAAGAGGTCAACGGTCCGACGATCGGCGACAAGGGCGGCACATCGCGCCTCGACGGCAACGGCTACTACGCCTCCACCCTGCGGAGCGCGAAGCGGCTCTAGAGCATCCTCTCCAGGGCAGCCCTAGGGGCGAACCGTACGGGGGCCCGCGCACCGGGCCCCCGACTCGGCCACCCTGCCCCGCAGTTCGCGGTCGGCCGTGACGACGAGGCAGGGGCGGCCGTCGGCCTCGGCGGCCAGCTCCGCGATACGGTCGTCGCCGCTGCCGGGCGCGCTCTCGACGCGTACGCCGGGCACGGAATCCACGCCCCGCGCCGCGCCCTCGACCACGAGGACGATCTCCAGCGGCCCCGGATATCCCGGCAGGCCCTCTTCCGCGTACCCCACGAGCCCGTCCCGCAGCCGCTCCGCGGCACCGCGGCGATCACGCCACCAGCCGTCGGGTACGGACCCGACGACGTTCGCGGCGTCCACCACGACGAGAGTTCTCATACGGCAAACGTAAACTAACAAGTGGAACGTTGTGCGTACGTGGACGTGGATATGGACGTTGAAGGGGTGCCGCCGAGTCATGTCGTCGAGGCCGAGAACCGTGAGCACCGGTGTCCTTGAGAGCGCCCGCTGGCTGCTGCGCGGCCGGGACGGCCGCCTCACCGCGTACACCCGCACCGAGGACGGACTGCTGCGCTGGACGGAGAGCGCGCCCGGCGGCCCCGACTGGACGGGACCGGAGTTCTTCGAGGTGCCCGACCTGACCTACCTCACCCTGGCACAGGGAGCCGACGGCTACGTGCACTTCTTCGGCCGCAGGGAGAAGCTCGACGGCGAGGGAAAGACAGCCGTCGACATCGTGCACTCGGTCCAGTACCAGTCGGGGCGCCCCCTCATGGACTGGCGGTCCCTGGGCAACCCGCACACCAAGCTCGTAGACCGCGCGCCGCACCTCGGCGCTCCCGCAGCCGCGGTCGACGCCGCGGGCACGGTCCACGTCTTCGTACGGGACGCGGTCAACAGTGTCCGGATGCGCCGCGAGGGCAAGGGCGGCAAGTGGGAGGGCTGGAAGGACTTCAAGGTCCGCAAGGCCCTGGACGGCATCGTCGCCCTCGCCACGTCCGCGGGCCGCGTGGAGGTCCTCGCGCCCGGCGCCGAGGCGACCCTGCGCTGGGCCCAGGAGGAGCGTGGCGGTGAGCTGCTGCGCGCCGACGACGTGCCGCTCGCCCCGGTCCCCGGCTCCGGCACGGCCCTGGAGACCGCCCCCGACCGCCTCACGTACTACGCCGCAGACGCCCACGGCAGCGGCGTCCTGGCCCACCGCCTCGCGGACGGCGGCCCCGCCCTCCCGCTCGGCGGCGCCCCCGGAACCGAGGCCACGGCGGCCGTGCGGACGACCATAGACGGCCACGACTGCACGGTCCTCGCGCACCGCACGAGCACCGGGCGCCCGGCGATCGCCGCGTTCCCCACCGAGGACGAGGACGCCGGGCTGTGGTGGGCCGAGACCGGCGAACCGTGCGTCGGCGCCCCGGCGTTGGCCCTCGACGCGCACGGCCGCGTGGTCATCGCGGCGGTCGGCGCCGACGGGACGCTTCGGCTCGCCCGCCAGAAGGCGGAGAAGGGGCTCGCCCTGGAGGCGTGGACCCAGCTCTGACGCCTTTCGGGGGCACGAGAACGACGGCTGGGCCGTACGGGAGTGAATCCCGTACGGCCCAGCCGTGTTGACGTGTCGGGGCGAAGAGTTACGCCGGGACGCTCGCCACGCCCTGCGCGAGGAACCGCTTGGCGTTGACCCGCTCGCTGACACCCTCACGGTCCAGGTACGGCGTGATGCCGCCCAGGTGGAAGGGCCAGCCCGCACCGGTGATCAGGCAGAGGTCGATGTCCTGGGCCTCGGCGACGACACCCTCGTCGAGCATGAGCCCGATCTCCTGTGCCACGGCGTCGAGCACGCGGTCGCGGACCTGCTTCTCGGTCAGGACGACATCGCCCTGCTTGAGGAGAGCCGCGACCTCGGGGTCCAGCTCCGGCTTGCCGGAGTCGTAGACGTAGAAGCCGCGCTTGCCGGCCTTGACGACCGCCGCGAGGTTCGGGGAGACCGTGAAGCGCTCGGGGAAGGCGCGGTTGAGCGTCTCGGAGACGTGCAGACCGATGGCGGGACCGACCAGCTCCAGGAGCACCAGCGGCGACATCGGCAGGCCGAGCGGCTCGATGGCCTTCTCGGCCACGTCGACCGGGGTGCCCTCGTCGATGACGTTCTGGATCTCGCCCATGAAGCGGGTGAGGATGCGGTTCACGACGAACGCCGGGGCGTCCTTCACCAGGACCGCGGTCTTCTTCAGCTTCTTGGCGACACCGAAGGCCGTGGCAAGGGAGGCGTCGTCCGTCTGCTCGCCGCGCACGATCTCCAGGAGCGGGAGGATCGCGACCGGGTTGAAGAAGTGGAAGCCGACGACCCGCTCGGGGTGCTTCAGCTTCGACGCCATCTCGGAGACCGAGAGCGAGGAGGTGTTGGTGGCGAGGATGGCGTGCGCCGGAGCGACGGCTTCCACCTCGGCGAACACCTGCTGCTTGACGCCGATCTCCTCGAAGACGGCCTCGATGATGAAGTCGGCGTCGGAGAAGCCCTCGGCCTTGTCCAGGACACCGGAGACCAGGCCCTTGAGGCGGTTCGCCTTGTCCTGGTTGACGCGGCCCTTGAGGAGGAGCTTGTCGATCTCCTCGTGGACGTAGCCCACACCCTTGTCGACGCGGGCCTGGTCGATGTCGGTGAGGACGACCGGCACCTCCAGGCGGCGCAGGAAGAGCAGCGCGAGCTGCGAGGCCATCAGACCGGCGCCGACGACGCCGACCTTGGTGACCGGGCGCGCCAGGTTCTTGTCCGGAGCACCCGCCGGGCGCTTGGCGCGCTTCTGGACGAGGTTGAACGCGTAGATGCCGCTGCGCAGTTCGCCGCCCATGATGAGGTCGGCGAGCGCCTTGTCCTCGGCGTCGAAGCCCTGCTGCAGGTCGCCGTCCTTGGCGGCCTCGATGATCTCCAGGGCGCGGTAGGCGGCCGGGGCCGCACCGTGCACCTTGGAGTCCGCGATGCCGCGGCCACGCGCCACAGCGGCGTCCCAGGCCTCGCCGCGGTCGATCTCGGGGCGCTCCACCGTGAGTGAGCCGTTGAGGACGGAGGCCGTCCAGATCAGCGACTGCTCCAGGAAGTCGGCGCCCTCGAAGAGCGCGTCGGCGATGCCGAGCTCGAAGACCTGCTTGCCCTTGAGCTGGCGGTTCTGGTTCAGCGAGTTCTCGATGATGACCGAGACGGCCTTGTCGGCGCCGATCAGGTTCGGGAGCAGCGCGCAGCCGCCCCAGCCCGGTACGAGACCGAGGAAGACCTCGGGCAGCGAGAAGGCGGGAAGCGCCTTGGAGACGGTGCGGTACGAGCAGTGCAGACCGACCTCGACACCGCCGCCCATGGCAGCGCCGTTGTAGTACGCGAACGTCGGCACAGCCAGCCCGGAGAGCCGCTTGAAGACCTCGTGGCCGCCCTTGCCGATGGCCAGCGCGTCCTCGTGGCGGCCGAGGATCTCGACGCCCTTGAGGTCGGCGCCGACGGCGAAGATGAACGGCTTGCCGGTGACACCGACGCCGACGATCGTGCCCTCGGCCGCCTCCTTCTCGACCTGGTCGATGGCGGTGTTCAGGTTCGCCAGCGAGCCCGGACCGAAGGTGGTCGGCTTGGTGTGGTCGAAGCCGTTGTCGAGCGTGATGAGCGCGAAGCGCCCGGCGCCCGCGGGCAGGTCGAGGTGGCGTACGTGCGCCTGCGTGACGACCTCGTCCGGGAACAGCTCGGCCGCGCCCTTCAGAAGCTCAGTGGTGGAGCTGCTCACTTGTCGCCTCCGGCGTCCTTGTGGTTCGGGTTCTCCCAGATGACGGTGGCGCCCATGCCGAAGCCGACGCACATCGTCGTCAGGCCGTAGCGGACGTCCGGCTGCTCCTCGAACTGCCGCGCCAGCTGCGTCATCAGACGCACGCCGGAGGAGGCGAGGGGGTGGCCGTACGCGATGGCGCCGCCGTACTGGTTCACGCGCGTGTCGTCGTCCGCGATGCCGTAGTGCTCCAGGAAGGCGAGCACCTGCACGGCGAAGGCCTCATTGATCTCGAAGAGACCGATGTCGGAGATGGACAGGCCCGCCTGGGCGAGCGCCTTCTCGGTGGCCGGGATGGGCCCGTAGCCCATGACCTCGGGCTCGACACCCGCGAAGGAGTACGAGACGAGCCGCATCTTGACCGGCAGGTCGTGCTCGCGGGCGAAGTCCTCGGAGGCGATGATCGACGCCGTGGCGCCGTCGTTGAGGCCCGCGGCGTTACCGGCGGTGACGCGGCCGTGCGTACGGAACGGCGTCTTGAGGCCGGCGAGGCTCTCCAGGGTGGTGCCGGGACGCATCGGCTCGTCGGCGGTCGCCAGACCCCAACCGGTCTCGCCCGCCTCCTCGTTGGTCCGTCGTACGGAGACGGGCACCAGGTCCTGCTGGATCTTGCCGTTGGCGTACGCCTTGGCGGCCTTCTCCTGCGAGCGCACGGCGTACTCGTCGGCACGCTGCTTGGTGATGCTCGGGTAGCGGTCGTGCAGGTTCTCGGCGGTCATGCCCATGAAGAGGGCGGACTCGTCGACGAGCTTCTCGCTCACGAACCGGGGGTTCGGGTCGACGCCCTCGCCCATGGGGTGGCGGCCCATGTGCTCGACGCCACCGGCGATGACGGCGTCGTACGCACCGAACGCGATGGAGCCCGCGGTCGCCGTCACGGCGGTCAGCGCGCCCGCACACATGCGGTCGATGGAGTAGCCGGGCACGGACTGGGGCAGGCCCGCCAGGATCCCGGCGGTGCGGCCCAGCGTCAGACCCTGGTCGCCGATCTGCGTGGTCGCGGCGATGGCGACCTCGTCGATCTTGGCGGGGTCGAGGGCCGGGTTGCGGCGGAGCAGCTCCCGGATGGCCTTCACGATCAGGTCATCCGCACGGGTCTCGTGGTAGATGCCCTTCGGGCCCGCCTTGCCGAACGGGGTGCGGACGCCATCTACGAAGACGACGTCCCTGACGGTACGAGGCACGATGGCTCTCCTCCAGGGTGCGGGGCGCCTGGCGGCGCTTTTCCTCGTCCATGCTACTTGCCAGTAACTACGCGGCCAAGGGTTGGCGCGGGGTGCCTCGGGGAGGCGAAGGTCACACTCGGGTTTCGGTGGGGGGGGGTGCCCCTATGACTTTGGTCAAGGGGTTGGGGCGGGTTGGGCTTCGTAGAAGGTGCCGTCGCGGAGCATCGCGAAGAGGACGTCGG